>JAIBDN010000131.1 GCA_024686215.1 Gammaproteobacteria bacterium | reverse complement strand
GTGTTCACGCAACTGGACCAACTCATCTACGACCACACCGACACCGGTCCCAATCATGCGCTGGAGCGTTATAGCAGGGGCAGTCTCGCGGACCCGAGCCAGCACCAGCGCAACTGGAATCGCAGCTTTGAACTGTCCAACGAGGCGCCAGTGGGCGGTGTACTGCTGCTGCACGGCATGAGTGATTCTCCCTACAGCCTGCGTGCTCTCGGTGAAGCTTTGCAGCAGCGTGGCTTCCAGGTGCTGGGCCTGCGTATGCCGGGTCACGGCACTGCACCCTCGGGCATGGCGCAGGTCAGTTGGCAGGACATGTCTGCCGTGGTGCGCCTGGGTATGGCGCATATGGGCCAACGGGTCGGCGATAAACCCATCCACATTATCGGTTATTCCACCGGGGCGGCGCTGGCGCTGGATTTCGCCTTGCAAGTAGAGCAGGGCACGGCACAGCCCGCTGCGGCCAGTCTGGTGTTGATCTCGCCCGCCATTGGTCTCAGTCCGGCAGCAGCCCTGGCCAAGTGGGGGCGGCGTCTATCGGGCTTGCCAGGACTTGGCAGGCTTGCCTGGCTGGATGTTACCCCTGAGTTTGATCCGTACAAATACAACTCATTCACTACCAATGCGGCCGAACAGGTGCATAGCCTGACCAGCTCCGTCACTAGCCGCATTGCCGCGCGAGGCAATACGGCTCATCCACTGCCACCTATCCTGGTACTGAAGTCCACCGTGGATGCCACAGTATCAAACAACGCCGTGGTAGACCGACTGATGCTGCAGTTGGCACCCGAGCGTCACCAAATGGTTTTGTTTGATATCAATCGCTTTGCCAACATAGCCAGCCTGCTGGTAGACGACCCCAGCCCCTTCACTGCACGCTTGATCGCCGATGAACAACTTCCCTTTGGTTTGACCCTGGTGGCTAACGCGGAGGCCAACAGCCGGGCAGTTAACGCCTACCATAAGGCACCGTTTTCGGCTGGGGCTGCGCGCATAGAAGTACTGGAACAGAACTGGCCGGGTGGTGTGTTTTCCCTGTCCCACGTGGCACTGCCTTTCCCGCCCGATGATCCGCTGTATGGCAGTACTCCACCTGCAGGCGGAAATACGCTGTTCCTCGGCCAGCAGGCCCTGCAGGGCGAACGTGGGGTGCTGAAAATCCCCGGTAACTTTCTACTACGCCTGCGCCACAACCCCTTTTACGATTACCTGGAATCGCGTGTGCTGCGCTGGATCGAAAACCCCGGGCAGTAGCTGATTTATTCGAGCGCCTTAGTCTGTTAAGCGTAGACTTTGCGCGAGACCCCGTTGTTGCCCCTACGGAACAGCCATAGCCCTCCAAGTCCGATTAACCTAGGCCTCAGGGCGATTGGCCAGGCGCATCAGTTTGAGCGTCCCTGTTGGAAACAGGCGCTTCATGAAATCCAGCACTCTCGAATCCACGCAGAACACCAGTTTAAACCGATTTTTTTCGATGGCTTTTACAATAAGCCGGGCCGCTTTCTCTGCTGGCATCGCCAGGTGGAACATCTTGAGCATTTTCTCTTTATGTGTGGGATCCATGCGCGCAGCGGCGAGTATATT
>JAIBDN010000075.1 GCA_024686215.1 Gammaproteobacteria bacterium | reverse complement strand
CTACCGGAATACCGGTGGCGGTAGAAGTCTAGGCCGCCCGCACCCGCAACGACCAAAGAAATACAATGCCATTGAGGAAGCCGAACAACACAAACGGCGCAGAAGGCCTATAGTTGGCAAACAGCCACCCACCACCGGCAGTGCCAATCAAAATACCCACGGCACCCGAAACCCCAAACAAGCCGATAATCGCACCCCGTCGTTTCGCCGGCGCACGTTCACCTACCAGGGCCTGGCTGCTGACAAAGGCGCTGATCTCCGCGATACCCATCACACCCAGCAGCGCCATGACCCAGGGGGCTGTCGGGTCATCCACCAGGAACATCGAGAGATACACCACAGCTGCCAGGCCGGAGGCGAAAGTGACCGCGCGAACGCGGCTCACCTTGTCGCTGAGATAACCCATGGCCAGTGCGCCGACCATAGCACCGCTGACCACCATCAAGACCCGAGGTACCGCCAGCTGGAACATTGCCTCGCTGGGTTGCAGGCCCATCACACCAGTGCCGAACTGTACCAACCACAAGCTCAAGAAAGCGCCGGTTACCGCCAGGTCTCCTCGGGAGATAAACGCCGCACCATAGGACAGGGCGATGCCCGGATCCTTTGACGCTCTCGCGCCATGCGCCAGCATGGTTAAAATCGATTCATGCGCAGCGTGTGCAACTTTTCCTACATGTGGTGCCAGCCCAATGGCGACAATAAAGGCACCGATTACACCGAGAGTGCCAGCAGTGGCAAAGGTAAGCTGCTGTGCCGCCAGCTCGTCGAAGCCCTGGTCCACGAACACCTTGGGCAAGGCGCCCAGTAGCGGCGGTAGAAAGGCGCCAAAGGTGGCTATGAGCCCCTGCAGGCCGTTGGCCTTGCCGCGTGTGCTGTTTTGCGAATAATCCGCGATGACCGTGACCATCATGCCAATCATCGCGGCGCTGCCAAAAGCGATAATGATGCGGTACAGCACCAGTTCTGTGATGCTGTCGGCGAATGGATAGAGAGTGAATCCCAGAGCGGTGGTTAGTAGGCCAAAAATATACACGGGTCTGCGCCCGTAGCGATCTGCCAGTGCGCCCATGACACCCAGTAGCACGATCAGAATGATTTCCTGCATGGCGCTGAGGTAGCCGGTTAGCATGGCTTGCTCGCCGGGGTCGATTGCCATCACATGCAGCAGGCCCGGTTGCAACATGGCCAGGGCGCCGGCATAGCTCGAGGAGATAAAGGCCGCGGCGAAATACGCCAGCAGATGTCGCCGTCGCACTCCCTCGCTCAGGTCAATCCCCAGGAAGCGCGTCACGGGTCAGTCCTTCTGCTGGCGGCGCTGCATCTGTTCACTGCCCATGCGAATGTTGAGCATGGTGTCTACCTGGTCGGCGCCAAATACCTGCTCCGCCAGTTTATTCATCGGGTCCCGGGCGTAGCCCAGTTCGCGCACCTTGAAATCGTAGTCGCGTAACTCGCCGCGTTGCGCCTGGGGCACAGGCGCGGCAGCGTCCAGCCAGCCCAGCCAATGCTCCAGCATGCGGTAGGCGTAGCTTTCCAGTGTGTCGATATTCGCGTCAGTGAGGTCGCCCATCAGGCTTTGTGTAGAGGGGTTGGTGAGTGCGCGCATATAGGTGCCGTGGCTTACCGACCATTGGAAGGCAGGGTCGCCGCGCAACGCCAGGTATTCCTCGTTTATTGTCCCGTAATACCGATCCAGGTATTCAGTGTCCACCATCAGGTTACGCCGCGGGGTGAAGTCGAAGTAGAAGAACAGCTTGGGTATGGTGCCAAAGACCATGATGAAATGCGGTACATCGGTTTCCTGTCCCAGAAATGCCGTGGCATTCATATCCAGTATGCTGGCCTTGCGATTGCCCAGCCAGGAGTTCACCAGCCAGTCACAACCCTGGCCGCTCCAGGCCTGCATGGAGCCCTCGAATTCGCCATTGGGAGAGGTGTAGTAGTTGCGGTCGGCGCAATTGGGTTCTGGCGCGAGGCCGGGAAAGCGTGTGGCGATGCGCTCCTTGATGTCGCTGAGAATACCCCAGCAGCGCTCCCAGGCTTTGCTCACATCCACGTCCGGATTTTCAGCGAGGAACTGATCAATGGTTTTGGTATCTGTGCTCATGCTCGGCCTTGCTCTATAGTTAAGGTGTTAAAGCCCAAAGGGCTCGAATTGGTCGGGGCGTTTTTTGAACATGCCGCGCAACATGCGGCCGGCCATTTTGGGCCCGTTCAGCCAGCGGATTTTTGTGCCGCTCTTTTCGGTGGCGAGTATGTTGTCCACCAGGTAAGGTGCAACGGTTTCCACTGTATCTACCAGGTTATTCATCATCTTGCGCGATTTCTGGAAGTTTTCCATGTTGGCGCGCGCCTCGCGTACCACGGCCTCGGTGATGATCATGCCTGGGCGAATCTTGGCGACGATAATAGCGCTGTCCGCCAGTTCCTTGACCAGGGCGTTGGTAAAATAGTCCAGGCCACGCTTGGTGGTGCCGTACAGGCCCAGGCCGGGGAAATATTCCCCATCACTGCCACCGCCGAGTACGTTGAACAGTTTGCCGTGCCCCTGCGCCAGCATGCCGCTGGCGGCTACGCGACTGCCGTTGATGGTGCCCAGCATGTTGGTGTGCACCATGGTCTCGATTTCTTCCTGGGGTATTTCCAGTATCGGCCATACGGTGCGCGCCAATCCCGCGTTGTTGATCCAGATATCTACACTGCCGAACTTGTTTACTGCCAGATCCCACAAGGCCTGCACCTGTGGGTGCTGTGCCACGTCACAGGGTTGGCCTGCTGCTTGTCCGGCTTCGCCTTCCAGTGCGGTCAGTGCGCTGGCTACACGTTCAGCATTGCGCCCGGCGATAACCACGTTGTGTCCGCGACGACAGAACTCCTGTGCCAGTCCGCGGCCTATGCCCTGGGTGCTGCCGGTAATAACAATCGTGCTCATCAGCGCTAGCTCTGCAGTAAGTGTGCGTTGGGATCCGGGTGCGCTACCTGGTAGCCGGTGGCATAGATTTTTTGCGCAGAGATTTTCTTCAGTGGCGCCTTTATCTGATCCAGGAACTCCAGGGCGGTCAGCCCGCTGTTGGCGCAGATGGCGTCGAATATCTGCTTGTTGGTGCCTGGCAGGTTGTCGTTGTCGCACACGTTGTAAATCCCATGCAGTTGCTGCTCCAGCGCATGCACCACAGCGTTTACTACATCTTCGAAATGTATGGCGTACAGCGGTGCATCGGCGCTGAAAATCGCCTTGCCACCAAAGTACTCGTGGCACATAGCCACACGCTGTTCAAAAGTGAGGTCACCCGGTGCGCCGTACATATCGGGAAAGCGCAGTACGCAGCCACCAGCGTTGCTCAGCACCTGCTGCTCGGCTTCCTGGTAATAGCGTGAGGAGGGCTCCTCGCTGTTACTGGTTGCCGTTGTCTCGGATACGGGTTCGTCGCCGGCGCCGCCGTCACCGTATACGGAGAATGACGACAGAAAAATGACCCGCTCGCAGGCCTGGCGGGCTGAGGCGCAGCTGGCCACCAGGACATCGGCGTAATGTTTGTGGCGTTCTTCTACAGTGCGCGTATTCTTCACATTGGGTGCCACGGTAACCACGATGACATCGCAGTCGCTGGCAGCTGCGACCAGCTTCTCCGTTTCCGCGCCCCTGAGCACCACGACCTCGTCGGCGTGCTCCTGCAGCTCGGTAACTTTATCCGCAGTGGTCGTACTGCCGGTGATGGTATGGCCGCTAGCACGCAAATTGGCCGCCAGGGCCTTGCCTACATGGCCCATGCCCAGGATGAAAATATGCATAGGAAATACACCTGTTATCTGGCCTGATCAGACCGGGTTTAGTATCATTAGAATGATATATAATCATATCATTATATGATTTAACGGACAATCATTGGCGCCTGGACCTGCGCCATGCGCAGCGCTGTTACGCCGCGTTACCCTGGAGATGTCACATGGCGCGAGTAGCCGCCCTGCAGTTCGCTTCTACTACAGATGTTGACGAAAACCTGGCGACCTGCCTGCGTATGATTGACCGCGCCCGTCAACACCGCCCGCAGCTCATGGTGTTGCCGGAATTCAGTAATCATATCTCCTGGTATGACGATGCACAGCACGCCCGGCAGGTGTCGCTGGATCTGCGCGGCGAGTTCTTGCAGCAGATTGCGGAAAGGGCAGCACTGCATCAGTGTTATATCGTGATCAATGTTTCCCTGCGCCGCAGTAACGATGAGCTGACCATCAGTTCCCTGTGCTATGGCCCCGCCGGTGAACTGCGCAGTGTCGCCGACAAACAGACGCTGATGGGGCATGAGAACACCTGGTTTGTGCGCGCCAGTACTACCAGCGACATCATCAAAACCGACTTTGGGCGCCTGGCGATGTTCCCCTGTCGCGATGGGGTAACCTGCGAAACGCCGCGGGGCTTGGCATTGCGGGGTGCGCAATTGTTTTGCGATTCGCTGAATTCCTTTGCCCTGGATGAGGCCAGCCTGCATGTGCCGGCGCGTGCCCCGGAGAACAAGGTATTCCTGGTGGCTGCGAATAAAATAGGCCCCCTGATACCCGAGCATTTATTGGCAGCGGTAAGTGCTGAAACGCACATTCCTCTGCACTTTTTAAATGGCGCCGGGGAAAGCCAGATCGTATCACCGCAGGGTGAAATCCTCGCCCGCGGGCCTCGCGACGAGGAGGCTGTGGTGTTTGCCGATATCGACCTGACCCTGGCGGATGATAAGACACGTCCCGATGGCACCAACCTGTTTGCCGCGCGCCGCCCCAGCCTGTACAAGGAAATCGCCGAGGAATCTGTTGCGCCCATCTGTGCACCCGCCACGGAAAAAATCCACGTCGCTTGCCTGGCACCACGCGCGGAGGGAGAGGCAGCACTGGATGAAATAGCGGCGCTGGTTGCGGCGTTACCGGCGGCTACCGCCCTGGCCGTATTGCCGGAATTATTCTGTTACGACAACCGTCTGGGTGCAGACCTAGAACGCGATGTTGCGCTGGGTCAGCGAGCAATCGCGGTGATGGCTGCGGCTTGTGCAACTGCTCCGGAGCTATTGCTGTGCGCTTCACTGGTATTGCCGGTGGCCGACGGACACGGGGTAGTGGCGGTGCTGGTGGGAGAGTCCGGCCTCCGGGCGCAGCAGTCGCAGTTACACGCCTGTGCGCGTTTTCCCTGGGCCACGCAAGGTGAGGAATTATCCCTGGTGGATTTGCCCTGGGGGCGCCTGGCGCTGATCGCCGGCGACGATGCCGTGTATCCTGAGTTGGTCAAGGTGGCGGCACTGCGTGGTGCACATGTTATGGCCGTGCCCTTACAGTTGCAGGAATCATGGGAAGAGAAATTTGGCCTGCGTAGTCGCGCTGCAGAGAATCGTATCTGTGTGCTGGCCAGCTCCCGGTCACTGCGCGGCCGCGCGGGACTGATTGCCGACCTGGAGCGCGAGTTCACCTTGATGACCGAGTGGCATCAGCGGCGCTTTGACGGTTATATCAACGCGCCACTGGTGACCTCACAGGCTCCCGGGGAGGCTGTTACCGTCGCTTCAATCCAGCCTGTTTCCGCCTGCGATAAACTGATGTCGGAGCGCACCGACTTGTTACTGGACAGGCCCTGGCGACTGAGCAATGATTTATGGCGCGAACAAGAGGCGTTCAGCGATGGCTGATCCACGTGAGGTACTGAAAGATTATATACAGGCAGCTGCGCACGTCGGTTTTGTGGTGCCAGACCTGGAAGTAGCGGTGGCAAATGCCTGTCGCGTTTACGGCCTGCGTGATGAAGACATTACCTACGTGCCGGCCGCCGGAGAACCTGCGGCAACGCGTTTTGCTTTTTTCAGCGTCGGTGGCCTGGAGTTTGAGTTAATAGAGCCGTGCTCCGCAGAGTTTAAGGATCTTCTGCTGGAGATGCCCTCGGGCGGCGCCGGTATTAACCACGTCGCCTGGCGCGTGCGCGATATCGAGGGCGCCGTGGCGCGTCTGGCGGGTCAGGGGATCTACCCCGGTCACGTCACCCCGGGTGGTATTGTCGCGATCGGTGCGAAGAAAATGGTTTACCTGGATCCCGCCACTACCGGTGGGCTGGTGATTGAGCTGATCCAGTACCCGCAGGATGACTGATCTGCCTGACCTCAGCTCGGGACGCTACGAATACCGGCTAAACGGTGAACCTACAGCGATACGCGAAACCTGGACCCGTGAAAAACTAGCAGATTCACTGCAGCGCTGGTCCAGTACCCGGCACGCTCCGGGTGTTGAGCTGAGCGTGCAGGCCAGCGTTCGCGATGGCGGGCTTTGCACCTTTGAGGTCTGCTGGCAGGCCACGGGGGCCGGCGCCATTCGAGCACACTATGCATTAACTGATGATTACCTGCGCTATCAGCGGTGGCAGGCAGGTGTCCCGTCGGCCATTGAAGAGATTCCCCTGCCGCGCGAGGGTGTTTGTGTATTGTCGCCACTGATGAGGATTTTTACCGGCCCGGTCATCGCCCGATTGTTGCAGGCGGGCGGGGAGGGCACGGTCATTGTGCCGGCCATAGGTGAGCCCGAGAACACAGCAGCACTGCTGCGTCCGCAGATCAGCCAGCGTCAGGCGCGTGTGTTGCAAGCACAGGCGCAGCTGGAACTGGAAACGGTTAGTCGAGCCTGCCGTGTCTGTGAGTACCAGGGTGACCAGTATGCTGCGGGAACACAATTCTGGCTGGATGAAGATGACCGGTTACTGCGCTACACCTGGCAACAATCGCCCGCTCAGTTCTGGGACGTGCGCCTTAAACCCTAGCGTTTACCGAATAATCGCCCGATCAGGCCGCCTTTTTTTTCACCGCCCCCGATCTTGCTCATGAACTTGCCCATGCCAACGCTCTCCGCCTGCGCCTTCACCACTTCCAGCGTTACCGTGTCCAGGCCCTGTTCTTCAGCGTAATCCTCCACGTTACCCACGGCCATCTTGCGCACGAACTTCGGTGCTTTACTGATAGCCTCCAGAGCATCGTCATTCCAGTCCAGGGAGACTTCCAGTCCGTATTTTTTCAGTGCTTGTTGCGCGCCCGCATTACCCGATGCACGCTCGGCCTTGGCTTTCTGCCGGTCCCAGTAGGGCGAGTCTTGCGGACGGGTGGCCTCGTAAATGCCTTTTACATCCGGTATCTCGCCAATGATACTCACCAGGTTGTCTGCCCATTTGGCCGGTATGATGACGAACATCTCCGACTCTTTCAGTTTATTGTTCATGCGCCCACCCATATCACCGGTAGTGACGATGACGTTGTCGGTGAGCATGGGGGTGACAAACAGGTCGCTACAGAAGGAGTTTCCAGCGGCGGTGTCCGGGCGCGTGCCATCCTTTACCGCGCGTGCTGCACCAGCCAGTGCGGCAACGGCGGGGGTGCACACCAGTACTATCCATTCCACCTCCATTGTCGCTGGCAGGTCGTCCAGTGGTGCTGCGCAGAAGCCCTTGACTGTGCCCTGGGGCAGAATGTATTCCCCGGAATTGAAGGTGTGTGCGGCGTCCAGGTTGTACACCGGGATATAGTCGGTTAACAAACGGCCACTGCGAATCTGCTCATTACCGGGGTGTACACCGGTAATATAGGCGCCGTGGACGCAATCCTGGTGCTCGCGGTCAAAATATACCCGCTTGCCGTCGTCCATCGCATGCCGCAGGATCTGGCAAGGGTCTATTTGCATGCCATCGAACCCTGCTGGCGGCTGCTGCAGAAAGCGGCTGATAGCAACCGGTTTGCCGCGAATTTTCCCTTCCAGCGTATTGCAAATCGCCTGGGTGTCCATTGTCTGTACCACCTGGTTGTGTTTTTGTTTCCGGGGTGCTTATATCCGCAGTATAGTTTTGCCTTTGGAGAGACACCATGAAATTTGTAATACCGCGGATCCTGCATCCCCTTGTAGTTTTGCTTGCCCTTGGTTCATCCGTTGTCCTGTCTGAGGTCGGCGATCCCAATGGCCCCAGCGATGCTAACGAGGGGACTACGCTGCGGGTGGAGCTGACCGGGCTGCAAAATGCAGAGGGCGATTTGTATATAGCTGTCTACAACTCTGACGACACCTGGTTGGGTGACGATACTGTGCTGGAGCAACAGGTGGTCATTGTCGATTCCCGTGACGGTGAATTGGTGAGTGCCGAGTTGCAATTGCCACCGGGTGAATACGCCCTGTCTATTTTTTATGATGCCAATGATAACGGTGAGTTGGATACCAACTTCATTGGCATTCCCAAGGAGCCAGTGGCCCTGTCCAACAACGCGAGACCCAAGTTTGGTCCACCCAAATACAAGGACGCCGTTTTTACTCTGGGCGAGGAACCACTTACCCAGCGCATCGACATGGAAAAAATCTAGCGACCGCCGATAGCATCCTGTGGTGCCAGGCCCACCGTCCTGGCACCAGTAAAGAAATCTATGGATTCAGCGGTGCCTTCCTCTCCCAGTCCCGACAATCCCCAGGCACCGCGCGGCGCACCACTCAGCGATAGCAGGTTGTAGCCGTTAATCTTTACGCCGCCGGTGCGTATCTGTCGCGCAAACGCAAAAGCGCTCTGTTCGTTCTGGCTGTAGACATAGGCGGCCAGTCCGTAGTCGGTGCCATTGGCCAGTTGCAGTGCTTCATCGAGTGTGTCGAAGCTGTGTATTGCCGCCACCGGGCCAAAAATTTCCTCTCGTGTGTCCTGTGCCAGGCAGCCATCAATCAGTGTGGGAGGGACGAAATAGCCCGGTAAATCCGGGAGCGGGGTAGGTTGTATCAACTGCCCACCTTTTGCTGCCAGGCTGTCGATGTCACCCAGTACACTGGCGTACTGTTGCTGGTGAATGAGTGGCCCCATATCTGCGGCATCGTCCAGCGAGTGGCCAATATTTATTTTTTCCAGCTGCGCTATTACGCGCTCCAGCAGGGCTTCTTTCACTGAGCTATGCACCACGATGCGACCCAGAGCGCGGCACCACTGAGCGTTCAGGTTAGTCAGCCCGTAGGTAATACCCAGTGCCGCCTGATCCAGGTCGGCATCTGCGAATACCACCAGCGGGTTGTTACCGCCCAATTCCAATTGTGTGGGTTTGAAATCTTCGGCGCATTCGCGGGCAATAACCCGTCCGCCGGCGGTACCGCCGGTAAAGGAGATTGCCTTGATGCGCGAATCACTCACCATTTGCCCGCCAATGTGGCGACTGCCACAGGTGAGTTGGAAGGTGCCCCTTGGCAGGTTCATGTCCTGGATGATTTCGGCCATCACCAGAGCGGAGTGGGGTGCCCATTCGGAGGGCTTGGCAATGCACGGTGCACCCGCCGCCAGTGCGCTGGCGATCTTGTGCGAGCCAATGGCAGTGGGGCCATTCCACGGCGACACCAGCAGTGCTGGCCCCCAGGGCCGGCGGAAGTATTCTACCTCGCCCAATTTCCCGGGTAGCTTGTGTTGCAGGTTACCCTCGCGAATGTACTGTGCCGCATGGCGGAAGACAAAGGGAGCCAGTTGCGACATCTTGCGGGTGACGTTAATGACCGCGCCAGTGGTAATGGCATCAGCGCGGGCAATGCGTTCCCTGATTTCCGGGACGTCCAGTTTCTCGGCAATGGCATCGAGTATGGACGCTCGTTCTTCTGCTGGCGTATTCTCCCAGAGCCCAGCCTGATAAGCGCTGTCGGCAGAGGCCAGGGCGGTTTCCACTTGCTCTGTCGAGCAGGACAGCTGCGCCTGCAGAGGCTCCCTGTCGTTGGGATTGCGCAGCATATTGTTGCGATCTACCGTGGGCAGCACAATGTCGCCATCGATAAATGCACGCAGGGGCGGCAGTTCGCTGTCTGCTGTTGTCGACTTCTTTTGTATAGGTTGTTGCACGATATCCCGGCACATTGCTGTATTCTCGACTAGTTTGGGAGACAGACAGCTATGGTTCTTTGCGGAATGTCAAATTTAGGCAGTAGTGTCCCGTTACAATGTGCAGCAGATATAAATGCCAGGGTGATGAAGTAATGGTGTGGATGATTTTTGCACTAATGGTGGGTTTGCTGGGCTTGTACGTCGCCCGCTACCGCGGACACGCCAATGACGTATGGTCAGCACCCGCAGCCTGGTCGCGTGCCGGCATCTACTTTTGTTTTTGTCTGCTGGTGGCGTCTGTCACGGGCGCCTTGCAGGCAACGCTGAACAGTCCTTTGGTCTACGCCGGACAGCTGCAGGACCCCTGGTGGATTCTCAGTACCGTGGTGGTGGTGGTATTTATCATTGCCGCCTACTGGGGCTATTG
>JAIBDN010000090.1 GCA_024686215.1 Gammaproteobacteria bacterium | reverse complement strand
CAGCTGGGGCAGGTCATGGCCATCCAGGGGGCCTATGTAATGAAAACCCAGCTCCTCAAACATGGTGCTGGGGGCTACCATGCCTTTCATATGTTCTTCGGTGCGCTTGGCCCATTCCCACAGGAAACTGAAGCGCTGCAGAAAGCGTTTGGAACGCTCGCGCATGCCCAGGTAGGTTTTGGTCGCCCATATCTTGGCAAAATAGGTGGCCAGGCCGCCCTTGTTGTGGCCTATGGACATCTGGTTGTCGTTGAGAATCACCAGCATGTTGGGGCGCTCATGGCCCGCATGGGCCAGGGCCTCAAACGCCATACCACCGGTGATGGCGCCGTCGCCGATCACCGCGATAGACTTACGTGCGATGCCCTGTTGCTGCGCGGCGATGGCCATGCCCATGGCAGCGGAGATGCTGGTGGAAGAATGCCCCACACCAAAGGTGTCATATTCGCTCTCTGCGCGCTTGGGAAAACCGGCCAGGCCGCCCGCCTGGCGCATGCTGTGCATTTGCTGCATACGTCCGGTGAGGATTTTATGTGGATAAGTCTGGTGCCCCACGTCCCACACAATGCGATCGTGGGGCGTGTTGTATACGTGGTGCAGGGCCACGGTGAGTTCTACCACACCCAGTCCTGCACCGAAGTGCCCACCGGTCTGGCCCACGCTGTACAGCATGTAGGAGCGCAGTTCCCCGGTCAGTTGCTGCAGTTGCTGCATGTCCAGGTCGTGCAGGGACGTGCCCTGATCAATGGCGGTCAGTAACGGGGTATCAGGTGGTGTGAGTGGGATCTCCGTGAGCATGGCAGCAATTCTAGCGCATCCTGACCCAAAAGTGGTGATTCAGGACTCGGCCCCGGTCTCGGGAGCCGGTTCATTATTTGCCGCCATTTGCACTTGCAGCAGCATGGCTAGACGCAGGTAGCCGGCATCGTTCAGGTTGACCCCATCACTGAGAAAATACCCGGCCTTGGGTTTCCCTGTGCTGTCTGCCAATAGTGGGTTGCCATCAAGTACTGTTACCCGTTCATTCTGTGTCGCCCATTCTTTGAGCAGTCGGCTTGCGGTTTCAATCTCGGTGTTATCACCCGGGTACAACACGGTTTTCAGTGGCGTAAACACATAGAAATGGCGGGTTATCCCGTGGGAGGCATCCAGCGCTTCGAGTTCCTGAATGGCGGTTACCAGTTGCTCGGCAGATTTGCTGTCGCGTATATGGAATTCGCTGTGCCCGGGCATCAGTACCACAGCGCTGGGGCGGTAGAAGCCGATCAGCGCGGTGTAGTGGTAGGTGATGTCCTCGATGATCGCATCGCCCAGGCCGCGCATCAGTACCGGATGGTCAGCCAGCATGTCGGGCAAATCGGACCATAGTTTAACGCGGCGTCCGCCGACTACGACTACCGGGCTTTCGGGTAAGTGAGAGACGTTGTCGTTGTTGGCATAGGCATGCAGTTCATCGGTCCATACGGTGGGAGAGGGGTCCAGAATGGCCATGGCATCGCGCGACACCAGGTAGGCCAGGTGCACAATAGGCAGTAGCAACAGTACGATGCATACGATGCGTATGCTTTTCCAGGAGAGCATGCTCCGGGCCCCATTTCATTAATATTGTTTGAAAGTAAGTGTGTCGTAAACGTCCGGTGCTGACAACGCGCAGTAATACCAGCTGTGACAGGGTTCTCAGCTTTGCTGCTAAATTGTATCTTTATAGGCACTTGGGTGTAGGATTTACACCATGATCTATCAACGCCACATACCCCGCGAGGAGTTATTCGCCGCTCAGCTGGAGCTGCTGATACAAAATGGCCGCCTGGCCACGGTGAGCATTCACCTGGTCGGGGTGCTGGCCACCGTAGCGCTGTTCTGGCCTTTTGTAGAGTTCACCAGCATCTTGCTGTGGGCCGCTGCCTTCCTGATACTACTGCTGATGCGCTCCCTGCATATGAGCAATGCCCTGGTGGAGCGGCGTTTCAATACCAAACCCAGGCGCGTTTATCGCCAGCTGCTGGTGGGAGCGGGCCTCACCGGGTTGGTGTGGTCCGGGGTATATATTCAGGCGACCAGCATGGTGCCACTGTCCATGCAGTATACGTTTCTGCTGTTGATCGTGATGATCACCGCCTTGTCGATCGGCTTCTCCGTGGTGATTCGCGAATATTTTATTGTGTCGGTGTTTACCTCGTTGTGGCCGATCGCCTGGTGGAACACGGTACATTATTGGCAACAGCCCTATAACTTGCTGATCGGACTTGTCTTGCTGGGCCTGTGTGCTCTGCTGGTGTTTGTTTGTGATCGCATCTACCAGTCTTTCCGCAACATGATCGCCCTGAACTGGGAGCGGGAGACCATCGCCCAGGAGTTGGGTGACCTCACCGGTTCCCTGCGCGATCGCAATCGCCAGCTGCGCGATGCACGGCGCCAGCTTACGGACCTGGCCAATGTGGATGAACTCACCGGGCTGGGTAACCGGCGCCTGGTGAATAATGTGCTGCAGGAGGAAATCAATCGTGCCCGTCGTAGTGGCTCGGAGATGTCAGTGATCATGCTGGATGTTGACTATTTCAAATATTACAACGATACCTACGGTCACCCGGAGGGCGACAAGGTATTGCAGAAACTGGCTGACGTGATGCAACGTGCTACCACCCGGGCCGGTGAAGTCGTGGGGCGCTATGGTGGCGAGGAGTTCATTCTGGTGTTACCGGGAGCCTCAGCGGAGTCAGCCCAGCGCACGGCAAACCGCTTACGTGAGTTGGTCATCGAAGAGAATATGCCCCATGAAACATCCAAAGTCGCCAAGTATGTTACGGTCAGCCAGGGTGTGGTGACGGTGATACCAGACGCGGATTTGTTGCCGGCCGATATAATTAACCGAGCGGACAAGGCTTTGTACCAGGCCAAGGACGGAGGGCGCAATACGATCACGGTGGCCTAGCTACCGGGAGTGAACCCGGTTAGGGCTGCTCTTTAAAGCGGTGAATCTGACGCCGTTGTTTCTTGGTGGGCCGCTGTGCCGGGCGATCGAGCATGCCGCCTGCCGCTTTGCGCGCCGCTGCCTCTGCCTCGCGCTTTTCCAGACTCTCCGCAGTTTCTGCATACAAGGCCTGGGCCTCGGGTGCCCCGCGGCGCTGCCCGGATAGAACTTTCACCTGAATCACTTTCTCGTCCCAACCCTGGCGAATCTGCAGAATATCGCCCACACTAATCTCTTTGGATACCTTCACGCGCTGGCCACCCAGGTGCACTTTGCCACCTTCTACTGCGGCTTTGGCCAGGCTGCGGGTTTTGTAGAAACGCGCCGCCCACAGCCACTTGTCCAGGCGCAGTTTTTCCGGGCGCTGCTGATCGCTCACGTGTGTTTTTCTCCTGATACCCCATTGGGCATGATTTCGTCAAAGTGATGGATGCCGGGAAAGCGTGTGTCGATGCGCTTTTGCCGCTGACTGTCCGGCTGCAGCAGGGTCAGCAGGTGGACAATGCCATAGCGCTGGGCTGAATCCAGTATGCTCTCCGTGTCGTCAATCAGCAGGGTGCGCTTGGGGTCGAAAGGGTGCAGGGCCTGTAGCTTGTGCCAGAAGGCCTGCTCTTCCTTGGGTGCGTCCAGGTCGTGAGACACCACCACCCGGTCGAACCAGTGGGTAATGTCTACCTTGTCCATTTTTATATTCAGGGTCTTGCGGTGCGCATTGGTAACCATTACTACATCCCGGTGGCTGTGGTGCAGCTGGGTCAGGAACTCGGTGGTGTAGGGGCGCAGGTTGATCAAGTGCCGCACCTCCAGCTTCAGGGTGGGAATATCCATATCCAGGCGTTCGGACCAGTGATCCAGGCTGTACCAGTCCAGGGTGCCCTGCTTGCTGCTGGTCTGTTGGTGCAGGTGGGCGCTGGACTCTTCCTGGCTGATCTGGTGTTTCTCTGCGTACAGTCGCGGCAGGTGCTCCATCCAGAAGTAATTATCGAAATGCAGGTCCAGCAGGGTGCCATCCATATCCAGCAGTACGGTGTCGATGCTGTTCCAGTCGATCATGGTGTTGCCGGCTCTGGGTTTGTTGAATGTGCTTGGGTTTGATTGCAGTAGATTATGCCTTGTTTGGGGCGCACTGCGCACCCCGCTAAACCCATCGCCGGCGCTGAAATGTTATATTGGCCCGTGAACCCAAACGAAAATTGCCCATGCCCGATCTGCAAAGCCAAATCCCCCCGCTACTGCAACTCTGCCTGGAGGCAGGTGGCTTGATCTGCGATCACTACCATGCGCCGGAAGCGGATCAATACCAGTCCAAGGGGGACGATTCCCCGCTGACCCGTGCGGATGTGGACTCCCACCATTGCCTGCTGGCTGGTCTGGAGGCAATGACGCCGCGGTTGCCGGTGTTATCCGAAGAATCCACCGAGGAAGACCAGGCCCAGCGCCGTGAATGGCCCCGCTACTGGCTGGTGGACCCGTTGGACGGCACCAAGGAGTTCCTGGCGCGCACCGGGGAGTTCACTATCAATATTGCCTTGATTGCAGAGCATAAGCCGGTGTTGGGCGTGCTTTACCTGCCGCTGGAGCAGGCCGCTTATGTGGGCATCCCCGGGGTAGGCGCCTGGCATTACCAGTACGCTGATGAAGCGTGGCGGGAAACCCCGCTGGCTGCGCGGTCGCTACAACAGGGCAAACCGCTGATGGTGCTGGCCAGCCGACGCCACCGTGGCCCGCGTTTAATGGCCTGCCTGGAATGGCTGGGTGAGCACTGGGGTGAGGTGGATAGACTGGACAGCGGCAGCGCCCTGAAGTTTTGCCAGTTGGCAGAAGGAAAGGGGGATTTATATCCGCGCTTTACTCCCTGCTGCGAGTGGGATACCGCGGCCGGACAGGCCCTGGTAGAGGCCGCCGGCGGCCAGGTGTTGGGGCTGGATGGTCTGCCGCTGCGCTATAACTGCGGCGATTCCCTGATGAGCCCGAATTTTTACGCGATTGCCGACCCGGCGCATGCTCTCTGGTCGCAGATGCTGCGCCGCGATAAAGCATGATTTATGTCATCCAGATGCGAAGACTGCTTGTGCTGGTAATCCCTGTGGGTATAGAGTTGCACTCTGATTTCGAGTCCAGGGCGGTAAGGTGAGTGCAGCTAAACTATGAGTGATATCCCCCTAAACGGTAACGGGCCTGAAGAAGAGGCCGCTAACGAAGTGATGACCCCCGCCATGCGTCTTTTTGGTCTACAGACCAAGCACCGTGCGTTGGATAACAAGATTGAAGAACTGCATAGTTATCCCTATCAGAATCAGATCCTGCTGCAGCGCCTGAAAAAGGAGAAGTTGCGGTTGAAGGACGCCATCGAGCACCTCAAGGACGACATGATCCCTGATCTCAACGCCTGAGCCTACTCAGGGCAGTATTCCCTCCAGTTGCAGTAAGCAGGTCTTGGCCTGCAGACCCCCGGCAAACCCCGTCAGCGAACCGTCAGCACCGATCACCCGGTGGCAAGGCACCACAATGGGCAGCGGATTGCGGCCGTTGGCGGCACCCACGGCGCGCATGGCAGTGGGTTTGCCGATGGCCTGGGCAATGTCCCGGTAACTGCGGGTTTCGCCGTGGGGGATATCCGCCAGCGCCTGCCACACGCGTTGCTGGAAGTCGGTACCCCTGGCGCCTAGTGGCAGCTCGAAATGCTCGCGCTGGCCATCGAAGTACTCGCTGAGTTGCTGCGCGCAGGCACTCAGCACCGGGTCTGCGCGTTCTTCCCCATCCTGTTGCTGAGCGCCCTCGAATTCGATGCGCAGTAGTTGCTTGCCATCCGACACCAGGCGCAGGCGCCCGATAGGGCTATGCAAAAATTGGTAGTGTGTGCTCATAGGTTACTTTCCTTATGGACTGAGGCTCTTTCATTGGCTGAGGCTGTTTTACGGGCTGAGGCTCTTTCACGCGCTGAGGCTCTTCCACAGTAAATTAGCGGCATAGGCGCGCCAGGGGCGCCAGTTGGCGATGTGCTGTTGCAGCGGGAGGTCTTCGCCCCCCAGGGCGGCCCAGGCCTTGTCGATACCCAGGTCTTGCAGCGGAAAAGCGTCTGGATCAGCACAGCCGCGCATGGCTACCATGTTCACCGACCAGGGCCCAATGCCCTTGAATTGGGCAAAAGCGGTGGTGTCCAGTTCCTGCTCCCGATCACTGT
>JAIBDN010000013.1 GCA_024686215.1 Gammaproteobacteria bacterium | reverse complement strand
CTACACCAGGGCTCCACGGCAGACCCATTTTTACGGTATCAAAGCGCCTCTATTGGTGACATGTGCTACCCACTACCATAGTCAGAAACGCTGCAAGCCGCTGGGCCCGGGACATCGTCTGCACGTAAATACAGGTCGTAAGTCTATTTCTCGCTAGTCAGTCGGGCAGTGATGTTCGATACCCAGCGCGTCCAGCTCGCGCCTGGTAATAACGCGACTGGCACCCGCCGCTAAATTCGAATCCAGGTGTAAACTGCCCACTGCACAGCGGTGAATACTCATTACACGGTTATCAAAGCGACCAAACATTCGTTTGATCTGATGGTAGCGCCCCTCTATTAGCCGGACCTGGCATTCAAACTCCGAATGAATCTTGAGTTCTGCGGGTTTTGTGGTGAGGCCTTCGTAGGAGAAATACATGCCTGCAGAAAATGCCTCGACATAGTGGCTCGCCAACGGCTCCTCCACTCTCACCAGGTAGGTCTTACTGAGGTTTGTGTCCGGCTGTGACAGTGCGCGCGACCAATGGCCGTCATTAGTCAGTAACAGTAAACCCGATGAATTGAAGTCCAGGCGCCCGGCGATGTGCAGCGTATTGGCAAAGGACTGCGGCAGCAGATCTACCACGGTGCGATGATGCTCATCGCGTGTGGCGCTGACTACGCCTTCAGGTTTGTGCAACATTACATAGTGTGCCTGACTGGCCTGCAACACACTGTCATCCAGCGTAACCCGTGTGAACTGACCCACCACCTGGTTAATCGAACAGGCCCGTTCGCCATCCACCAGAACCCGGCCCTGGGCCAGCAGCAAGCGCACTGCACGCCGACTAACGCCCTGGCGTTCGCTGATAAAACGATCAAGTCTGGTCCGCTGTGATTGCATAGTCTCTAGTGCGCGCTGCCCAGCCTACCCTGCATTGGCAGATTCCGTGTATTTTTAAGCCACCAATTATGACTCAATCCCGGTGCGGCAGCCTAATTGGCTGGTTCGCGCTTTCATCTGCACGTTGCAGAAACTATAGTAGGTGTTACATGTAGACAGGTTGACAGAGGGCCCTACAATGAAAAGATTAATGAATACGCTTATAGCGCTTGCCACCCTGGCCGTGGGTACAGTGTTCGCGGACACCCTGGAACTCGCCGACGGAACGTTGCTGGAAGGCGACTTTGTCGGCAGTAGCAACGGCATCATCATGTTTAACACTGGCGATGGCATTGAGGCATTCCCGGAAAGCGAGGTAGTCGGAATATTTATCAGCGAGGGTGTCGCCACCCGTCAGGCAGCAGCACCCCCGCCTGCGCCAGCTGCGGCTGAACCGGCCCCCGCCCCAAGGCCCACCACAGTAACAATTCCCTCCGGCACACGATTGGTATTGCGCACTGCCGACAGTATTGACTCCAGGCGGCACCAGGCTGGCCACCGTTTCCGCGCGCAACTGGAGAGCGCTATCGTGATTGACGGCATTACCGCAGTACCCCGCGGTGCTTTCGTCCATGGTCGAATTGTCCAGGCCAAGCAGGGTGGACGCGCGGTGGGTTCTTCGGAAATGGCCATCGAATTCACCGACCTGATGATCAATGACCAGTTGTTCGAGATAGCCACAGAAGGCATGCAGGCGCAAACCGGGAACGAGGCGAGGAACACATTGGGGCGCACCGCCAGGGCTGCGGCAATAGGCGGCTTGATCAGCGGTAGCTCCGGCGCCAGAACCGGCGCTGCGGTGGGCGCACAGGTGCTTCGCTGTTGACCAGTGGCCAGAGCATCAATGTACCCGCGGGCACTATTCTGGAAACACGATTGCGCGCACCGGTGAGCGTGCCACGCTAGTGTGAGCAAGCCGGGGCGCCGTTGCTAGCCAAAGGTATGCAAATGTCGCAACCAGCAAAAGCCATGCGACAAAGGCTGCGCCGCAGCGCGCCGCTCAGTCTGCTGGTGATCAGCCTGCTTTGCCTGTTTGGCTGCAGTGATAGCGAGCTGCCGCCATGGTTTAGTGAGGAACTTGAAAGTGAATTTTCCCTGCAGCGCTCTGCCGATATTGCCAGCTTCGAAGACTATATACGCCTTGAAGATACGCTGTTTGAAGAATTGGACAAGCGCGTATACCAGCACACCCCCACAGGAATTGAGCATTCCCTGCAGCGTTATAGCAGAGGCAGTATTTCCGATCCCGCTCGCCGCCAGCCAAACTGGAACCGCAGTTTCGAGTTAGAACATGCACAGCCCTGCGCTGCCGTGCTACTCCTGCACGGGATGACAGATTCGCCCTACAGCCTGCGTGCCCTGGGTGAAACCTTGCATCAGCGCGGCTTCCATGTGCTGGGATTACGCCTGCCCGGTCACGGCACAGCGCCATCGGGCATGCTGCATGTCACCTGGCAGGACATGTCCGCCGCCGTAAAGCTGGCGATGACACACCTGAACTCGGTCGCGGGTGACCAGCCGCTTCATATCATCGGCTATTCAACAGGCGCTGCACTGGCCCTGGATTATGTACTGCAACTGGAACAGGGGCATGCAGGAAAAAAACCCCACAGCCTGGTGCTGATTTCTCCTGCCATCGGCATAAGCGCGACCGCCGCGCTGGCAAAATGGAAACGCCGCCTGTCACTGCTGCCCGGGCTGGGCAACATGGCCTGGCTGCAGATAGAGCCCGAGTTCGATCCCTATAAGTACAATTCCTTTACCACCAATGCCGCAGAGCAGGTGCACGAGCTGACCACCTCGGTGGCCAGGCGCATAGCACGCAGATCAGACAAGAGCCGGATGCTACCACCCGTTCTGGTGTTGAAGTCGACCGTGGATGCCACCGTATCGACAGACGCGTTGGTTGATCGGCTGCTGCTGCATCTCGCACCCAGTCGTCACGAACTGGTATTGTTTGATATCAACCGCTTTGCCGCTAACAGCAATATCCTGATCGCAGACCCAGGTCCACTGACCAGGCGCCTGATGAGCGATGACAAACTGCCTTTTGCGCTCACCCTGGTGGGAAATACCAATGCAGACAGCCGCGCTGTCAGCGTACACCACAAGGCGCCCTACACAGCAGACATTTCCCATAGCGAGTCACTGGGAGTGGAATGGCCCGATGGTGTGTTTTCCCTGTCGCACGTCGCCCTGCCCTTCCCCGCGAAAGATCCGCTGTATGGCCGCTATGCGCCTGCAGATCGTAATCAGCTATTTCTTGGCCAGCAGCCGGTTCAGGGCGAAAGAGGCCTGTTCAGGATCTCAGGCGACTTCCTGCTGCGCTTGCGACACAATCCCTTCTACGACTACCTGGAGCAACGAGTAGTGGCGTGGGTTGAATAGCCGCTTCCCCAGTGATCACAAAATTTCGTTGCTGAAAGCACGCCGCAAGTCAATAGTCTGGAATTTCCACCAAGGTGTTAACCGCTACAATGCGGTTACATATAACCATCAGGAATTTCAAGGTATTGGAATCAGTGATTAATTACCTAATCCCTCTGACCTGCACCCTACCAACCCATTTAACCCCCATTTGGCGCCGTTGGTCGGCAAGTCGTGTAAATTCAGGTGTTTAACCTGACAAAGAGCACCGATGGTCTAGACTTTAATACATAAACACGAGCGTGGTCAGTGCTGCGCTGCGGAGCTTTTTGGGCGCAGCTTTCAGTAAACCACCGAGGGTATTTACCATGACCCGACAGTTTCTGCTCCCAGTAGTTCTTGTACTGTGTTTTTTATTATTCGATGCCAACGCAACTGCGCAGAGTGCAGTCGCACTTAACTTGCGGCAAGATAAACTCCAACAACTGGCAGAGAAATTACAACAACGGAATCTTCTACAGAAGACCCAGGTGGCGGAAGTTGCGGCTCGCCTGGGTATCCCTGAAAGGCGAACATTACCCAACGGTAAAACTCTGCAGTTAATGCGCATGGTGCCTGGCTTTGGGCCGCAGTTTTATACCACATTCAATGTTGATGCCGCAGACAGCGTATCCACCGACGAAATCTGGCCTGGCGGTTCTGCAGGTCTTTTCCTTGACGGTGCCGGCATGCGTGTTGGCCTGTGGGATGCTGGTCGCGTGTTCGATTCCCATCCCGACCTCTATGGTCGCACAACCCAAAAGGACGCCCCCCCGCTGATCAGCGGTCACTCCACACACGTGGCAGGTACACTCATCGGTTCAGGGGGTACAGTGGATTGGCCGGAAGCGCGGGGCATGGCAAATACTGCCCAGCTGGATGCCTACGACTGGGTCGACGATACCGCCGAGATGATTAACGCGGCCGGCAGCGCTGGCGACAAGCTGCTGCTATCGAATCACTCCTACGGGATCGCCGCCGGCTGGCTGTATAACGGCGGTACCGGTGCTGACGAATGGTGGTGGATTGGCGGCAGCGGAACTGAAGACCCCTACTTTGGCTACTACGATAGCGAGAGTCGGGTCTGGGATCAGATAGCAGTCAATGCGCCTTATTATCTGATGGTCAAAGCCGCTGGAAACGACCGCTGGGACCCCGGTCCCGGGGCCGGGGTGGAGTACACCATCGTAGACCAGGCTGGTATGTCTCTGGGTACTTCTTCTACCTACCGCCCACCCGATTGCGCGCCCCTGGGCTACGACTGTCTTCCCAGCGTTAGTGTGGCAAAAAATATTCTCACCGTGGGCTCCGTAGACGATGTACCGGGCGGCTACCTGCCATTGGCCGGTCCAGCGGGAGTGCAGGTATCCAGTTTCAGCGGCTTTGGTCCGACGGATGACGGCCGCATAAAGCCTGACCTGGTGGGTAATGGCTGGCTACTCACCTCCACCTATAACGAAGCGCCCTACTTTGCCGCAGCACTTGGCACATCCATGGCAGCGCCCAACGTTACCGGCTCGCTATTGCTACTGCAGCAGCACTACGAAAATTTACACGGCAGTGACCAGTATATGAGAGCCGCCACGCTCAAAGCCCTGGCGATTCATAGCGCTGATGAAACCGGACCCGCTCCGGGCCCAGACTACGAATATGGCTGGGGCCTGCTGAATACCAAAACGGCCGCCCGACTGATCAGCAATGATTTTGACAACAGCGGCAAGCATCGAATTATTGAAGGTGTTCTAAGCAACGGCACCACCGAATCAGTGGTAGTGGACGTAACTGATGCAGAGGCTATTTTGCGCGTAACCCTGGTATGGCACGATCCCCCCGGAGATCCCGTTTTACCAATGGTACTGGACGCGACGACCAGCATGTTGGTTAACGATCTCGACTTACGCGTGATAAGCGGCGGTAGTACTTTCTTCCCCTGGGTGCTTGATCCGGCCGACCCTGGCGCGGCGGCATTCAGCGATGACAATGTGCGCGATAACGTAGAGCAAGTGGTCGTGCAGACCACTGGTCCCGGGCCGTACACAGTTCGCGTCAGCCACAAGGGCACTCTGGATGGCGGCACAGCACAAGCCTACTCGATAATCGTTACCATTGAACCGCCGGCGCCAACTTCCAGCGGTCTGCTCATCGACGAAGACTTCTCCAGCGGACTGCCCGCAGGCTGGTCAGTGGTCACCTATAACGGCGCGGGCAAGAGCTGGGAGTTTTTCGACTCCGGGTCTGGGCGCTACACCAATACCACGGGTGGCTCAGGGCCTTATGCCATGGTTAACAATTACGATGGCAGTTATTACACTTCGCACACTGCGCTACAAACGGGGGGTATCGATTTATCTTCCAGTACTGCGGCGGTACTCACCTTCAATTCCTATTTCCACTATGATTTCTACGAAACAATTTACGTGGAGACCAGCACCAACGGCGGCACCAGTTGGAATACAGCCTGGTCGCATCAGGGCCTGAGCAACACGCCCGTCTTGCATACGCTGGATTTGAGTGCGTCTATCGCCGGGCATGCCAGCGCACTGCTGCGTTTTCGCTTTCAAAGCAGCGGCATGCTGGGTCCGGACGGCGATCGCTGGCAGATCGACAATATCCGACTGGAATCCTTTGGGGGTAGCATCCAGGAACCGGAGCCCCCCGGACAGGCAGGCAGTCCGGGACCGGATAATGGCACTACCGGGGTCAGCGTGGATAGCGCGCTGAGCTGGTCCAGCGGTGCATTTGCCACGTCACACAATATTTACCTGGGCACAGACAATGGCCTCAGTGGACCAGATGATAACCACGGCAACCAGACAGGCAACAGCTATAACCCTGGCACACTTAGCTATAGCACCCAGTACTTCTGGCGTATTGATGAGGTGAATGATGATGGCACCCGAGGTGGTAGCCTGTGGTCATTTACCACCGAGGCAGCAGCGCAACCTGAACCAGAGCCATTGCTGATACACACGGGGAATCTGCAAGGTGACCGGGTGGATCAGCCGCGCAGTCGTTGGCGGGCTGTCGTCGATATAAAAGTGCATGACGCGCTGGATGCTGCAGTAGCTGGCGCACTAGTGGAAGGAAACTGGAGCAATGGTGCTACCGGATCGGCCAGTTGCACCACTGACGGGACAGGCTGGTGCCGTGTGGAGAAAAATAACCTGAAAAGTGGCGTGACCGGCGTCAGCTTCAGCGTTAGCGCACTGAGCGACGCCGCCGGAAGCAGTTACCAGGCGCCTGCCAATCACGATGTAGATGGCAACAGCAATGGCACAACCATCACAGTGCCAACTCAATCTGAGCCGTTGAATACGCCTCCTACTGTTACCATAACAAGCCCGGCAAGCAGTAGTTACGCCACAGGGACCACGCTAGACTTCTCTGGCAGCGCCAGTGACGCAGAGGATAATAACTCTGAGTTGACCGCGGCGCTTAACTGGAGCTCGTCCCTGGACGGCAACATCGGCAGTGGCGGCAGCTTTACTGGATTTCTGTCAGATGGCACACATACTATTACAGCAACGGCTACCGATACAGACGGCGCGAGTGGTAGTGACAGCATATCGCTGACCATAGGCAGCAGCCCGCCGGACAGTGGCAGCGCGCACGTTGGTGATCTCACAGGTTCGGCACAAACCGGCAGCCGTAATCGCTGGACCGCCAGCGTAGAAGTAACGGTGCACGACTCCAATCACCAACCAATTTCCGGCGCAGAAGTCGCCGGCAACTGGGGCGACGGGGCCAAAGGCGGCAGCTCGTGTGTGACCAATGGCGGGGGCAGCTGTACTGTCGAAAAAGGCAATCTGAGATCCAGCTCCGCCAGCTTTACGGTAAGCGCTATCACCGTGTCCGGTGCAAGCTATGATGGTGGCAGTAACCACCTATCATCTATCGTTATTACCTCACCCTAGATACACTCATGCATCCGCCAGCCTGTTTCAGGGTGGCGCATTCAAAGTATGCTGTATTTCGATCTATACTAGCGGTAATTCAAATCCGGGGTAAAGAACCCACCATGGATAACACGCTTAGAAACGCTCGTAAGCTGGCCTTTCACGCCGTCGTGGTGTTGGCCCTGGGCATGATCTCCGGATTTATCTGGGGTAATACCATGGCCGACCCAGACGCCACCCTTACCCGTGCGGCCGCCTGGCGGCTGGCGCACATAGAGGGCTTTGCCAACGGCGTATTGATGCTGGTGGTTGCGCTGTCCTACACCCTGTTACAACCCAGCCTGAAGGCCGAGCGGCTGATACGCTACGGCATGATTATCGTCGGTTACTCGAATATCCTGGCCAGCATGTACGGCGGTATTTTCGATGCCCGCGGCAGCATGCCTAAAGCGGATTCCGCAATGCATGACCTGGTGGTGTTCTATGCCTTTATGCCAGGAGTAATCGCAATATTTTTCGTGTTGGGTGCCATGGCCTCCGCCTTAAGAAATCCTGCCGGACGCTAAATTTGTGTGTAATGCCTAGCAAAATGCAGAAATCGACATACTGGCAGGGTGTCTGGCGCCTGGCAGACCCGAAAATTTCCCTCGCCTCGTTCGCCGGTATATTCCTGGGGGCTAGTTTCGCTGCGGCCGACGGCAGTTTACATTTCGGCTGGTTGGCGCTCACCGTGCTCGGCGTATTCCTTGTTGAAGTCGGCAAAAATGCCGCTGGAGAAATCGTTGATTTCGACAGCGGCACAGATCAGGCCATAAGCACTGATAATCGCAGCCCATTTTCCGGCGGCAAACGGGTATTGGTGGATGACTTACTCACCCGCCAACAAACCAGACTCATCGCTGGCGCATGCTTCCTGGCGGCGATAGGCGTCGGCCTGCTAATTGTGTGGCTAAGGGATTCCCGTGTGCTGGTCTTCGGTATCATCGGTATGGCGCTCGCCTGGTATTATCACGGCGGGCGTGTGAAGCTCGCCTATCGCGGCCTGGGTGAAATTGCCGTGATGCTGGCTTACGGACCATTGGTGGTTTGTGGCACCTACTTCGTACAGACCGGCTACCTCAATGCTGCATTGATCCACGCGTCAATGGTATTGGGCTTGCTCGTAGCCGCTTTTCTATGGATTAACGAATTTCCGGATTATGCCGCCGACAAAGCAGCGGGCAAAAACAACCTGGTGGTGCGTCTGGGTTACGAGTCGGCTGCACTCGCCTACAGCGTAATAATGGTAACGGCGTATCTTTGGCTGGTGCTTAGCGCAGAATATTACCCTGGAGCCCGCGGCATGCTCTGGGGTATTTGCGGTGTTCTACCCGCCACATTCTCCGCCTGGCGCCTGCTGGAAAGCAAAGAGGTCACGCCCCGGCTGATACCGGCCCAAGCCGCCGCATTGTGCAGCTTCCTGTTAATGGCCCTGGGCAGCGGTGTCGGTTATTACCTGTTCGCCGCCGGTTGATTACGCCTACACAGGTTCCGCGATAAACACCGGGATTTTGCGCTCAGTCTTTGCCTGGTATTCATCGTAGGGCGGATAGGCGGCGGCCGCCGCAGCCCACAGCCTGCTGCGTTCCTGTTCATCCTCAACCTCGCGTACTCGCATACTGCTCACGACCGTGCCATCACGTAACGTCACGTCAGGGTTGGCCCTGAGGTTGTAAACCCATACCGGGTTCTTGGGCTGACCGCCCATCGAACCAATCAGCACGTAGTTGCCGTCTACCTCAACACGCATCAGCGGGATTTTGCGAACGCCACCCGTTTTGTTTCCGGTATGGGTAACAAGAATACAGGGCATACCGGTATCCAACAGGGTATTACCCTGGGTGCCGCCACTGCTTTCATACAGCTCTACCTGCTCTCGCACCCAATCCAGCGCGGGGGGAATATAGTCAGACATCAAATTTCCTCTTTAACTCGCTGCTCTTCGCGCCGGAAGTGGCGCGCCTGGCTAGCGGTTGGACACCACAAGGTATAGCCCAGGATTAATGATCGGTCTACCTGACGCTGCACCGCTATCCGGCCAGCGCAGCCGATTCCGCGGCGCGCACGTACACCAGCGCGTCTTCATCCAGATCAACCAGGGGCAACTGATCTTTCTCGGTGTAATAGTCTGCGCTGAAGGTCCACGGTTCATGGTCGCCGCGCTTGGGCATTAAATGCTTGCCACGTTGCATATAGCCCGGATTGAACTCTTCCTCATCTATCCATGAATTCACTGTCATGGACTGATCCTGTGCGCGCAAAGTCGGAGTACAAGACCCAGCTCCCAGGTCATCCATGTGATTGAGTAAGGTACACACAAACTCGCTAGCCAGATCCACACGCATGGTCCAGCTGGTACGCAGATAACCAAACATGAAGGCCATATTGGGCACACCTGAATTCATCAAACCGCGGTAGGTATAGGTGCTACCAAAATCTACAGCCTGCCCGTCTACATCAAACGCTATGTCACCCATCACACTGAGATTGAAGCCCGTGGCGGTAATGATGATATCGGCTTCCAGCAGTTCACCCGAGGTGGTGAGTATCCCCTTGTCGGTAAAACGCTCGATATTATCTGTGACCACCGACACCTTGCCGGACTTGATACCCTCAAACAGATCGCCATCGGGCACATAGGCCAGGCGCTGTTGCCAGGGCCGGTAGCTGGGGGTGAAATGGCTCATGTCGAAGTCCTCACCCAGGTACTCGCGAATCACCTTAAACAGCTCCTCCTTGACGACTTCCGGATGCGACACCGAAGTGTACTGAATATCCTTGGCAATCTTGAGAATACTGCGCCGCACTATTTCATGCACCCACTCTTCGGGTACATCCAGCTCGCGCAACTGGTCAGCCAGCTCATTGCGATTTTCGCCGGTCCAGAAATACGTGGGCGAGCGCTGCAGCATGGTGATGTGCTCACATTCATCGGCCATGTTGGGAATCAACGTGGCTGCGGTAGCGCCCGAACCAATCACCACCACGCGCTTACCCGCGTAATCCAGGTCTTCAGGCCAGGTTTGCGGGTGCACAATCGGACCCTTGAAGTCCTCCATCCCCGCCCATTGGGGTGTATAGCCTGCAGCGTGGCGATAGTACCCCTGGCACATCCACAGGAACCCGCAGCTAAAGTAAACGGTTTCACCGGTGTCCTTACGCCGGGCCGTGAGCATCCACTGCTGCTGCTCACCAGACCAGGAGGCAGAGAGCACCTCATGCTGGTAACGGATATGGCTGCCGATATGATCGTCTTCAATGGCTTCCCCCAGGTAGTCCAGGATGGCGCCGCCGTTGGCAATGGGCTGCCCGGTCCAGGGTTTGAAAGCATAACCGAAAGTATACAGGTCACTGTCCGAGCGGATACCCGGATACGTGTGCTGATGCCAGGTACCGCCAAAGGACTCCTTGGTTTCCAGCATCAAAAAGCTCTTACCGGGACACTTTTCTCCCAGGTGGTGCGCCGCGCCAATGCCGGAGATACCGGCACCTACAATCAGCACATCAACGTGCTCGCAGACGCTGGGCTGCTCGGAAATCTCTGTAATAGCTTCACTCATGGGCATGGCCTCTTGATACATTCAATTTCGATGGGTGCAGGCTAAGGCGTTTGCGTTCGATTAGACATTGCCAGACAGGCCTATTTTTTGATAATTTGGGCCACTTGTGCTCAATATGGCAACTATGGATACTGATACTACCGTCATCTCCAGCGGTAACCTCGCCACCAGTCGCCGCACCATCACTGGCGTACTGGGGCAACTGGTGTTATTAAGCATAGATCAACAACAGGCGTTGGCTATGCTTACCGATGCCGGCCTGCCCCCGCGCGCGCTGGATGAGCCGGATTTTCCCATATCACTGCAACAGGAGCTGGCTATATGCCTGTCACTAGTGCGCTCGCTAGAGAGCAAGTGCTCACCTACAGTCCGAGTTTTTAGTGTCAGGAAGGCTATGTCGATAGAGAATCTGGGGGTTCTGGGCATGGCCATGCGGCATGCCGCGACCCCCATTGCCGCCCTGAAAGCCTGCCTGGCCTACCCCCAGCTGTCCTGGGGGCACTCACGCCTGGTAGTGCGCCACAATTCCCGCGCTTCTGAGTACGCCTTCAGCATGCAACGCCCTGAGCTGAGCAATGCTTCCGCAGAGGAAATCGACCGCCTGATGGAGTACTGCCTGGTACTGGATTTGCTGACTACTTTGCGCAATATCGAAGGCATTCTGGAAAGCAGTACAGCCCCACTGTATATCTGCTTCCCATTTTCACAACCCGCTGACTGGCAGGAAATCAGCGATGAACTGCCCTGCCCGGTACATTTTTCAGCAGCTGAGGCCTGCCTTGCCTATCCGGCAGCCTACGACGACACGCCCTTGCCGCACAGCAACCCCCTGGTCCACAAATCTTACCTGTCCATCGCCAATAAGTTGTCGCAGATGCTGGAGGAGGATTTCAGCCTGACAGAACGCGTAACCCGTTGGCTATGGGCCTACACGCCGCCGCTAAACCGGCGTGAACTGGCGAGGCTGTTATCCATGTCAGAACGCAATTTGACGCGCCAGCTAGGCAAGGAAGGCACAAGTTATGCCGACTTGCTGGCCCACGTACAGGAAGAGCGTGCCAAAAATTTCCTCAGGAATCCGGCACTTTCGGTCACAGAAATCGGCTACCGCCTGGGCTATGCAGACCCGGCGGCTTTTTCCCGGGCTTTCACCCGCTGGGAGGGATGTTCACCGCTACAGTGGCGCAATGGCAGCTCTACGCACAATAAGGGGCGATGACTCACCACATCAAATCATCTGGGATCTTGTAATCTGCATAGGGATCGTCTTCGTCGACCTCTTCCTGAACGCCGTCATTACGCACCAGTACCACTGCAGGGTCACGCTGCTCAATCTTCTGCGCAACCACTGCTGGAACCAGTTCATAGCGGTCCTGTAATTTGACGATGGCGATACGCCCGCGGCTTAGCTGATCCAGCAACTGCGGCGTCACGTTGATTTTTTTGATCTTGGCGGCGTCAACGAACTGGTAGGTAGCATCCCCCTTATCCCTGTTAATACGGTTCATTTCAATCAACTGCTTGATCTGGGCCGCGATCGCCTTTTGCTCAGCCACCTCGTGCTGCTGCCGATTTATTTCCCGGTCGCGCTCAACTTTTTCAGCCTGCACCTTTTTCGCCTGCTCACGGGCTGCATTCTCCACAGCGTGCCCCTTGGGCACCTGCTTGGCCTGCTTGCGTTTGTCTTTCTGTATTTGCTTGGCCTTTTTTGCGTCGACCATACCCGCTTGCAGCAACTGTTCCTGTAACGAGGCCATGTGGCGCTCCTGATTACTGTTTGAATACGACTGATTATCGGTAATGCGATACGCGCTGGCAAGGCAGGCAGCTCTTGCCAGCGCAGCTATCGTGCTTTACTCTGCGCCCAATTTCCAAGTAGCACCCTTAGAATCCACCAAACGGAAAACAGCATGCGCATTATTCGTCTTATCCTGGGCAGACTTATCCTGTTATTCAATTGGGTTTTTACGCCCCGAGGCGTCAAACGCTCCCCGGACATGCAGGCCATTATCAACGGAAAAACTTCAAAACTGGCACTTTACCAGTACGAGGCATGCCCCTTCTGCGTGAAAGTACGACGCGAAATGAAGCGGCAGTCGCTCTCTATCGAAACCCGTGATGTAAAGCGCTCGGATGCCGCCAAAGCAGAATTACTGGCGGGCGGCGGCAACCTCAAAGTGCCTTGCCTGCGCATTGAAGACGCGCCCGGGCAAGCCCGGTGGATGTATGAATCCGGGGATATCATTAGTTACCTCAAGGCACTATAAGGTTACACCCCCTTAAACGCTGTTACGTTTGCCAGTAACCGCGCCAGGCAGCCCCGTGGCTGCGCAGGAATAAACCAGACCTCAGGCAGCCTCCTTTACCCCTTATCAGACCAACGATCAGCTATAGTACAGATCAGGATCAATACTCATTGTTGGTCTATTCCTGGTTCAATTATTGAGGAGTAAAGCAATGGCAAAGTTCGCCCGAGTACGCCAAATTACTAATAAAGATAACTATGTGTGGCTCTTGCTGTCGCTGATGCTGCTTTTTTTCGGCGGTGCGGTGGCACAGCAACTGGGCAATGAAACAGTCAATCGGATTATGGGAGCTTCGCTAACCGCCATTATCCTGGTTGCCGTATGGTCCCTGGAGCGCGGCCGTTTTAATCTGTCATCACGAATTGGTATTACCGCGATATTTATCATCATAGAAGGCGGCGAGTATTTACTGAACATCTACCACCTGAGCACAATACAACTTGTTACGATGCTGGTATTCGTAATCCTGACGATTACCATCTGCAGTCGACAGGTATTACTCACGGGCGCTGTTGATGGCAACAAGATCGTCGGGGCAATCTGTATCTACTTCCTGATGGGCATGGCCTGGGCACTGGCCTACCTGCTGGTGGAGTTCATATTCCCTGGCTCAATTCCCAGCCTGGGATTCGAGGACTGGCGCAGCGGCTTCCAGGAAGCCTTGTATTACAGCTATATCACTCTGACAACAGTGGGTTACGGCGATATTAGCCCCGTGCAGCCCATTGCTCGTTACCTCACCTATATGCAGGCCATCACTGGACAATTTTACGTGGCTATTGTGGTAGCCAGCCTGATCGGGGCTAGAATGACAACAATGGAAGGCGCAAGCAACAGCGGCGCTGGCACTAGCCGGGACTGACATTCATTAAAACCGCACTTACCGCTATAGTGTTAAGTGTAACGCTCAAAGAAGGAGACCGCGATGCGCTGGAAAGGCGGTAGACGCAGTGACAACGTAGAGGACAGGCGCGGTGAAACGCCTGCCTATCGTGCATCGGCCGGCGCAGCGCCTATGTTGCTGCGCTTACTACCCGCCATGCTACGCACCAAAGTTGGCCGAATCATATTGATCGGTGGTGTCGTGGTGATTTTTGGCGGTCGCATGTTAGGGATAGACGTACTGGGGCTATTCCTTGGAGGGGGCGGCAGTGCACCCGCAGCCCAGCCCAGTACTGAACTTAGCGCACAGGAACAGCAACTGGCAGATTTTGTTTCTGTGGTACTGGCCGATACCGAAGATACCTGGAACGGTATTTTTCGTGCGCAAGGCGGTCAGTACAAGGAACCGACTCTGGTGCTGTTTAGCGGACGCGTCAATTCCGCCTGCGGCATGGCCAGTTCGGCAGTAGGTCCGTTTTACTGCCCTGGAGACCAGCAGCTGTATATAGACCTGTCATTTTTCCACGATCTGAGTACTCGACACGGCGCGCCGGGTGATTTCGCCCAGGCCTACGTAGTTGCACACGAAGTCGGGCACCATGTGCAAACCCTGCTGGGGATCAGTCAACAGGTGCAGGATGCAAAGCGGGGCAAAAGCGACGCCCAGGTTAATGCACTATCGGTGCGTCAGGAATTACAGGCAGACTGCTTCGCCGGCCTATGGGGCCATGCGGCAAATGTAGACCGCCAATTACTGGATCCGGGTGACATGGAAGAGGCACTGCGAGCGGCCACGGCCATTGGCGATGATCGCCTGCAAAAAGAGGCCACAGGCCGAGTGGTGCCGGACAGCTTTACGCACGGTAGTTCTGAGCAGCGCGTGCGCTGGTTCCGTAAGGGATTTGAGACGGGAGACCTGGCGACTTGCGATACATTCTCCACGCAGGACCTGTAGCCAAATACGCCAATAGACAGACGCGCGAGCACCGCCTTAATTATCCTGGCGCTGGCTGCCCCTCGCGTTTCTTATCCAGACGCTGCAATATTCTTGCATGCTCAGTACGTCCCAGTTTTATGCGGCTATAAAACCAGAAAGACACCAGGGAAAGACTAGCCACAACCGCTATGGTAAAGCCGCCCAAAGACTGCAACACACTTTGCGGGACCTCGCCCGGCGCACTCCCGGTCTCTATGCCAGCGAGGTCGATCACCACGCCGGCTAATAAGGTACCTACGCCGGAAGTTGCCTTGCCGATAAAACTTCCCGCCGCAAAGAATGTTCCCTCCTGACGCTGGCCGGTGGCCAGTTCCTGCTCATCAAGGATATCTGCTATTAGTGACGCCGACAGGGTCATCAGGCTAACGATGATCATGGTGCTCAGACAGGTGCTGACGCAGGCCAGGAAGTAAATCAGCGGGTGGCCATTCTCCGGCAACCAACCCAGCAGACGCGCGCCAATCAGCCCTGAGGCAGTAAGCGCAATGGCTATCGCTGCGGCACTTAACAATACGGCTTTGTCATAGCGTCGCCCCAGTCGATTGACGCTGATAAAAGCCAGGATAGTCCCCAGGGCGGTCGGCAAGACAAAGCCCGCTAACTGGTTACTGCTGAACTCCCAAAAATAGGTCGCCAGGTACAGGGACAAGGTATAGTAGACACCGGCCACCATACCAAAAGTAAGGCTGGCCCCCAGCTTATAGCGGAAGTTCCGGTTGAGTAGTGCTGCGCGAAAATCCCTGAAGGGCTGTATCAGGGTGAAGCGCGGGTGATTGTCTGCAGCAGTCGGAAGACGGGGTATCACCGAGCGTGTCCCCCACACACAAAACAGGATGGTCAGACCGGCCACCAGGCAAGAAACCAGGCCATAGATGAGATAGTTTGCCTCTACCAACCGCCCATCCACGCCACCCTCGGAGCGAAAGATCACCGCAAAAGCAAAAGCGGGCATGACCATACCCGCGACCCAGGCCATAGTGACCCGGCTTTTGGCAATGTCGGTGCGCTCATCGTAGTCCCTGGACAGTTCAGCACCCATGGCTGAATAGGGAATGAAATAAATAGTGATAAACGTTCGCAACAGCAAACACACTGCCAACAACCAGAAGAAAGTGCCCGTTTCTCCCAGGCCCTGTGGTGGCACAAACAATGCAAAGCAAAGAAATGCTGTGGGAACGCCTCCCAGCAACAACAAGGGGTGGCGCCGCCCCCAGCGGGAGCGCACGGTATCACACCAACTTCCCACTACGGGGTCTGTCACCGCGTCCCAGGACAAGGCAATAAACATTGCCAACCCGGTTAAGGTGCCACTTAAACCCTGTACCTGAGTGTAATAGAACACCACAAAACTCTGGAAGGCGGCATCCTTAACGGCAAACGGCATGTTACCAACAGCGTAAGACCATTTTTCAAGCGGGGTAAGCGTGGACATTCCGTATCGTTCCGCCGTTAGCAAAATTTTCTCAGTATTCCCACCTACAGTGCAGCACACGGTTCAGGTATCGTCAAACGGGTCGCTTATTGGCAATATATAACCCCCTGTTGGCAATATATAACCTTCTCCAGCGCTTGTCGCTCTCTAAACTACAGCGCATCAAACAACAGGAGCGAGCAACATGCCAACAATCACTTTGATCGAGTTTAGCGGACAGCAGCACACTATTGACGCCGAGTCCGGCAAGACACTAATGCAAAATGCCATGGACAACATGGTGCCCGGCATCGACGCCGACTGCGGGGGCGCCTGCGCCTGTGGTACTTGCCACTGTTTTATTGAAGACCAGTGGAGTAATGCCGCCGGTGACACAAATGCCCTGGAAGAATCCATGCTAGGTATGCGCCCTGACCGACTGGAGAGCTCGCGCCTGAGCTGCCAGATCGACGTTAGCGCCGATATGGATGGCATGGTTGTGCGCCTTCCCGAATACCAGATGTAGTTTTTGACAGGAGATAACCATGAACACTATCGCACAACTTCCCCACCCCCTGACCACCGCACTGACTGACATTGATGTCAGTGACGCCCGGCTCTACCAACTGGATGCCTGGCGCCCTTATTTTGAACGCCTGAGAAACGAAGATCCGGTGCACTACCAGGCAGACAGCCCCTTCGGGCCTTTCTGGTCGATCACCCGTTTCGAAGATATCGTCGCGGTTGACAGTAACCACCAGGATTTTTCCTCGGAGCCCACCATCGTGATCGGCGATCTTCTGGACGAGACCCCCTTCGAAATGTTCATCGCCATGGACCCACCCAAGCACGATGTACAACGGCGCGCGGTACAACCGGTGGTGGCGCCAAAAAATCTGGCCGACATGGAAGCATTGATCCGCTCCCGGGTAATCGAAATACTGGATAACCTGCCAGTTGGTGAGACCTTCGACTGGGTGGACCGTGTATCGATCAACCTGACCACGCAAATGCTGGCTACCTTGTTCGATTTTCCTTTCGAAGATCGCCACAAGCTGACCTATTGGTCAGACATGGCCACCGGCACACCGGAGATCGCCGGTGGCGACGCCGACCCCCAGGAGCGCATGGCAGCTCTGCAAGAGTGCCTGGAAACATTTACCCGGCTGTGGCATTCGCGCGGCGAAGACAGCGGCAGCTTCGACCTGATATCCCTGTTAAAGCGCGACCCCCATACCGCGGATATTGCCGAGCGTCCCATGGAATTTCTGGGGAATATTCTGTTATTGATCGTCGGTGGCAATGACACCACGCGTAACTCAGCTACCGGGGGAATTCTAGCCCTGAACCAGAACCCGGCAGAATATGAAAAATTACGCGCCAACCACGCGTTGATTCCCGGTATGGTCTCGGAAATCATTCGCTGGCAAACACCGCTTGCGCACATGCGTCGCACCGCCACTCGCGACATCGAATTCAAGGGCAAGCAGATCAAAAAAGGCGACAAGGTCGTTATGTGGTATCTCTCGGGTAACCACGACGATACGGCCATTGAGCACGCTAACTCGTTTATTATTGATCGAGAAAACCCGCGTCACCACATGTCTTTTGGTTTCGGTATACACCGCTGCATGGGCAACCGTCTGGCTGAGATGCAGTTGCGCATCCTCTGGGAAGAAATCATGCAGCGCTTCAGCTTTGTGGAAGTAATGGCGGAACCGAAACGGGTGCAATCCAATTTTGTAAGAGGTTACACGTCACTGCCAGTAAGGCTTCACGCCCTGTAGTTCCAAAGTGCGGATGCAGTTCTGCCTCAATGCGTGCCTTGGCGATAGTCGCTGGGCGTTTGCCCGTACCAGCGACGAAAGGCCTTGCGAAACGCCGCTGTGTCGTTGTACCCCAGCAGCGCTGCCAGGGCCTCGACGCTTAGCCCGGAGTCACGCAAGTGGCGTCCGGCAAGCTCCGCCAATAATTTCTCGCGTATATTGCGGTAGCTATTGCCCTCCCCTTCCAGGCGTCGCGCCAGTGTGCGCTTGGATATAAACATGGCACGGGCAACATCACTCTCGGTAACGGACCCAGGGGTTTGCGACAGCAGCAAGCGCCTGACCTGGTCACTGGCTTGCAGGAGTGACGCGGGCGCCTGCTGCAACAGTTTTCTACACAGGTCTTGTGCCATAGCATAAGACTCGGGATCGCCGGTGGCATTGGGCACCCGGGCAAGAACTGCGGGAATCCGAAAGGCATTGGACGCGCAGGCAAAGCTTACCGGGGAATGCAAATATTGCGCGTAGATTCTCTCGTATACCGGTTTCTCATGCGTCAGTTCAATACGCGCATCGCACAGTACCCGACCCAACATGGATTCGGCGAAGGACTGGATAACCAGCGCGAAACATTCCTGTAATACACGACGTTCATTCGCATTCGCGGCCACCTTTATCTCCAGGGTACAGCGCAACCAGATATCGTCGTTATCCACGGCAATATTCACCAGCGGCAATCGCGCCGGAAGAAAATCAGCGAGGGCTTCGAGGGCCGTTTGCAAATCCGGGCTACTCAGGGCCAGGTACCCCAGTGGGCCATGGGTTGACGGATGTAATTGGCGGCCCACCCGCAAACCAAACTCGGGGGCATCCATCATGCGCTGCCCGTTATCAATAATACGCAACTGCTGTCGCCCACTTAGCCGGGTTTCATCACCGGGCATCAATATATCCGGGGCCAGACCCGTACCCCTCAGGAGCTGCGGCAGATCACGCTCCTGCAGGCCCAGCTCACGCGCCATGATGCGCGAGTAACTACTGGGAATAAAAGGTCTGTCGTTGGATTCCTTCATACACGGCTTCGCGATGAATGGTTCACGCTATTTTACGCAAACTAGCGATACTGGCGCAAAATCAGGATATTCCCGCGCTGGGTGAACTCGATGTGTTTCAGGAACGACATACCCAGCAACACCTGCTCGGTCTGCAAACCCGGGGTAATACCCGCAGATACATTTTCCAGCACGATGTCGCCCACCCCCACCTGATCCAGACGCGCGGCGTAACTGGTGGAGACGCCATTCGCCGTTTGCGTAGGGAAGGCGCGTCCACGCTTTAGGCCGATACGCTGCGCCACCGCGTCAGGCACGGCCACACCCGTCGCCCCGGTATCCAGCATAAAGGTCACCGACTGACCATTGATCTCGCCACTGGTAACGTAGTGACCGAACTTGTTGCGCTGCAACACAACCTCGCGAACGCCGTCTTGCGCATACTGGGTCTGCACCTGCCGATTGGGGTTGTACTGTTCTTCCAGTACATCACTGAAATAGAACACACCCAGGGCGAGAAATACCACCCAGGCCAGAATCTGCATCACGGTGCCCATGCGCTTCTGTTCACTATGTTCCTGCTGCTGACTCATTGCAGCGCACACTCCTGTCTTTTCGCGACCTGAATTTTCATACTGTTGAACACAGGTCGATACCTCCCTGCGACTATACCTCGGCCCGCAAGACACTATACACCGCACATTGTAAATCCAATGTAACTTCTCCGGCGAGAAACGGTCCAATGACCAGCATCTGTTCGTTCTTGTATTGATTGATCTATACTCTGGGTGATGAGTATGCATAAAACAGTTGGAAAACTTCAGGCGATCGCATTTCTGCTGCTGGGCTGCCTGCCGGTGGCTGCGGACACCGTCTATAAGACGGTCGATGATAAAGGTGTGGTCAGTTTTTCTGACATCCCGCCCGAGGGCGACCCGGAGGTAGAGAGCTTCCAGATTGCCACACCACCCCCGCAGGATGCTGAACTCGCTCAGCAGCGCCTGGAAGATATGCGTGAAACCACCGATCGCATGGCATCTGATCGCCGCGAACGCGAGAAACACCGGGCAGAAATGCAGGAACTGCAGGCAACCGCGCCGCAGCAACAACAGCAGCAATATTCATCAGGGTACAACGACTACTATCCACCCATCTATACCAGCAGCAACGTGCGGCGCAGGAACTATTACGGCAACACACCCTGGCGACCCGACTACCGGCCAAAGCCTGAGCATCCTATTGCACGGCCACCGATACGCCCGGGGCATAGCTACCGCCCGCAGAACAGGCCGAATGGCAACGTCAATACAGGTTCAAACTCGCAGCTGATGCGACCTATGGTCTCGCCACGGCGCTAACTCAAAGCGTCAATCTTTCGCGCCAGCTGGAAGTCCAGGTCAGAGATACCACCCGCATCATGGGTGGTAAGGTGTATCTCCACACGGTTCCATACATTGGACCATTCGGGGTGATGGTTCATTGCCTCGGCCAGCAGCGCTACCCGTGACATAAAGCCAAATGCGGCGACGAAATCATCGAAGACAAAGCGCCGGTAGAGTTTTCCCTGATCAAGCGCCCAGTGCGGGCATTGCTGTAAATTTTTTTCTATCACGTCTGCAGGCAGTTTCTCTGTTCGCACGGTTTGTTCCTTGAAGAATATCAGCCAATTTTTAAGGGCTTGAACTGCTTGGGAGTATACAGTCTATGAATTGGTGCGCCCTTGGCAATCATAATGTCTTCGATGTCAGCAAACAGGTCTGCGTATTTATAAAACGGCACGCGTGGGTACAGGTGGTGGATTGAATGGTAATTCTGGTAGCCCCATAACACGGTCACAACGCGGCCCAGGAACCCAGAGGTAACAAATGTCGAAGTATCGACATAACGCCCAACTGACTGATGCGGGGTATGCACGACATACGCAAATAAGTACATGAGTACCGCTACGCCGATAATACCGGCAAGTCCAAACAGCACCGCGGCTTCCAACCAGTATCCCGCCGCGATAAAAGCCAGTCGGGGTACAATTGCCGCAGTTAATTCAAGACACAAATAGAGGTCCTGGGACCTTGCCCCCTTCCCCCAGCGATGCGTGAAGTAATACCGGTACTGGCCAGCGACAACTCTCAGCGCCGCCTTTGCCGCATGCAGCGGAGATTTATTCATGTCGGCTACGACCAGGTCCGGATCACCCTCTTCGTTAGTATGACGATGATGTGCCAGGTGTTCATGTCGGTGTGCCGTCAATGGGATCATTAGTACCCAGGCAGCCATGTAGCCCAGCATTTCGTTTAGCCAGCGTAACTCTTTATGACTACCGGAAATCGAACCATGCGCGGCATCATGCAATACGGTATAGGCCGCATAGGTGAATACCGACATCAGTAACAGACCCACGAATAAGTGAAGGCTTCCACTGATGACCAGTAACGGCGTGCACAGGTAAGCCAGGGGAATAGTCAGGCCCAGTGCGATCGTAGGCCAGGCAACAGCCCCCATGTAGTTTTTCGCCGCATTCAGCGCCGCTATATCTTGTTGGTCATTCTTCTGCATTATCAGTCTCCCGCACACCAGTAATAGGAATAGAGTGCAGAATGCAGGATGGGGGCAGCAAAAATGAGTGTATTAGCCGCCAACAGGGTGTCATAATTCGCCAAAATACACTTTTGGTGGCACATGTACACAATCAGTCCTGTTCATGCCTGCTTTGTTTTGCGCGATATCCGCCAACGTGGGCTACCTGAAGCACCTCTCTTTGTTGGCACTGCACTAAACAGTGCCCAGCTGGAAAGCGGCAGCGATATCAATGTGGACGATTTCCTGCAGCTGCTGGAAAACGCCCGCACCTACACCGGCGATGAGACTCTGGGCCTGATGATTGGGCGTCACGCCAACGTGGCCGCCTTTGGCCCGGTGGGTGGCGCCGCCGCTACGGCGCCCACCTTGCGTGAGGGACTGCAAGTGCTGGAGAATTTCTCCCGTCTGCACGCCACAAATGCCAGGATATCGCTAAGTTCACAACTAGCCTGCTTGTCCATCCGCATTCGCTACCTGGTGCCGCTGGGAGAAGTGGGCCGCTTTCATGCGGAGACAGCAACACTGTTTATCCAGCACTACGTGGAAATGCTGACCGGCCAACCACTGAACGATGCTCTCTACTGCCTACCCTTCGACAACCCGGGATACGATGAGGCGTATGCACGGTGTATGCACAGCCCGGTGAGTTTTGGCCATGAGGCCACCCGCGTGGACTTGCCGCATCACTGGCTGGACCTGCAATCACCTTATTTCAATGCGGAAATGTGGAACCAGGCCCAGTTCTATCTGGCCCAGCGCATGAAAGAAATGAGTACTGACACCGAGAACACGTACACACAACACATCAGAGCGCAGCTACGCTCATTCGAACCGCCACTGCCAGATCTCGACACCATCGTCGGAAAAATGCATTTGTCATCGCGAACACTGAATCGACGCCTGCAACAGGAGGGTTCAAGTTTCCGGGATATCAGGGCGGACGTTCTGCAGCGCTGGGCACGGCAGTACCTGGCTGAAACCGAACACACAGTGGAAGCCATCGCCGCACTTCTCGGCTACCAGGACACCGCCAACTTTCGCCGTGCCTTTCGTCAGCGTGAGGGCTGTTCGCCCAGCCAGTTCAGGCAGTCAACTGCAGCCGGCAAGGTCTAAAGCCAGGGCAGCATTCACGCCCACTGCCCCGAGAGACGACGCGGCAAAGATCAGCGTTATTGCTGCTGCAACGCCTTACCGCGCCACGCCTGCTGAATCACATAGGCACGTATCGCTGCAGATTGCTTTTCATCAATCAGTTTATTCGCCGCCGGCATACCTCTGGCGCGCAATGCGCCGCCCAGCACCACCCCATCCCAGGCATCGGCATTGTGCAAGTAGCCGGAACCGCGCAAATCAGGCACCAGTAGCCCGGATACCGCGTTGAGTCCATGACAGCCCATGCACGTGTCCTGGTACTGAGCGAAGCCCTCGCGTAGAACTTCCTCGGACGCCGTTTGTTGCGGCGGGTTGAATACTACTGTTCGCCGCCAGTCGACATTGGGAAGCTGTTTATTGGCGCCCAGCTTGAAGGTCAGCACCCGGCTGACATTGGGCAGGCTCTCAGCCTGCACAAACTCCCCGAATACCAGGGCAAACGCGCCTCCCCAACCGGCATTGACTGAAACATACTGCTCACCATCGATCGCGTAGGTAATTGCCGGGGCGACGATGCCGGTTTGCGCGGAGAAGTCCCACAGGCGCTCGCCATTATCTGCACGAAATGCCACGAACTTACCATCTGCCGTGCCCTGGAAGACCAGGTTACCGGCGGTACTGAGCGTGCCGCCATTCCAGCTGCCGGGGTGTTCCACATGCCAGGCCTCCTCCTGCTTTATTGGATCCCATGCCAGCAATCGACCGGCAACAAGAGCCCCATAAGCATTCCGCTCGGCATTGTCGTCAGGCAAACTGCCGATGATGCCATCGGTGCCTGTGTTAGTGCCGTCTTTACGATAGATAAAACTCTCCGGCTGCCCATAACGGGCTGGAAAGTCGAGCACGGGGATATACACCAGACCAGTTTCCGGATTGTAGGACATGGGGTGCCAGTTGTGTCCGCCCAGATACGAGGGCACGATGGTCATGGGCTTATCTTCATAACGTGCCCCGGGTACTTCCACCGGCCTCCCCGTGGCCATATCAACATGCGTAGCCCAGGTAATATTGATGTAATTATTCGCGCTGATCAGGGTGCCATCAGTGCGATCCAACACATAAAAGAAACCGTTCTTCGGCGCCTGCATCAACACCTTGCGCGGCTTCCCCTGCACTTCCACGTCGGCAAGGATTATGTGTTGCGTCGCGGTGTAGTCCCAGCTCTCACCAGGGGTAGTCTGGTAGTGCCACACGTATTCCCCGGTTTCCGGCCGCAGTGCAACGATAGAAGACAGGAACAGGTTGTCACCGCCACCCGGAGAGCGAATCTCGCGGTTCCAGGGTGTGCCGTTGCCCACGCCTATGTACAGCAAATCCAACTCCGGGTCATAGGCCATGGCATCCCAAACCGTGCCACCGCCACCCCCAAGCTCCCACCATTTGCCATTCCAGGTTTTGGCCGCCATGGCCATGGCATCATTTTCAAACCCCAGCGCCGGGTTGCCGGGCACGGTGTAAAAGCGCCACAGTAATTCACCGGTTTGCGCCGCGTAGGCGCCGAGAAAGCCACGCACTCCGAATTCAGCGCCACCATTGCCTATCATCACGCGGCCATCAATAACCCGGGGTGCGCCGGTAATGGTGTAAGGCAGTTGCGGATCTACCGTCGCCACCGACCAGTTCACCTTGCCAGTGCCCGCATCCAGCGCCACCAGGCGGCCGTCCAGAACACCCACAAAGACCTGTCCCTGCCACACAGCGACACCACGGTTAACTGCATCGCAGCAGGCGTGGCGGGTCTTGTCTTTGGCCACTTGCGGGTCATACGTCCACAGGTGCTTACCAGTACGCGCGTCCAGCGCGTGAACAATGCTCCAGGAGGACGTGGTGTACATCACCCCATCCACTACTATCGAGGTGGCCTCAATGCCACGCTCGGTATTGAAATCAAAGGACCAGCTCAATCCCAGCTTGGCCACGCTTTTAGTATCGATTTGCTTCAGCGTGCTATAGCGCTGCTCGTCGTAGGTACGCCCATAGGACATCCAGTTCTGTGGCTCACTATCGGCTGCGAGTAGCCGCTTGGCATCCACGGCTGCCGATCCGGGCGCGCTCTCGGCCTCGGCCAGAGCTGCAGTAGTGAACGCCAATGTGCATAGGCCTAGTGCCACGGCCATGGGGCCAGCAGTCCGCAATCCTGAAAACATGGTATTCCTTAATATTGTTATGTAGCGGGTAGGAACTTTAGCACCGCTGGGCCTACTTGAATATGCCGCGGCGGCAACACCAGGCGCTTCATCCTTTGCATACTTTGGACATCTCACGCTAACGCCCCTATTCTTGGTGATACACGTTGATCAATAACCATGAAAGAGCATTGCTTATGAAGTATCTGCATCCAGAGGAACTGCACGTTGGCGAATTCCTGGCGTCCTACCCCGCTGACACTCCCGTGGTAATGCTCAACCTGCTGAAATTCAATGTGCAGGCCAATTACCTGCCCGGAGACGAAGCCCAGCCCTGCTCAGGGGGGCAGGCTTTTGCGCGCTATGCGCAGGGGGTTACTCCACTGATTGCGGGCTGCGGTGGTTCCCAGGTTTGGCAGGGGCGCCCCGCGGCCATGCTGATTGGCCCACAGGATAAAGACTGGAACCTGGCAGCGCTGGTTAAATACCCCAGCGCGCAGGCGTTCGTCGATATGGTTTCGTCACCGGCCTACCAGGCCGTGGCCTTTCACCGCACCGCAGCCCTGGAAGATTCCAGGCTGATTGCTCACCAGGAATTGTAGGCGGTACGCCGATTGGCCAGGCGCTTACCGATAGACTGCTATTGTTCATGCGCCCCAGTGATTGCTGCGGCCCAAGCCCCGTTAGAGCTCTGAAAAAACACCCTCTTCCCACTGCTTACGCAGCGCGAATTTCTGGATCTTGCCAGAACCAGTCATCGGGTATTCCTCTACGCCGAACCAGTAGCGTGGCGTCTTCTGCGGTGACAAGTGCTCCCGCAGATAGCTAAACAACAGGTCCTTGTCTATCACCTGCCCCGGCGCCGCACGCAAAAACGCGCCTACCTCCTCACCCATGCGCTGACTGGGCAGCCCAACTACCGCCACATCACCCACACTGGGGTGTTTAAATAACAGTTCCTCGATTTCTCGCGGATAGATATTCTCTCCGCCGCGAATAATCATGTCCTTGAGGCGCCCCTCAATACGACAGTAGCCCCGCTCATCCATGGAGCACAGGTCGCCGGTGTGCAGCCAACCGTCTTCATCTACGGTTTTCGCGGTTGCTTCAGGCATTTCAAAATAGGCATGCATGACGTGATAGCCCCGGGTGCAGTATTCACCCAGGGTATTCACCGGTACCGTCATACCGCTTTCCGGGTCAATCAGCTTAACTTCCACGTTGGGCATGGGCCCGCCCAGGGTATTGGCCTTGTCTTCCCGAGTATCGTCCGGTCGGGTCATGGAAGCCACCGGTGAGCACTCAGTCTGGCCAAATACGATAGTAAAAGGCGCGCCTATCTGCTCCTCCAGGCGCTGCACCAGCGCCGCCGGTACGGTGGAGCCCCCACAGCAAACCGTCTCAACCGACGACAAGTCACGGCGTACAAAATCAGGATGCTCGATCAAGGCGATAAGCATTGTTGGAACGCCCAGTATCGCGCTTCCCCGGTAAGTTTCCAGCAGCTCCAATACCAACTCCGGATCAAACACCTCCACCAATACATAGGTCGATGCTGTGGCCAGAGAGCCTAAAGCTGCTATACCGCAGCCGCCGGTATGAAATAAGGGCATAAATCCGACATATACACCGCCTTCTTGCATGCGGTTGCGATCAGCAACATGGGCAGCATTGTTGACCAGACCTCGATGGTGTAACAAAGCGCCCTTGGGAAAACCCGTGGTTCCTGATGTGTACTGGATCATGCAGGCATCGCCGGATGACACCGGTGGCAATACCGTCGAAGCCGCTGCGCCAGTGGCCATAAATTCAGACCACTGGTCGAGACGAATAATTTCACGTAATTCCGGGCACTCTTCGCGTACCTCCTCAACATGATGCAACATGCGATTACCACGACATTCAGGCAATGCAAAGATACCAACGGCCCGGGATTGTTTTAGCAGATAAGCAATTTCCTCTGCCTGCAGCGCTGGATTGGCCGTGACCAACACCACACCAGCCAGTGCACAGCCGTACTCCAGTAGCACCCATTCGGGAATATTTGGCGCCCAAACGACCACTCGATCACCCGGATGAAAGCGCTGGAGCACAGCGTTTGCCACCGTCATGGCATCGCTTAGTAACTCGCCATAGGTCCACTGACGCCGCATCGTCGGATCCAGCACCCCGGCGATCAGCGCGGTGCGATCGGGAAATTTCTCCGCCACCTCCACCAGGCTCTGGCCGATGGTAATATCGCGCACAGCAGGCTCGGATGGGCCGGCAGAATAAGATTCAATCAACGCCATGATAGTTACCCCTACAGATCATTATGGTGGGGATTTACGCAAGCGCAAACCCAGCTCTGGTAAATCGCTCAATATTTGACACATGTCCGCCTGAATTGGTCTAATGGCGCCGGTTTTCAAACTGCCTGCCTGCAACTATTCAGCGATATCTCTAGCGCACGGGTATACCCCGTTTGACCAGCCACACTGTGTTTACTGGGGGTCACTTAAAAACCCTTGTTTAGCTCTTACCGGACTTATTACACGGCAGGACTTTGCCGTAGCCTGATATGACCCAAACCCCTAACACCAGCAGGGCCAATACCCGACACAGCAGTAGCAGGTTGGTCAGTCTTCTGGCCACGCTGGCAGAACAGAGCGCCGCGCCGGCCCGCAGCCATATCGCCCAGGGGCTGGGCCGTATGATAGACCTGTCTAATTCAATCGAGATCTCCGATACGCTGGATAGCGTATCGAAAATAAATGCGCCTCAGCCCGATCCAGCCAATACCAACCCGGTGCAGCGCCTGCAACTGGGACATGCTGCCATGGTAAAGGCCGTCACTGGTAGCCTTTCCCGGGGCAGCTCTCCCGCCAGAATCACCCTGGGGATGTTCCTTGAAGAGCAGGAATCGACTGCGATGGAAGAGCAGGTCGATTACCAGCCGTACCTGAAACTGTACGGGGCATTGCAACGTGACCTGGAGTTCAAGGCTCGAAATATTCAGGCCGACATCCGCAAGGCACTGGCTGCAAGCTCACCGGAAGGTGCCCAACTGGCCGCTGTGGATGCCGCCCTGGCGGACCCCGTAGCCAAACACTCCCGCGCTGTGTTTGCGAAGATACCCGGGCTGTTGAAAACACGTTTCCAGGCTGTCACAGATCAGGGCGATACACCTGTCGCGGAGATACACGAACAACTCAGCGATTTGCTGCAGACCATTTTACTGGCGGAGATCGAGGCGCGGCTGTTACCAGCCCTGGGCCTGATTGAAGCACTTGAGGACGATATAGAAACCCGTGTTTATGAATAAACTGATCTTTAATACCGCTTTTTTGCTGGGCGTGGGCGCCATCATCTGGATGGGTTCGAGCTTTATCGGCACCGACCTGCTGGCACTGACCGTAACCGGCGCTATCGCCGCAGTCTACGTTCTGGGCTTTGTCGAGCTGTTTCAGTTTCGTCAGGCAACAGCAACCCTGACCAGGGCGCTCACTGCATTGCCCGCCGCACGCATAGACGGTGAGACATCGCTGGCTAACTGGCTGGAAACACTACACTCGTCCTTACGCAATGCGGTCAGTCTGCGCATACAGGGAGAGCGCATTGGCTTACCAGCGCCAGTTTTCACCCCGTACCTGGTGGGCTTACTGATTATGCTGGGATTACTGGGTACCTTTGTAGGTATGGTAGAAACCCTGGGCGGCGCGGTTGCAGCCCTTGAGGGCACCACTGAGCTGGAGGCCATTCGCAATGGCCTGGCGGCACCTATACGCGGTCTGGGCCTGGCTTTTGGTACTTCTGTCGCAGGTGTCGCAACCTCCGCCATGCTGGGCCTGAATTCCACCTTGTGCCGCCGCGATCGGATGCTGGCTACGCGGGAGCTGGACAGCCGCATGACCACGGTATTTCGTGATTTCACCCTGAGCCACAAGCGCCGGGAAACGTATAACGCACTGCAAGCACAAGCGCAGGCCTTACCAGAAGTTACGCAGCGACTGGAGCAACTGGCCGGCAGTCTGGAACAGATGGGCGACAAGCTGGGCGCCACTTTGCTGACTAACCAGGAGCAATTCCACGCATCTGCCACCGCGGTGTACAGCGAGCTCGCCAGTTCAGTGCAAAGCTCTCTACAAGACAGCCTGGAGGCCAGCGGACGCTTGGCGGGAGAGAGCATCACACCAGTGGTAGCCAGTGCCATGGCCACTATCAACGAACGTTTCGAGGCATCCAACACTGCCATGATCGATAACTTCGACAAGGCGTCGCAGGAATGGGTAGCGCGTCAGGAAAGTGGCGATCAACAACGCCTGGCACAGTGGACCAGTGCGCTGCAGGAAAACCAGCAACAAACCGCCGACCAGCTGGGTGCAGCCGCCACCGCGTTCTCCAGTTTGCTGGGTGGTAGCGAAGAGCTGGTGCAGGCCCGTATCGCCTCTGAATCGAGCTGGCTGGACAACCAAAACCAGCGTATGGGCGAGCTCACCGCAGCACTGCGCAGTGAGCTGGATGGCATCAGGCAAGCCGAGGCACAGCGCGAAGAGGCTGTGGTAGAGCGTATCGCCAGCCTGGAAGGTACAGTGGCCACCCACCTGGCCACTCTGGGCAAGGAACTGGAAGAACCCATGACCCGTTTGATAGCAACGGCCTCGGAAACGCCGCGGGCCGCAGCCGAAGTGATCGGGGAGCTACGCAAGGAAATTTCCAGCAATATTGAACGCGACAACAAGATGCTGGTGGAGCGGCAGCAGATCATGTCGGACCTGGGCACCCTGTTCAGTGCTCAGGACCTCGCTCTAAAAGCACAACAAAACAGCATGAATAGCATGGTGAGCACCTCCTCAGACATGCTGCAGGAGATTGGTACCCGCTTCAGTGAGAAGGTGACTGAAGAAGTCGGCAACATATCGGGTGCGACCGCTGAATTCGCCGGTAGCGCCACCGAAATGGTTAGCCTGGGTGAGGCCTTCAGCCTGGCGGTGGAACTGTTCAACGATTCCAACCGCAGCCTGGTCGAGCACCTGGCCAGTATCGAGACATCGCTGGATAAATCCGGCTCACGCAGCGATGAACAAATGGGCTACTACGTGGCCCAGGCCCGCGAGATTATCGATCACAGCATGCAATCACAGCGAGAGATCATCGAGCAGATGCGCCAGCTCGGCCAACAAAAAGACTTGTTTACGGCTGAGGCCAGCTGATGGAACAACTGGAACAGGAACTGTCCCACGACACCCCGGTATGGGCCATCTTTGGAGATCTGATGGCCGGTCTGGTGGGTGTGTTTGTACTCATCCTGGTGTGGGTACTTGGCTACCAACTGCAGCTGACCCAGTCTCTGGAAGAGGAAGTCAGCAAGCGCCAGGTCGAGGAACAGCGACGCATGGAACTGGAACAGGCCCTGGCCGGCCCCCTGGCCAGTGGCCGGGTCACCTTGCGCGACGGCAAAATCGGCATCAGCGGCAGTGTTCTGTTTTCACTTAACTCCGCGGCATTACAACGCGAGGGGCGCGAGGTACTGCGCAGCCTGGTAGCGCCGCTGCAAGTCTATCTGGGCGAACGCGACGAACTATTGATGGTCAGCGGTTTTACCGATGACCTGCCCATACAGTCCGGCAATGACCGTTTTGATGACAACTGGGAACTCTCTGCCCAGCGCGCCCTGACCGTTACCCGCGCGCTGATCGAAGAGGGAATGGATCCGGCCATCGTCTTTGCCGCAGCTTTCGGCGCGCAACAACCGGTAGCGACCAATACGGATGAAGATGGCCGCTCGCGCAATCGTCGGGTAGAGATGGCACCTGTGCCGCGCACCAGTCGCGCGACTAGTGATAATGGCTGATAGCGAGCTTACCGGCGTGCCAGAATGCGAACTGGAGGCAGCTCTACTGGCCATACGCGACAGCGGTGCCGAGTGCTTCGACCCGGTGAGTTTCAAGGTGATTAGCGCAATGGCAGACAAGGCGGTCACTCACCGTCCACAGACAGCCAGGCTCGTGCGACAACGCGCGTTGCAGCGACTCATTGCTTACCAGGGAAATTTTCAGCGGGAGCAGCAGAAGGCGCAACCGCTGGCAGCGCAAATAGAAAAACAACATCCGGAGCATGGCGAACAGGCCAGGCAATTGTTCACCTCACATCACTTCGCACAGTTGCAACAGCTGGCATCCAAACTGCAGCGCAGCGCGACAGACAAGCTGTTGGCGCAATTGAGCGAACAACTGTTGGCAGCAGAGCCCCTTAGCGCCACAGCGCAAAACACGCCGCTGAAGCCGCGCGATTTCCTGCGACAGCAGGAACGGGAATTGACCCGACCTGCAGCAGCCAGCACATCCGCAGCAGCTTTGCCCTGGGCACACCAGCAGACACAATTGAGATCGGCGCAGCAGTGCCGTGAAGCCCTGGCACAACTGGAGACCGAACACCTGGTGTCACAGGCCTCGCGGGCAGCGCCGGAAGACTCGGGCCCACTAAACCCGCAAAAGCTGGCGATACGTTCACTGCTCACCCTGCGTGATTTGTCTCCCGGCTACCTGGGGCGCTTTGTCTCCTACCTGGATACCCTGGCCTGGCTGGAGCAAGTCGACTAGGCACTCGGGAAGTTCAGGCATCCGCCGATAGTCATAGAAATACCTACCGGCGTTGCCGCTAGTAAACTAATCTTTTACCAGAGTCCGCAAGTGACTGACCTGCCCGTCTTCCGCACCCAGTAGGGCGTCGTTGTAGTGGCGTTCACCGCGATGATTTTTAAAGTCCGGATGAAACGCCAGCAATACACTTTGGCGATAAGGTCCGTTATCGGACAGGGGTGGCGGTGCCGCATGCATTACATCACCAATATGCAGGGTAATGTCGCCGGCCTGGGCCGGAACGGTTACCGCGGCAGGAAAATCAATTTCAGTTGCATCGGCGAAGCCAAAACCGTAATAGTGAGAGCCCGGTAGAAACTGCAGCGGACCCTGAGCGGGACTGGCGTCATACAAGTAAATGCTCAACACGTAGGTGGGGCACATGTTTGCATGGCCGCCCATACCACAATCACGGTGCCAGGGCAGGTCGGCCAGCCCCTCGGTCACCCCGGGACTTTTGTAAACCACAGTGATCGCGTCCTGTTCCTCTGCCTTCGGGTGCACCATTCCCGGCGGCAACAGACTCGCCAGCTGCTGCATACGCGCATCATCGTAGAGCGCGCTAAACGCGCCGTGACTGCCAGCATTTAGGCAGCGGCAAAGCACGGCTTCACCGTTCGCGTTTTTACCCCACCAGGACTGCTGGTCACCCTCTTTAGCACCCGCAGCCATCTCTCTGGCGGCGACCCGGAAATTTGCTAATTCACGAATGGAAAATACGTCTTTAACCAACAGGTAACCCGCAGCATCAAGAAACTCACGCATGTCTTGCGCATCGTCATGCAAAGTAAATGGCGTTAAAGGATCCAGTGCACGCCCGGATGCCTGGCGCAATTCAAAACCGGCTGCATCGTAGATGGGCCGCCCTGTATACAGGGCGCGCAAACCAGGCTCCCAGCGCACAAAACCCATCATGTCACCACTGTGCTGCAACAATCGGTCACCATAGAGAATACCTGGCACCGTCTCAATATCGGCGACCATGCCAGCCCAGTCCTCGGGCGACAATTCTACGCACAACTCTGCCTCCCGGGTGCCCTCGATAATCTCCACGCCACTGTTATCACAGCGATAACTAAAGGAGATTGGCTGACCGGATACCGAAAGGCCAAGCACAGGTAACTTCTTGCCTTTCAGCAGAGCCGCACGGCCTTCGGCCAGCAATGCCGGCAAGGTGTGGCGGTGATACTCTACAAAATCAAGTTGCTGCATAAAGAAACTCTCTTCTGGCACATCGTGAAAAGTGTGCTGCGTACTCACAGTCTCGCACGCACGTGCTCAGCATGCATAATACCTGAGGGGACGGAGATTTCTCTCAGCGCAGGTAACTACGGGTTAATATCTTAAACCTGCCCTTAATAATAGTTATAAGCTGCGAGCCATCACCGCCGCTTCTAGCCAGACAGCGCATACTGTAGGGCTGCCACTAACAGAACACCCAGATGTCACCGGATAAGTCTCATGAATAACAACGCTTCCTCAGCCCATCTTTCAATACCTGATGAGGATGATGTTATCGCCACGGCACTGCAGGACGCCAGCATACCCACTCTGATGATGAGCATGATCCACATGAGCGGTGATGCCAGCTTGCTGGATGGCGACACTCGCCCTGGCGGTGCGTATATCAACGAGTATCAGGGCTACATGTCCGAGGAAGACAAGGCGACGGTCCGCGCGCAAGCCTTGAAGGTCATCACGAATTTCCGTGACCGTGGCTGTCAATTGCCACCAGCGCCAGACCGGGAAACCGTCCACCGCATGATGAATTTTCTACTTGCGCAGGAGGTGCCAGAAGAATACCTGCCCATGATGCTGGAGGAGATGGAGCTGGATGGCCGCGACCAGCGCAGCGATGCCTGGGGGTCGGAAGTCCCACAAAAAGCGCGTGAGCAACACAAGGTACTGGTAATTGGTGGCGGCATGTCGGGTGTACTGGCTGCGGTACGTCTGCGCGAAGCCGGTATTCCCTTCGTGGTGATCGAGAAGAATAGCGCTGTAGGAGGCACCTGGTTCGAGAACCGCTATCCGGGGGCACGCGTTGACGTCAGCAATCATCTGTACTGTTATTCCTTCGAGCCTGCACATCACTGGACACAATACTTCGCACAGCAGCCGGAATTACAGACCTACTTCCAGGACGTAGCGGCCAACCACAAGCTGCTGGATAATTTCGCCTTCAACACCGAGGTTACCCACGCAACCTACGACGAGGATGAAAAATTGTGGCGCGTAGAGACCGTTGATAATAACGGCAAGCGTACGACCCATGTGGTGAATTCCGTGATCAGCGCGGTGGGGCAACTGAATAGACCGAAGCTGCCCGACGTACCCGGCATTCATTCCTTCAACGGCCAGTGGTGCCATTCGGCAGACTGGAATGAGTCCATCGACTGTCGCGGGAAACGGGTAGTCGTAGTGGGCGCAGGGGCCAGCGCCTTCCAGATTGTTCCCAGCATTGCAGCAGATGCGACTGAGCTCACCGTATTCCAGCGCGTGGCGCCCTGGATGTTCGAAAATCCCATCTATCACGCGCAGGTACCCGAAGGTAAGAAATGGTGCCTGCAACATCTGCCTTTCTATACACGGTGGTTTCGCTTTCTACTGTTCTGGTGTGCCTGCGATGGCGCCTATGATTCGGTGAAAACCGATCCCGAGTGGCCGCACCAGGAGCGTTCTATCAATGAAATGAACGAGTTTGTTTACCAGATGTTCAGCGACTATATACGCTCGCAGGTGCAGGATAACGAAGAGCTGCTGCAAAAGGTTATACCGGACTATCCACCCATGGGTAGACGCACACTGCAGGATAACGGTAGTTGGCTATCTGCCTTGCAGCGCGATAATGTCAGGCTGGAAAGCCAGGGCATTCGCGAGGTGACCGAGGAGGGCGTGATCGCCAGTGACGGCACAGCAATCGCTGCCGACATTATCATCTATGCCACCGGCTTCAAGACCGATCAGTTGCTGTGGCCAATGGAAATACGTGGCCGTGATCAGCAACTCTTGTCCGACGCATGGGGACAGGAGCCGTCAGCTTATCTGGGGATCACCGTTGCGGGGTTTCCCAACTTCTACTGCATGTTCGGACCCGGCACCAACCTGGCTTTTGGTGGCAGCCTGGTGTTCAACGGCGAATGCCAGATACGTTACACCATGGATTGCATAAAGTTACTGCTGCAATCCGGCGCCACTGCGCTGGAATGCACTGAGCAGGCACACGCCGACTATCAACGGCGATTCCGCGAGCAGCATGCGCAACTCATCTGGGAACACCCCAAAGTACACAGCTATTACCAGAACGAAGAGGGAAAAGTGACCCTACTGTGGCCGTGGAAAATTATCGATATGTGGCGCTGGACCAAGGAGGTCGAGCCCAACGACTACCGCATGTACTAAAGAAGCTGACGGGACTGACCTAGGCGCCCTGCCCCGGCTGGCGCTGTATGACCAGCAATATCTCGCCGACCTCGAAACCGAACTTGATCATTCTCGATTCGTTGATCAACACATCCGGGCTGACCAGGTACATGCGATCGTCAATGTGTAAGTCCAGGGTTCCATCACCATAAGGAATGCGCAGCACGTAATCCAAAAACATACTGTTGCCCGCCACGCTGACTTTCCCCTGCCCCACAACATCACCGGCAGTGCCTATATAGCGATTCTCCCCCGACGGCGTCAGCGTCCACACCCGCCGGTCCAATTCGCCATCATCGAACACGAAATCCTCTTCCAGGGTGCCTACGCCATCTTTCCAATAGGCCTTGATGTCCACATTGAAATAGCGGATGACCTCACCGCTACGATCTTTTATCACCCCGTGGGCACTCAGCTGGCCATCGAAAAACGCCTCCGGGTCCAGTACAGGTGTATTGTCGGCGTAATTATCTACCTGCACCGAGGAACAACCTGTGGCGGCAGACATCCCTAACACGATCATCACTGAGATTAGCCAAAGTCGCATAGTTTTCCTTTCATCGATCAATACATTCAGCACTTGGTACGCCAGCGCTGACAGCGGGGATCACTCTCAGTGGTGCCGAACTAGTGTTACTTGCGCACCCCGGCAGCGATAGAGATGGCTGGCGCCAAACTAGACAAGCCTTATACAGATAAATGGACAAAATCACGACAAGCAGGTTTTTCTATGAACCAAGGGCTGTCAGCCAGCGTACCACTTACAAACTCAAACCAAAAAGGCTAAGAACATGAAGCAAGCAATAATAGAAAGCTGGGACGCAGTAATGGACAACCGCCGCAACCCCCTCAGGCACCTGGATCTCGCTTCTCAGCATTACTTCATGCAGGTTCTCGCATGGATGTGGAGCATGGTGTTCAGCCTGTCTTTCCTGTCCATATTTCAATTCGGCTACGCCTGGCTAGGCCACGTGCTGGTCATTGCAGGAGTCTGTATGACAGTCGCGGTGTTTAAGGAAGCTGAAAAGCAGAACGTCAACGCTGAGTCACCACCCCTGGATTTGAGCAGTGCATCGCGCTGCGTATGGAAAATGGACAGCGAGGCCTAATCCACATCCCCTCCAGCCGCTACTCCCCCTAACCCCCGCCATCTGCGAGGGTTACTGCAACACGCTCTCTATCGCCGCCTGCAGCACCTTACTCTCCGGTGCTGTATTGCTGCCGAAGTGCTGGATGACCTCTCCAGTTCCATCTACAACATACTTGTTAAAATTCCACCCGGGAGCCTGACTCTGGCTGGCCAGCTCACGAAACACCGGATTGGCATCAGGGCCTTTTACATGACTGGGTGCCAGCATGGTGAAGGTGACACCGTAATTAACGTGACACACCTCGGCGGCTGCGGCTTCATCCTTCGCCTCCTGGTTAAAATCGTCACTGGCGAACCCCACTACCACCAGGCCCTGCTCGCGATAGTTCTGATACAAGGCTTCAAGCCCTTTGAACTGCGGCGTATAGCCACAGTGGCTGGCTGTGTTGATGACAAGCATGGGTTTCCCTGCCTGCGTTTCACAAAGGTTCACCTGCTCATCGGAATGTAGCTTACGCATTGAATGGTCCATATATTCGGGACACACCGCCTGGGCGGCCGAACCGACAATGCACCCTACCATAGCAACCGTAGTGCGAATCATGTCTTTACTCCTATTAATAATAATCTGTGTTCAGGCTGACCTTGCAAAGCTCTGCCCTCAGCCGCCTTGTGTCCATCGAATCCTATGGGGTCACCTCTCATCGGTTTTACCATTTTTGGCAGCAGGCACGGGAGCCATTCGCCACAGATATCCCTCACAGTCCGCATAATTGGCGCAGCTTGCCATACAACCCCTGCAGGGCAAACGCGGATATGCCCGATTAGATCCAACGGGCAGTTTGTCGGCTTTCGCCTCGGTATCCCTGTCCTGCATTTTTAACGCCCTATGCCTTGTTTGGTTCAATAGATACGTCCCACCTTGTCAACACGATCACTCGGTTTAGACCGCGATGGTCTGTATCGCCATTTCCTCCGTAATAACCTGCAAACCGGAGAAAACACTATGCAACTCGACAGTCATGCTATCGCCGACCTGCCATCACAGAAAAGGGCTGCCTTCGTCAATTCTGTGACTGGGTTCAAATCCGCCAACCTGGTAGGAACGGCCACGACCGAGGGCGCAACCAACCTCGCTATTATGAGCTCAGTGGTGCACCTGGGCTCCCACCCGCCGCTAGTAGCTTTGATCATACGCCCAGGAGGCGAGGAGCGGCACACGCTCGCCAATATGCTTGCTACCGGTTGTTTCACTATCAATCATGTCAATACAACCATGATAGAGGCCGCCCATCAAACGGCTGCGAGGTATCCACAGCAGATTTCGGAATTCGACGCTACCGGGCTAACGCCCGAATGGCACGAGGACTTTCCGGCGCCCATGGTTGGTGAAGCCTATATAAAGCTGGGCCTGCAACTGCGTGAGCATCAGGCACTCGAGATCAACGGGACCCACCTGGTAATTGGAGAGATCGTGAAGGCGCTGTTCCCGGAGAGCGGACTCATGACTGACGGCTCACTAAATCTTAGCGCTTGCGACACAGTGGCTTTAACCGGACTGGATACTTACCATGAGGGGCTACCGGTGAAGCGCATGGCCTACGCCAAACCGGACCTGCCACCCCGACAAGCACAGTTAATGGTCAAAAGTCCGATATGTGCGGCCTGAGCATGGCCTACGCGTGTAGCCTGGGGGCAGTCTCCCTGGGCGCGGCTACCGGCGATTTCTTCAACTGACGACGCCGCCTCAGGGCAAGGAAAACTTCCAAATGTCGTCATCTATGCGCAGGTAATTAAGAGGGTCACCGAAGTCGAAGGTTTCGCGGTCTCCGCCAAACGTGTAAATCGCAGGATTAGGCTCGAGGCTGTAGGCATCCGTAACGATTATATCGAAATCGTACTTGATATCGTCGCTGCCGTTTGCATTCCAGGGAGGAGTGCTCAGCACTGTCCATTGCGCCCCATCGTCGCTTACCCAGACGTCAACCGGATTTTCCGGGAACCCGAAACCGCCAAAGCAGATGAATTGACCCTGAATCACGCCGCACTGGTGTCCGGGCCTCGGCACCCAGCCTGCAGCTTCGGTTACCTGTTCCCACTCTATGCCATCCTGGCTGCGCCAGACGTCATTTAAATAGGGCTGCTCGCAGTCGGGCAAGGGATCACACAGAAATCCAAACTCACCTCCCAACAAGTACAGATAATCACCACGCGTAACCAGCACAGCACCAGCCCGCGGCGACCAGGGCGCGCTTGCCGTCAGTTGTGTCCACTCGCGACCATCCACTGACTGCCACACATCGTTGAAGTATTCGCGCACCGGCGGGCCTCCGGTTATAGCGCTGTCATCATTGACCGAGCCACCCAGCACATATATTGCATCACCGAGCACAGCCATACTCAGTCCGGCGCGCGGACCCCAGCCCGCAGCAGGCGTCATCTCTTCCCAAAGAATGCCATCGCGGCTACGCCAAACATCGTTGAAGAAGTTTGACAGGGATACAAACGGGGGACATATTTCAGGAGGTTGCCCGGCGCAAAAAGGCAGTTCCACCAACTGAAAATCCTGGCCGCCGGCCAGATAAAGCCAGCCGTCTTTGGTGACTGCCTTGAAGTAAGCCCGCGGCGCCCAATGGTCTCCCGCTGTTTCCAGCAACTGCTCCCAGGTCTCTCCACGATCCGGACTCACCCAGACATCTGACCAAATGTCGCTGTCACCGGGAATAGGGTTTGGCATCATCGGTGGACGAGGGGTGCGCCCACCGAATATATAAAAGTTATTATTTAGCTCCAGGGCCTGCAGCCCCGCTCGCGGCTCCCAGTGCGGACCCGCGGCAATTTCCTCCCAGGTATAGGACTCAAAGTCGGTAATCTCTTGCAATTGGGCGGCAACACCGTTGGAGTCGTTATTACCATCTGAGCACCCTGCTAAATTTAAACAGAGAAAGGAATACAAAAAGAAAACGAAATAGGAATTACACTGCCTCACTATCAAACCTCATATTGGTGGCCGCTACCTTATAATTACGTGGCATAACGCCATCAGGTTCACATCCACTGGGATTCTGCCTGCGTATTACCCATCGACGGTTATTTTTGGGACATCTAATAATGAATAGATCATTCTATCGAAGGCTTGCCTCGCTGGCTCTAATGGCGCTGCTGAGCCCCCTGTTGGCAGGAGCAGAACTGCCTGAACCGGCAGCGCACGAACCGGCTGCTTGGTACCAATTCTCTGCGCCTAGTCGCGACGGTATCGGCAAGTACTACATGGGCCGTGAGATTTCCCATGTTATGGGGCACCAGGGAGCGGACTGGCTGGAACGCCCGGTAAGGGAGCGCGATGAACGCACAGATTTGCTGGTTGCTGAACTTCCGCTGGCACGCACTGACGTGGTGGCAGATATCGGGGCAGGTACCGGCTATTTCGTGTTCCGCCTGAGCCCGCTGCTACCAGAGGGCAAGGTGATGGCGGTGGATATTCAGCAGGAGATGCTGGATATTATCGTTGATCGCGCCGCAGGGACCGTCGATAACGTGTTTCCGGTACTCGGCACAATCTCCGACATACAATTGCCCGCCGACACCGTCGATCTTATCCTGCTAGTGGATGCCTACCACGAGTTCTCCCACCCCCGTGAAATGGGCGAGTCCATGTTTCGCGCGCTGAAACCGGGGGGCAGAATTGCGCTAGTGGAATACCGTGAGGAAGACCCCACAGTACCGATCAAACCCCTTCACAAAATGAGTGCGTCGCAGGCGAAAGCAGAGATGGCAGCGCTGGGACTGGAATGGTTGGAAACTAGGGATACCCTACCGCAACAGCACCTGATACTGTTCAGAAAGCCCGGTCGATGACCCAGGCACTGCTAAAGTCATACTATGGAAATTGAACAGCCTGAGGGCAACGTTACACTGGTTTTTGGGGCCAGCGGATATATAGGCTCCAACCTGGTACCGTTTCTTGCGCACCAGGGCCTGCGAGTGCGAGCGGTGTCACGCAACCGCGCTGTACTTGAAGGCCGCGAATGGGCAGGCGTGGAATGCGCCAGTGCAGACGCCCTGCAGCCCGCCTCTCTGGATGCCATTCTGGCGGATGTCGATGTTGCCTATTACCTCGTTCACTCCATGGCTGCCGGCGACAATTTCGGCGCGCTCGACCTGGAGGCAGCTACCAATTTTCGCGATGCGGCAGCACGCGCCGGCATCCGGCGTATCGTCTATTTAGGTGGCCTTATCCCGGATAACCCACAGTCCCTGCACCTGCAATCGCGCTTTGAAACCGGGGAAGTGCTGCGCCAGGGTGCAGTACCGGTTACCGAGGTCCGCGCGGGCATGATCGTCGGACCGGGGTCGGCGGCATTCGAGGTGATGCGCGACCTGGTTAATAACCTGCCGCTAATGGTAACGCCGAAATGGGTGTTCTCGCGTTCGCCACCCATCGCCCTTCCGGACTTGCTGACTTACCTGAGTGCCGTTGCCAAACTACCCGCAGCGGCTGGGCAGATCTACGACGCAGCTGGGCCGGAGATACTCACCTATGCTGAAATCATGCGCCGACTGGCAAGCATGCTGCACAGAAAGATAGTGATCATCCCGGTGCCTGTATTGACCCCAAAACTGTCTTCTTACTGGCTGCGTTTTGTCACCAGTGTGCCAGTGAATGTTGCCCGGGCATTGATCGACGGCTTGAAGCACGATGTCCTGGCGCATGACCAGGCACTGCGCGAACTGGTTCCCATCCCTTTGCACAACCTCGAGGAATCTATTAGCGCAGCATTGGAGGCTGAGCGCGACCACAATATTCCCGCACACTGGGTAGAGGGCTCCATACGCTGTCGTAATTTTGAACCAAAATACGCGTATTACGCGAAACAGGCTTCGGGAAGCTGCACCAGCAACGCAGACCCCGCTGAGTTGTGGAAGGTTATTTGCGGCATCGGCAATAACCAGGATTTTTTCGCGCTCAATGCGCTGTGGTGGCTACGCGGCGCCGCGGATTGGCTAATAGGGGGGCCGAGTTTCAGGCGCAAGCGGCGCCATCCCCAGGAATTACGCCTTGGTGACGTGGTGGACGCCTGGCGAGTGATCGCGCTACAGCCACAGCGTAGACTTACCTTGCTACTGGAAATGAAATTGCCTGGAGCAGGCGTGCTGGAATTCGAAATTTTGCCGGGGAAGGGTAATCATGAAATCAGGGCAACCGCCTATTTTCACCCGGCAGGTGTGTGGGGCCTACTCTACTGGTACCCCCTTGTCCCTTTTCACAAAATTATCTTCAAAGCCATGACCCGGGAGATCGCCGCGCGCTGCGCTCAATGAGTCGCCGGGCTAATGTCGCGTAATTGGCGGATACAAGTCTAGCGCCAGCGGCACTTGCAGTGTGTTGTCGCCTTCTCTGGCAGGCTGCCCGATCATTTCATCATAAGCAGACTGCTGGATCAGCGTCAGACTTGCCAGGGGCAACACCTGCAGCGCTTCACGCACCGCCGATAACGAGTGGCGGCGGAAGATTTTGCCGTCGTTTTCAGTCAACACGCACTCCTGCCCATCGATAATCATCGTGACCTGATAAAGAGCGTGCTGCAGAGAATGCACTGTGGTGACGACGGCTTCTCCCCGCTCTAACACGTCGCGAAAGCTTTGCTTCACTGCACTGCTGCCACTTCGACCGTCATGGAGATCTCTACACTGACTTCGTTGCGTCGCAAGAATGGCACTGTCCAGGGTGGGTTGTACTGATTAAGCACCGGTATGCCAACAGCTTGAATACCGTGACTGCGCAGCGTCGCCAACAGCTTTTTCTGCATGCGTGCTACCTTAGAGCCGGTTGCCCAGCCGGAGAAACGCACCGCGGCCACCGTCCTTTCTGGAACCTCAACGATACTGACTCGCGCGTCATTGGGTACGGGCAGCTCATCCAGTGCGTACTCTGCAGGCAACGTAAACGCCATTACCGGTGCCCCTTTATCCAGCGTTTCCTGCACCGGTGCTGTCATGGCAATAGACTGCGCCTGTTCATTCCCGCCAAAGATATACCCGGCCAGCCGCCGGAAACCCGCCGAGGTGCCGGCACTGCTGCGCAGTTCGGTTACAGCCTGAATACTGGGTTGGTACAGGCGCAGTTCCACCGCATCCAGTTTATCAATCAGCTCCCATTGGGGCTCTTCGATATCAGCGGCCATGGCCGCTGGACTCAGTACCAGTGTTAGCATTGCCAGTAAGCGTTTCACGCACGTTTGCCTCTCTTTGCTTGGTTTGTACTATTGCTACGCAACAGAGGCACAACAGGTTCACTGCTGAGATTAACGCACTACTAGCGCACGCTGACCGGCTCACCCCCCCAGGGGGTCACGGTAGAGCCAAATTCAGCCTGGAAACTAGCGGGTAATTCTTCCGTCATATCCAGCGTTGCTGCCAGGCGGCCCATACCAACATACAAGGCCAGGTGCAGCATTAACTCCATGGTTTGCGCTTCGTTAAAGTGTTCGCGTAGCGCTGCGAAGCGCTGGTCCGTTATTGACAGGTGATCAGTGGCAAAGCGATCAGCAAAATCCAGCGCAGCCCGCTCCGCCGCCGTAAGGTCTTGCGCCTCCTGGGGCTTTTCCAGGGAACACACCAGGTCCTCAGATAGATCCTGCGCAGCACTGGAGTAACGGATAGCCATACAACTGCGGCACTGATTGTGAAAAGCGACACGCAATCTCACCAGCTCGATCAGGCGCTCGGGCAGCGTTCTGTTCATAGCGATGGCGGCGCCGAAGCCAATGGCCCCCTGGGCCATCTCCGGGCAATGCGCCAGCATACGGGTAATGCCCTGCTCTATGACCGTTGCGGAATCTCCCTGGGTGATTTCCACCAGGGCAGGATCCCACTGTTCTACCGGTATTTTGCTGATGCGACTCATAAACCTATCCTCGCGTTAAATTATTAGAAACAAAGGCTGACCCATTCGATGGGCTGCACCCAAACCTAGGTGGCGCACCAACCTCCGTCAACGCGCATTTCCGCGCCGGTAATATAGGACGCCATATCCGAACACAAAAATAGAGACACTTCGGCAATCTCTTCAGGCCGACCCAGGCGCCCCATGGGAATACTCGCTTTAATCGCAGCATCCGCCTCCGGAGTTAGATTGGCAATGATAGGCGTATCGATTTGTCCCGGGTGAATAGAGTTCACGCGGATATTGTCTTTTACATGCTCCAGGGCGGCGCCCTTGGTCATCATCTTCACTGCACCCTTGGTTGCATGGTAGCTGATGGAACCCGGACTGCCGATGATCCCATAGAGGGACGAAATATTGACGATCGCACCGCCACCCGCATCCAGCAGTGCCGGTAAAGCGGCTTTCATGCCATACAGAACACCCGTCTGGTTAACGTCGATCATGCGCTGCCATGACTCGGGTGACTCCTCCAGGACACTCCCTGGCATATAGATACCCGCATTGTTTACCAGGAAATCCAGGCGACCATAGGTTTCTCTAGCTTGCGCCACAGCGGACTCCCAGGCAGCCAGACTGGTCACGTCCAATTCACAGAAAATGGCCTCCCCTCCGGCAATGTTAACGTTTGCGACCACTGACTGTCCTTTCTCTATCTGAACATCACCAGCGACCACCTTTACACCTGCGCTGGCAAATACCGAGACATGGGCAGCGCCTATACCGCTGGCTGCTCCCGAAACCAGTACCACCTTACCCTCTACTCCACGCAACATTATTTCATCCTCATATCGACATCACACTTGAGTGCCCGGGCCCACCGATCACAGAAATTACCAACCAGCTCATCCACGACAGGCTTGACTCAATTCAGAGTACAATTTGACTTGCTTGACGCAAACAAGCAATCTATTATCTGCATTATTCCAAAAAATACCCGCCAATAACAAGACCCGTGTAGGTACACGGAATACAGGGGAAAGGAGTATGGAGACTTCTAGCGCAGTCATTGAGCAGCTTCTGGTTCGCGTGGACGAACTGGAGAGTCGCATGCAAATACGCGATCTCGCCTCGAATTACTGCCATGGCTTCGATAAACGTGACTACGAGAAATTCCTGTCAATCTGGTGGGGCGACTGCGTGTGGGACATCGGCCCACCCTTCGGCCGCTTTGAAGGCCACGCGGGGATCCATGCAGCAATACATGATGTGCTCTGGCCAGCCTGGCAAGAGAGCCACCACCTGGCCACCAATCAGGTCATCCGCTTTAGTGACCCGGACACCGCTACCTCCGTCTGCGACGTTGATTGCGTTGGCACACTGACCAACGACGAGGGCTGCCAGATTGTCGGCGCGACCTATTCTGACGTCCTGCAACGCAGGGCTGGAGAATGGAAAATTAAGCAGCGAGACGTGCGCATCCACTACTTCAACCCGGTGCCAGGCACCCGCCTGGCCGCCCCGGCAGCAAGCTAAGACAGTAATCACTAATACTCTAATTACAACAACCTCTGAGGTGAACGAGAATGAACTACAAACCCGCTAAAACACTGCTCTCACTGGCCATAGCCGCTACGGCAGGCTTCGGTATGGCGCCCACAGCCATCGCGGCCGATGTGGCACTCGAGGAGATCGTGGTTACCGCGCGTAAACGAGAAGAGAGCCTGCAGGATGTGGGCCTCGCGGTCAGCGCGCTGAACAAAACCGAGATCAACCGCATGTTTGCCCGGGACATTGCTGACCTGGCCAGCGTATCCCCCAACCTGATCATCGATGACACTTCCCAGGGCCCGGGCGGTGTTGCCGCCATCTTTATCCGCGGCATTGGCGTGGCGGACGTGGAAAAGAGTTTTGACCCGGCAGTCGGCGTGGTCGTAGACGGTATTTTCCTGGGCGCCAACGCGGGCTCGCTGCTGCGCAGTATTGACCTGGCCAGCGTCGAGGTACTGCGCGGACCACAGGGCACCCTGTTTGGTCGCAATACCATTGGCGGCCTGATCAACGTTACCCACACGCAACCCACCGGTGAGTTCGGAGCCAAGCTACGCGCAGGTGCCGAGGACTACGACACCTACTACGCCGACGCCATCATCAATTTCGGCATCGTGGAAGACCTGGCTGCCAAGATAACACTGGGTAAGCGCGACCAGCAGGATGGCTATTACGACAACGTTACCGTGCCGGGAGACGGTGAAGGCGAGAACGACTATGAAACCTATGGCATCAATATGTTATGGGACGCCAGTGATGATCTGGAGTTTGAAGCGTCTTACCAGAAAGAGAAAACAGATCAGGACACGCCGCCCCTGCTCAACACAGGACAGCCAAACCGGCACCTGTTCTGTGACGCCTACGGCTATTGTTCTCCCTCATTGGATAAACCAATTACCGGTGACCGACTGAAAGTGGCTAACCAGGGCTTTGTTCCGGGCGGTGCGCCTGCTGACGAGAACAGCCCCTTCCAGATCACCAGCCCCGACGATCTTGTGCCAAGAAAACTGGACGCCAGCTTCGATACTGACGCCTGGTCCTTCGAGACGCGCTGGAATGCCACCGAAAACTACCGCATCGACTACCTCTACGGGCACTGGGAATCAGACGAGAAAATCCTGTCCAACTGGGATGGCACCCCGGAATTACTCTATGGCACCACCCGCCCCGCGACCTATGAACAGGACAGCCACGAGCTGCGCCTGACCTATGATGCCGGCGACAAACTCAGCTTTGTGGGGGGCGGCTATTACTGGGAGTCCGAGTATGAGATGGACCTGCGCAGTTTTATTGGGTTCAGTGGCGATTTCCCCGGCCAGATACTGGATATCTACCAACACACAGAAATGACCACTGACTCATGGGCGGTATTTTTTGAGGGAGACTACGCGGTCACAGATGCCCTGACTTTGACTCTGGGAGGGCGCTACACCGAGGATGAAAAAGAATCCAAGCAAGACGGTGCCCAGGGAAATAACTTCGACCCCCAATCAGGATACCCGAAAGAAGACTGGGATGAATTTACCCCAAGGGTCGGGGCGCGCTACGAAATCACCGATGACATGATGGTGTTCGCCACATACTCCAAGGGCTATCGCAGCGGAGGCTTTCTCGGCCGGGTTGACAGCGATGAGTCTGCAGCCACGCCTTACGACCCTGAAACCGTGGACAACTATGAACTGGGTATCAAGTCCGAATGGATGGATAACCGCCTGCGGGTAAACGCCAACGCGTTCTATATGGAGTACGATGACAAGCAGGAAGAACTGCAACTGCCATCAAACGATGCCACCGGCCAGAAAACGGTCGTAAGCAACGCATCCAGCGCTACCATTTATGGATTTGAATTGGACGTGCAGGCGTACCTCACTGACAACCTCAGCCTGCGTGCCAATCTGGGCTATCTGGATACCGAGTATGACGATTTCGCATATGAGGACCTGGCCGGCAATACAGTAGACCTGTCCGATCTCGAGTTCCGCCGCGCTCCAGACTGGACCGGAACACTTGATGCCACTTACGAGTGGGAGATGGCGGGCGGCAACGCATGGGTTCGCGGTGCTTACCATTTCATTGGTGAACATTACGTCAGTGTAGATAATTCACCGG
>JAIBDN010000069.1 GCA_024686215.1 Gammaproteobacteria bacterium | reverse complement strand
GGCACTGGAAAGTGGGTTCACCGCGGCGAGTCTTATCAACGACGCCCCGGTAATGGTGGAAGACACCTCGCTGGAAGGTATATGGCGGCCCGAGAACGATGGCGGCAAATTCCACGGGCCAACCCGCCTGCGCTGGGCGCTGACCAAGTCACGCAACCTGGTTTCCATACGCCTGCTGCAGCAATTGGGGATCCCCGCGCTAATAAGCTACTCGGAACGCTTTGGCTTCAACACCGCTGATTTCGCCCCCGACCTTTCATTGGCCCTGGGCACCCACGCCATGAGCCCTCTGGACGTGGCCACTGCATACGCCGTGCTGGCCAACGGTGGCTTCCGCGTCGAACCCTACCTGATTCAACGCATTGACGATCTGCGGGGCGCAACGGTATATGAGGCGCAGCCCCTGACCGTTTGTCGTGAGTGTGACCTTGGACAAAATAGCGATGACGAGGAGGCGGAATTGAGCATGGATCAGATCATGCTGACCCAGGAGCAACCCAGCGGCCCACCGCCAGCGCCGCGTATTATGGAAGAGCGCGTTAATTTTATAATTAACAGCATCCTCAGGGATGTCATTACGCGCGGCACCGGACGCCGTGCCCTGGTACTGGAGCGCGGCGACATCGCTGGCAAAACCGGCACCACCAATGGCCCCATGGACGCCTGGTTCTCCGGCTATAGCCCCGACGTGGTGACTTCCACCTGGGTGGGATTCGACAACTACACACCCCTGGGACGCAAGGAGTTCGGGGGTACCGCTGCACTACCCATCTGGATCAACTTCATGCGAGAAGCCCTGAACGGTATCCCCGAGCAGCAACCCCAGTTGCCTCCGGGTGTGGTGAAAGTGAAGATTGACCCGGATTCGGGTCTGCTGGCGCAATCAGGCCAACGCAATGCTATTTACGAGTATTTCCGCATCGAGCACGTGCCCGACCAGTCTCCTGGCGAGGAACGCCCGGGGTCAGGCAGCCAGGGTACCGACAATCTGGTGAGGGATATTTTCTAGTAGCTCGGGCTATTTTCCGAGTTGATATTCAGCCGGCAGCGGCAGTCGCGCCACACCACTGTCCACCGCTGCCCTGGCGACTGCCGGCGCTATACGGGTAAGCAAGCGGCTGTCCATGGGCTTGGGGATAATATAATCCGTGCCGAAGGACAATGCATCGAGTTCGCAGGCAGCCAGTACCTCTGCGGAGACCTCTTCCTTGGCCAGTTTGCACAGAGCCTGCACCGCAGCCACTTTCATCTCTTCATTAATCCTGGAAGCGCGCACGTCCAGCGCACCGCGGAAGATAAAAGGAAAGCCCAGCACATTGTTCACCTGGTTGGGGTAATCTGATCTTCCGGTAGCCATAATAAGGTCACCCCTGGTAGCAAGCGCTAACTCTGGCTCAATCTCAGGGTCGGGGTTGGAACAGGCAAACACCACCGGACGATCTGCCATGGACAACAGCATTTCCGCGCTGAGCAAATTCGCCCCGGACAGACCGATAAACACATCGGCGCCGTTAATAGCATCAGTCAGGCTGCGCTTGTCAGTGCGATTGGCGAATTCCTGCTTGTAGGCATTGACGCCCTCGCGGCCGGCGTAAATAACCCCGCGACGATCCAGCATATAAATATTCTCGCGCCTGGCGCCCATGGCGACCAACAGACGCATACAGGCAATGGCAGCCGCACCGGCCCCAAGGCAGGTAATCACCGCGTCAGGCAGTTGCTTGCCCTGCACTTCCAGGGCGTTTACCAGTCCGGCGGCAGTCACAATGGCCGTGCCGTGCTGATCATCATGGAACACCGGAATATCGCAGCGCTCAATCAACTCAGCTTCAATTTCAAAGCACTCGGGGGCCTTGATATCCTCCAGGTTGATGCCGCCAAAGGTATTGGCGATGCGCGCAACAGTATCGATAAATTCATCCGCGTCTTCTGTATCAACCTCGATATCGATGGAGTTGATGCCGGCAAAGCGCTTGAACAGCAGGGCCTTGCCTTCCATCACCGGCTTACTCGCCAATGCACCAAGGTTGCCCAGGCCCAGTACGGCGGTGCCATTACTGATAACGGCAACCAGGTTGCCCTTGCCGGTATAGCGATAGGCCAGATCCGGCTCCCGGGCAATTTCGCGACAGGGGGCTGCAACACCGGGGCTATAGGCCAGTGCCAGGTCCAACTGGGTTTCCGCGGGCGTGGTCAATTCCACGCTGATCTTACCCGGGACGGGTTCAGCGTGGTAAGCCAGTGCAGCCTGCTTCAGGTCATCGGACATGGGAATCACCTGCGAAAAAAGGTTCCAGAGAATATATAAAAGATCTGTGGGTAACAAGGTGAGAAAATAACACGCCCTCCTTATACCCCTACTGCCCTGAGGTGCTGTTCAAGCCCCGCAGTGCAGGCCGAAAAAAAGCGCTGGCCCATAGGAACCCGCGCTTCTCATTGCCGCGCAGCAGCGCGACAGAATTTCGGCTAGCTCTTCGTGCTGCGATTGCCAAAGCGCTTGTTGAAACGATCTACACGGCCGCCACTATCGACAACTTTCTGTTTGCCAGTGAAGAACGGGTGGCAATTGGAGCAAACGTCGATATGCAGATCCTTACACAAAGTGGAACGCGTCTCGATTTTGTTACCACAGCTGCAACTGGCCGTCATGGTGTCGTACTTGGGATGTATATCTGCTTTCATCAGGTAAGCTCCTTGTCATTGATGCCGCCAACTGGCCCCTGCCAGACACCGCATCTACCTTTTGGAGTAATGCACTGCCTTAACAAAAAAGTTGAAGCCTGCGCAAAAAATAGGCGCGCATCTTACCAGACAGGACGCGATTAGCAAGTACTTGGTACAATGGCGGCTTTAACCCACTTCCCGCTTTAAGAGGCGTCATGACCGTTCTCCGCCTGGCCGTCGCTTCACCCCTGCGCCGCTCCTTTGACTATTTACCACCCCTGGGCACCACTGCTACTGAGTTGCACTCCCTGCAACCAGGGCAGCGCCTGCTGGTACCCTTTGGCTCGCGTGAGGTCACCGCCTACCTGCTGTCGCTCGAACAAAACAGCGAAATGGATTTAGCGGCCCTGAAAAACGCCCTGGAGATCCTGGATCCTGAGCCCTTACTGGACCCGGGGATGATGGGGCTGGGTCTATGGGCAGCTGACTACTATCAACATGCGGTGGGCGAAGTATTGAGTGTGCTATACCCCCGCACATTGCGCCACGGCAAGCCTCACCAACCACTGGGTGAACCTGCCTGGCAGCTCAGCCAGCGCGGCAAGGGACTGCCAGCGGGCGCACTGGCGCGCTCACCGCGGCAATCACAGGCCCTGCACATGCTGCAGCAGCAACAGACGGTCACCACAGGTGAATTCCTCGCGCAGGACATAAGCAGCCCTATTCTGAACAAACTACGCGAGAAGGCGCTGGTCGAGCAGTGCATTTTGGCTCCCTCACAGGCGGTTCCCGTGTGCACCGGCAGCCTGGCGCTAAATGCACAGCAGGAGACTGTGATGCGCAGCCTGTTACAGGCTGGTGGCAGTTTCAGCTGTCATTTACTGGAAGGCGTCACTGGCAGTGGTAAAACCGAAATCTACCTGCAGTTGATCGCCGATTGCCTCGCCCGGGGCAAACAAGCCCTGGTATTGATTCCGGAGATTGGCCTGACCCCGCAGACCCTGACGCGCTTCCAGCAGCGCTTCGGCAGCGGTATCGCCCTATTGCATTCAGGACTCAGTGATTCCCAACGCTATAAGGCCTGGGAAGGGGCTCGCACTGGTAATGACCGGATTATTATCGGCACCCGGTCCGCGGTATTCACTCCGCTACAGGCCCCGGGGCTGATCATCGTGGACGAAGAGCACGACAGCTCCTACAAGCAGCAGGACGGCTTTCGCTACTCCGCTCGCGATGTGGCGGTTAAACGCGCGCAACTTGCCGCCTGCCCGGTGCTACTGGGCAGCGCAACACCCTCATTGGAGAGTATCTATAACGTGCAACTGGGGCGCTATCAGCTGCATCAACTTACCCGGCGCGCCGGCAGCAGTAGCCTACCCACCATCCAAGCCGTGGATGTGCGCCGCCTGGAGCTCGCCGCAGGTCTGTCCCAGACCGTTATGCAGGCCATAGAGCAGACCCTGCAAGCGGGACAACAGGCCCTGTTGTTTCTGAATCGACGCGGCTATGCCCCCACCATGCAATGTCATGACTGCGGCTGGATCGCCGAGTGCAATGCCTGTGACGCCAGGCTCACCGTACACCGCAGATCACGCCGCCTGCGCTGCCACCATTGCGGTGCCGCGCGAGCGCTGCCGCGACAGTGCCCCGATTGCCGGGGAAGTTCCCTGCTGGCGGCCGGCTTGGGCACCGAGCAAACTGAAGAGTTACTGCAGCAGCGCTTTACCGATTGGCCTATTTACCGGGTAGACAGCGACACCATGCAAGGTCGCGACGCAATGCAGAACCTGGTCAACACGATTAACCAGGGAGAGCCAGCCATTTTGCTGGGCACCCAGATGCTCACCAAGGGACACCATTTCCCCGGTGTAAGCCTGGTGGCGATCATCGACACCGATGCCATGCTATTCAGCACCGATTTTCGCGGTGAGGAACGTATGGCGCAGCTACTGACCCAGGTCGCCGGGCGTGCCGGTCGCGCAGACCTGCCCGGCACGGTGCTGCTGCAAACCCACTATCCAGACCACCCGACACTGCAGGCCTTGTTAAGCTCCAGCTACGCGGAGCTGGCCAGGGAGTTACTTCTACGCAGACAAGACACGGGCATGCCACCCATTGGGCAACTACTATTGCTGCGCAGCGACTGCCGGGACGCACAATTAGGGGAAGAATTCCTGCGCCAGTTGCGGCAACAGACAGAGACGGAGTTACCCCGAGACTGCCGGGTGATAGGCCCGCTACCTTCACCGATGCAACGCCGGGCCGGCAAGTTCCGCAGCCAGCTGCTGGTCACCGCCCCGGACCGCAAGCGTGCCCAGTTAGCAGCCCGACTACTGGTACAACGAGCACAAGCCCTGCCCGCCCGAGGAGGCCTGAAATGGTCTATTGACGTGGATCCTATGGATCTTTTCTAGAGAGCAGGCGCATACGGCATGGGTACTAGTGCACTGGCCATCGGATGCAGTTATCAGGATAATAAGCAGCTGCCGGTCAGCTGTGTCTGACAATCCACCCAAGCAAACCAGGTATACCCCCAAATAATGAAGCAAGAACTTACCCGATTGATCCAGCAAGCCCTGGATTCACTGGTAGAACAGGGTCAATTGCCCGCTGATATCCAGCCGCAGGTGCAGATAGACCGCACCCGCGATAAAACCCATGGCGATCTGGCCAGTAATATTGCGCTCACCCTGGCGAAAGCGGCAAAACAAGCACCGCGTGACCTGGCAACGCTAATCTGCGCTGCTTTACCCCAGGCGGACCTGGTGGTACGTACCGAAATCGCCGGCCCGGGATTTATCAACTTCTTCCTCTCCGACAGCAACAACCAGGCTGTGGTCAGGCGCATTCTGGATGAACGCGAGGCGTTTGGTCGCAATAACAGCGGTGGTGGGCAAAAGGTTCAGGTTGAATTTGTGTCCGCCAACCCCACCGGACCGCTGCACGTGGGCCACGGACGTGGTGCGGCGGTGGGAGACAGCCTGTGCCGCTTGCTGGCAGCGACCGGCTGGGACGTATCCAGCGAGTTTTACTACAACGACGCAGGCGCGCAGATCAACAACCTGGCCCTGTCGGTGCAGGCCCGCTGCCGAGGGCTGGGACCGGACGACCCGGCCTGGCCGCAAGACGGGTACCGCGGCGACTACATCACTGAGCTGGCCCAGGCCTACCAACGCGGCGAAAAAATCGATGCTGAGGATCAGCACGTCACAGCTTGTGGCGACACTGATGATGTTGAGGCCATACGCCAGTTTGCGGTGGCCTACCTGCGCCGTGAACAGGATCTTGACCTGAAAGCCTTCGGCGTGCATTTCGATGTCTATTTCCTGGAATCCTCTTTGTATCTCAGTGGTGCCGTGGAGGCCACGGTGCAGCGCCTGGTAGAACAGGGTCACACTTACCAGCACGAGGGCGCTATGTGGCTGCGCACCACCGACTTCGGTGACGATAAGGACCGGGTGATGCGCAAAAGCGATGGCGGCTATACCTATTTCCTACCGGATGTGGCGTATCACCAGAACAAGTGGCAGCGTGGCTTCCAGCGAGTTATCAACGAACAGGGTGCGGACCATCACAGCACCGTCACCCGGGTGCGCGCGGGCTTACAGGCACTGCAACAAGATATCCCCCAGGGCTGGCCGGATTACGTGTTGCACCAGATGGTCACGGTGATGCGCGACGGCGAGGAAGCTAAACTCTCCAAGCGGGCGGGAAGTTACCACACCCTGCGCGACCTCATCGACGAGGTGGGACGCGATGCCACCCGCTATTTCCTGGTGGCCAGGGCACCCAGTTCACAACTGACCTTCGATATCGATCTGGCTTTGTCCCAGAGCAATGACAATCCGGTGTATTACATACAATACGCCCATGCTCGCGTGTGCAGCATCATGCGCAAGCTGGGGGAACAGGGATGGAGCTGGGAGGCACAAGACGCCATGCAGCATCTCGGCGAATTGGGCGACGAACACGAAAAGGCCTTGTTGCGGCGCCTCGATCGCTACCCGGAGATCGTCGCCAATGCCGCTGCCAATAACGAACCCCACACTATCGCCACCTATCTGCGCGAACTGGCTGGTGATTTTCACACCTGGTATAACGCGAGCAAAATGCTGGTATCGGAACAACCGGTGCGCGACGCCCGACTGGCTTTGAGCCAGGCGGTGCGGCAGGTTATCGCCAATGGCCTGGATCTGCTGGGGGTCTCCGCCCCGGAGGTGATGTAACGCATGCCCCGGGATTACGCCAAGAACAAACAGGGCGGTAGCAAAAAGGCACCGGCCCGCAAGAAACCGGCAACGCGCAAGAGCAACGCCAAGCCAGGCGGAGGCTGGCGCTGGTACGGTGCCGGCGTATTAACCGGTGTATTCCTCAGCTTCCTGCTGTATCTGGGCACACTGCCCACCCCAGCGGAGAGCGAGCAGGCGCAAACCGGCGAGGCGCCGGCTATTAGTCAGCCACCCAAGCCGCGTTTCGACTTCTATACCCTGCTACCGGAACAGACCATAGATGCCGACGTTGAACCCGCGGAAATGGCCAAACCGCGAGCCAGCCTTTCAACTAATACCAGCACCGCGACTTATCTGCTGCAGGCCGGCTCTTTCCGCCAGCGGGAAGACGCGGATCGCCGGCGTGCGGAGCTGTTGTTACTCGGACTGGAACCCAAGGTAGAGGAAACCACTGGTGATAATGGCCGCTGGTATCGTGTATACCTGGGCCCCTTCCAGTCCCAACCCATAATGGCCAAAGCACGCAGCCTCACCGCCGGTCAGAATATCGACACACTGCTGTTGAAGCGCAGCAAACCCTGAATACCACAACGGGGGACCTTGAAATCCCTCGCCGCCCCCCCATATCTGCTTGATTGGAGCAGGAGAATCAGTTTGGAACAGTACAGAGGCACAACCATACTTTCCGTGCGCCGCGGCAACAGTGTTGTTATCGACGGCGACGGACAGGTTTCCATGGGCAACACCGTGATGAAAGGCAATGCCCGCAAGGTGCGCCGCCTGCACAAAGACCAGGTAATCGCCGGTTTTGCCGGTGGTACCGCGGACGCATTTACCCTGTTTGAACTGTTCGAGGCCCAACTCGACAAACACCAGGGGCATCTGGTGCGTGCTGCAGTCGAGCTGGCCAAGGCCTGGCGTACCGAGCGCGCCCTGCGCCAACTCGAAGCGCTGCTTGCGGTAGCCGACAAGAATACCTCGCTGGTCATTACCGGGAATGGAGATGTCATAGAACCGGAAGACAACCTGATTGCGATTGGCTCGGGCGGCCCCTTTGCCCAGGCTGCCGCCCGCGCGCTAATGGATCATACCGAAATGGATGCCCGCACTATTGTGGAAAAAGGCCTGGGTATTGCTGGTGATATCTGCATTTACACCAACCATAACCGCACCATCGAACAACTGGATTTTTAGGACCCTATATGTCCAATATGACCCCGCGGGAAATTGTTTCCGAGCTCGACAAACACATTATCGGCCAGGAAGAAGCCAAGCGCGCAGTAGCCATTGCCCTGCGTAACCGCTGGCGCCGCATGCAACTGCCCGAGGAACTGCGCGCCGAAATCACGCCCAAAAATATCCTGATGATTGGCCCCACCGGCGTTGGCAAAACTGAAATCGCACGCCGCCTGGCCAAACTGGCCAATGCGCCGTTCGTCAAGGTCGAGGCCACCAAGTTCACCGAAGTGGGCTATGTGGGTAGGGACGTGGACTCCATTGTGCGCGACCTGGTGGATGTGGCAGTAAAAATGTACCGCGAACAGGAAATGGAGAGGGTGCGTTTCCGCGCAGAAGAAGCCGCCGAAGAGCGCGTCCTGGACATCTTACTGCCGCCCGCCAGGGACAGTGAAGCGGACAGCACCTCCGCCACGCGTCAGCTACTGCGCAAGAAATTGCGTGAAGGCGACCTTGATGACAAGGAAATCGAGGTCGAGGTCAGTAGCAATGCTCCCGGCATGGAAATCATGGCGCCTCCCGGTATGGAAGAGATGACCAACCAGTTGCAGAGTATGTTTTCCAATATGTCACGGCAGCAGAGCAAGACGCGCAAAATGCCTGTCAGAGCCGCGTTCGAAGCCCTGTGCGACGAAGAAGCCGCGAAGATGGTCAACGAGGAAGAGCTGAAACAAAAAGCCGTCACTGCGGCAGAGCAAACCGGCATCGTATTCCTGGATGAACTGGACAAGGTGGCCAAGCGCAGTGAAGGTGCCGGTGCCGATGTCTCCCGCGAGGGGGTACAGCGCGACCTGTTGCCGCTGATCGAAGGCTCTACCGTCAGCACCAAGCACGGCATGATCAAAACCGACCACATCCTGTTTATCGCGTCGGGCGCGTTTCACCTGGCCAAGCCCTCGGACCTGATCCCCGAGCTGCAGGGCCGCTTACCCATACGCGTGGAACTGTCCGCCCTGACCCCGGAAGATTTTGAACGCATCTTGACCGAACCCGATGCGTCTCTCACCGAGCAGTATCAGGCCCTGTTGGGTACCGAGGGTCTGCAGGTAGAGTTCAGCCAGGACGGTTTGCGCCGTATCGCCGAAACCGCCTGGCAGGTGAATGAAAAGACCGAAAACATCGGCGCCCGCAGGCTACATACCGTAATGGAGCGTTTATTGGAGGAAGCCTCCTTTGGCGCCGCGGACGCCGGATTGCAAAACGCCGCGATCATGGTAGATGCCGCCTTCGTGGACGGCCAATTGCAGGAACTGAGCGCGGATGAAGACCTCTCGCGCTTTATCCTCTAAGCGGACCCAATCCCTTGAAGCAGACCTCAGTGGCCCCCTCCGCAATTACCCTGCACGCCAGGTCGCGCACGCTTGAACTCACCTTTGGCGATGACGAAAATTATGTGCTGCCCTGCGAGTACCTAAGGGTCTACTCTCCCTCCGCCGAGGTGCGTGGCCACGGAACCGGGCAGGAGGTACTGCAAACCGGCAAGCTCAATGTCACCATCACCGACATAAAGCCGGTAGGCAACTACGCCGTGCAACTGGTCTTCGATGACGGTCATGATACGGGTATTTTTTCCTGGGATTATCTGCGCCAGCTGGGAGCCAAACAAGCGCAGTGGTGGCAGCGCTACCTGGAGCAAATCGCAGCCGCCGGTGCCAGCCGCGACCCGGGTGTACAGGTCCTGACATTCGACCCCTAGAGGTACTGCCGCTGGCAACCTGACCCGGCGCGCGCATCAGGTTACAATGGAGCGCTGAGTCCGACACGGGCGGAGACCCCATGACAGAAAAAGACACCACACACTTCGGGTACAAAGAAGTTAAAGCAGAAGCCAAGGCGGGGCTGGTAGCAGACGTCTTTCACTCGGTTGCAGCGCGCTACGACCTGATGAACGATCTGATGTCCGGCGGCATTCACCGCATATGGAAACGTTTTACCATAGAGCTCAGCGGTGTGCGCAAGGGCAACGCGGTGCTGGATATCGCCGGTGGCACCGGGGATCTGGCGGCGCGCTTCGCTGAAATAGTCGGCGATGAGGGCCGGGTAGTACTGGCGGATATCAACGATTCCATGCTCCAGGTAGGCCGCGACAAACTGCTGGACAAGGGCATGCAATCCAATCTGGAGTTCGTTCAGGCGGATGCCCAGTTCCTGCCCTTTCCCGATAACAGCTTTGACTGTATTACCATCGCTTTTGGCCTGCGCAATGTCACTGACAAGAGCCTGGCATTGCGCTCTATGTTGCGGGTGTTAAAACCCGGTGGCCGTCTGTTGGTGCTGGAATTTTCCAAGCCTGACAATGATCTGCTGAGCAAGGCCTATGACACCTACTCTTTCAAGGTGTTGCCTTTTATGGGCAAGCTGGTGACCAACGACAGCGACAGCTACCAGTACCTGGCCGAATCCATTCGTATGCACCCGGATCAGGACACGCTCAAGGATATGATGGAAGACGCCGGTTTCGAGCGCTGCGAATACCATAATATGACCGGGGGTATCGTCGCCCTGCATAAAGGCGTCAAGGCCTGAAATGAGCAAGGGCATCAATCCGACGCTGCATACCGCGGCACTGGCCGCTCTGGAGTCAGGCCTGAATCGCGCACTACAGCTAGCCCCTGCGACGGCTGCAGAACTGGAGCAGCTACAGGACTGTATATTTGCCCTGCACTGCACCGCCCCCGAAATCGATGTTTATCTGCAGCCTGCTGCGAGTGGCATCCGTCTCATGGGTATACACGAGGGCCCGGTCACCACCAGTGTGCGTGGTGAGGCCTCGGACTTCGCTGAATTAGCCACCGCCAAGGACCCCGCAGCCACCCTGATCAACGGCTCGCTGGAGCTGCAGGGCGACAGCGCCCCGCTGATCGAGCTACAAAAGACACTGGCTTCGCTGGACATGGACTGGGAAGCACCACTGGTGGACACATTGGGCGATGTCGCCGGCCACCAGGTAGCGCAAATAGTGCGCGCCGCCGTTGGCTGGGGCAGCCAGGCGTCCTCCAGCCTGACACGCCAGCTGGGTGAGTTCATTCATGAGGAAGCCCGTCTGACACCCCCACGACTGGAACTGGAAGACTTTTATCGCGATGTACAGGATCTGGGCCTGCGCGTGGAGCGCCTGCAGTCGCGCACCGCACGCCTGCGCCGCCGCTTGCAGAAATTACAGGGCTGAAGCATGTCACGGATAACCAGGCTGGCAAAAATTCTGCGCACCATAGGCCGCTACCGGCTCGACGAATTTATTGACGCCCAGCGTCTGCCCACGCTGCCCAGGATGGCGCTGCGCTTCTCTCCCTGGCAACTGAACCGCGCCCCGGAGCTAGAGCGGGGGGTGCGCCTGCGTCGCGCGCTGGAAGAGTTGGGCCCGGTATTCATCAAATTTGGCCAGATGCTCTCTACCCGCCGCGACCTGTTACCACCCGATATCGCCGATGAACTGGCAAAGCTTCAGGATGACGTCCCGCCGTTTCCACAGCAGCAATCTATCGACATTATTGAAACGGCTCTGGGTAAACCGGTAACCGAGCTGTTCGCCAGCTTTGAAGCAACACCCATGGCCTCCGCTTCTGTGGCACAGGTACATGCCGCGGTACTGCACACGGGTGAACAGGTAGTGGTGAAAGTGGTGCGCCCGGATATAGAACCTATCATCCGCCAGGATCTGGCGCTGATGTTTACCCTGGCCAGGCTGGTGGCGAAATACCTGCCTCAGGGCCGTCGGCTGCGCCCGACGGAAGTTGTCTCAGATTACCAGCTGGTGATTCTGGATGAGCTGGACCTGGGCCGCGAGGCCGCCAACGCCTGCCAGTTACGCCGCAACTTCGAGCAGAGCAAGCTAGTCTACATACCCGAAGTACACTGGGATTTCACCTGCCGTAACGTATTCACCATGGAGCGCATTTTCGGCATACCGGTCACTGACATGGATACCCTGCGCGACAAGGGCGTGGACTTGAAAGTGCTGGGCGAACGCGGCGTAGAGATATTTTTCACCCAGGTATTTCGCGACAGTTTTTTCCATGCGGATATGCATCCGGGCAACATTTTCGTGGATGCGACTAACCCCGCAGACCCGACCTATATCGCTATAGACTGCGCTATCGTGGGCAGCCTGTCCGATTCTGACCAGTATTATCTGGCGCGCAACCTGCTCGCAATTTTCCGCCGGGATTACCGGGATGTAGCCCAGTTGCACGTGGAATGCGGCTGGGTGCCACCGGAAACCCGGGTGCAGGATTTTGAATCCGCTATGCGCGCTGTTTGCGAGCCCATATTCGAACGACCGCTGAGCGAAATATCCTTCGGTGAGCTATTGGTCTACCTGTTCCGCACAGCCGGGCGTTTCGACATGGAAGTACAGCCATCGCTGGTACTGCTGCAAAAGACGCTACTGAATATCGAGGGCCTGGGTCGGCAACTGTATCCCGAGCTGAATTTGTGGGATACCGCACAGCCGTATCTGGAAGAATGGGTACAGGAACGCTACTCACCACAATCGGTATTGCGCCGCCTGCAGCGCCACGCCCCGTCCT
>JAIBDN010000043.1 GCA_024686215.1 Gammaproteobacteria bacterium | reverse complement strand
GTTGTTCGAGTGCGTCGACAGCAATTCCGGTGGGCTCACCTTCAAGGAAGCGTTTGAAGTGTCCGGTCTGGCCATCAACATCTCCGTTTCACCCACCCGATCACGACAAAAACCCCGGCTGCTGAACCACCTCACCGCACCCGATGTGCTGATTGCCCACGCCTCCCTGGCGTCTTGTGCGATTCCAGGTGTTTTCCCACCGGTTACGCTGATGTGCCGCAATGCCCAGGGGGAAACTGTCTCTTACATGGGCACGGAAAAGTGGACGGATGGTTCGGTGTATGGCGACATTCCGGTACAGCGCATGAGCCGACTGCACAATGTGAATATGTCCATTGTCAGTCAATCCAACCCTCACGTGATTCCCTTTATGGCTATGCACAAGGCTGAAACCCCAAGCGTGGTGGCTAATAGCAGCGCCGCAATTTTCAATTCACTGAAGGCCCAGGCGACTATCGCCCTGGATTTTGCCCGCTCTTCAGTCAATTACCGACCCGTGCGCTCCATGCTAGACAGCGGTCACGCGGTGCTTGCCCAGCAGTACCACGGTGACATCAATATTCACCTGCCCCCCAAGCCCGCGATTTATACCAGGCTGCTAAGCAATCCCGACGCCAAGGGAATGGATGAATATATGCTGTTGGGCAAGCGCGCTACCTGGCCGGAACTGGCGGCCATTCGCGATAGAACGCGTATCAGCCGCGCCTTTGAGTCCTGTATAGCGAGCCTGCAGCAGAAGGTGGCCACGGATAAATAAGCGCATCCGGCAATGTTCAAGGAGGGATAGGGTTGCCGCTGCACAACAAATTTCAGCCCCCAACTTTTCAGGGTTGCTGACTGGCATGCGCCTCTCGGGCCTGTGCTACATTTCTCATCAAGCTCTCAATTGATTCTATACTCGATTCGAACCAGGTGTAGGCATAAGAACAAAAATCCATCACCCGGGATTCGGTGGTATTGTCCAGTTGCATCAACTTGCGCGGTAATTCTCCGTTGACGCGAACATAGCGCTCTCCCAGTAACTGTTCACACTGATGGGCGCTCACGCAGGAGCTTGCACTCAACATGTGATCGAGCAAGCCGTTTGACAACCAGCCGACAAGACCCCAACCCTGCGACGCCGTGCCAATTTCGTCCCTGTCTTCCTGGCTGAGGTCATGCACGGGGTGCCCTGTGCCCAGAGATAACATCCAGATATCCTCCAGACCATGGCCCATGGCCAATGCCTCTGTGATGGCACAAATACTCGGGTCGTTGGTGGTAAGCGCGCCATCTATCAACCAGCGACGACTGAGGGACGAAGTCGCCACCGTGGGAAAAAGTGTCGGGGCCGCAGTGGCGGCATCACAGATCTCGGTGAGGGTTGGGTTGTATGCGGCATCGTGTCCGCGGTGGTTTCTGAAGGTAACCAGATCCCGGTTAATAAAATCATAGGCCAATATCAACAGGTGTTTATCCTGGATATCATTAATCCTTACACCATCCAGTAGCGCATCAACGTATTCGCGCTTGTTTATGCCGTCATATTTGGGTTGGTTCTGTACGCGCCCCAACATCTTGTCCCACACGGTTTTATCCATCATTTTGGATAAATTCTCAGAGGAATAACTATCGCGAGCCAGGTGCTCCACCGAACCGACATTGGTTGCCAGAAAAGCCGCTATCATCGCCCCGGTACTGACCCCGGCATAAAAATCAAACGAATCACGCACCGCAATGCCGGCATCCTGCTCAATGTGCAGCAACACATTGGCTGGTATGACGCCCCGCGAACCGCCGCCGTCAATGCTGAGAATCAAAATAGGTCCCTTGGCTGACATATACACTCGCTTGTGTTTTTTCTATTATCGAAAACAGGCATTATTTATTGTAATTAAAAGTATAGTCGAAGCAGGCGCTGTTGCAGCGAGAGCGTCGTTTCGATAATCGGTAGAGCCGCCAGTCAACGATTATCAGGCAGGCGCAGCAACAATTAGTCTGCCCAATCTACCAGCCTCACAGCACTAACCAGAAGTATTGCTTCCTATTTATATAGCAACTGTGAAATGATCCTCGAATAAGAACAAGGAGGCTCTGTTACATGCTCAACATAATAAAAGTGCTTGTAGGATTATTTCTTGTCAGTTTGCACCTTACTGCTCTGGCGGAAAGCCGGGCGGTCTCCAGTCTCGGCCGTATCGAACCTTATGAAGGTGTTATACAGGTTGCCGGTCCATCGAGCGGTGGCATCTCCGGCTCTGTCATCAAATCTCTCACGGTCAAAGAAGGCGACTGGGTCGAAAAGGGGCAGGTTATCGCCTACCTGGACAATTACAGTTTACGCGAGGCGGAAGTCGCCAGGCTGCAAGCCATATACAGCAATGCCAGGAGAGAGTTGAAGCGGCAGCAGAATCTGTCCCTCACCTCTGCTACCAGCAAAGTCATGCTGGACCAGGCCACTATGAGCCTCGATATCGCCAAAGCTGATCTTGCCGCGGCCAAGGCACGTCTCAACCTGGCAGCCGTGCGCGCGCCACTGCGTGCCCAGGTACTGGAAGTACATGCCGCTCCCGGCGAGCGCGTTGGTGCGGAGGGTATTCTGGAACTTGGCCAGACTGATCGTATGTATGTCGTTGCCGAAGTCTACGAAACCGATATCAGCCTGGTGAAAAAAGACCAATCCGCCACCATCAGGGTCGCCTCACTGGAAAACGCACTGAGCGGAACGGTGGAACGGATCTCCCTGAAGGTTGGCCGCCTGGATATACTGGGTACTGATCCCATCGACAAAACCGACGCCCGTGTGGTCGAAGTGTATATCATACTGGATGACAGCGAAGCGGTTTCCGGTTACACCAATATGCAGGTAGAGGTGGAGATTCAAATCTGATGTTTGGTTCGCTCCCTCTTGGATGGCTGCAACTCAAACATCAAAAGTTACGGCTACTCTCTGCCATTTTAGGCATCACCTTCGCGGTCATTCTGATTTGCGTGCAGTTAGAGTTTCGTGAGGCATTGTTTGTCAGTGCTGTTCGCTATCACAACGCCATGGATTACGACCTGGTGATGATGAGTCCCAAAACAGACTACCTGATTGCAGCCAAGGAATTCCCCCGCAGTCGACTGTATCAGGCCCAGGGTATTGCAGGTGTGGACTCGGTGACGCCTATCTATTCGCGGCTGGGCACCTGGCGCAACCCGGTTGATCGCAGCAGTGCGCGGCGGATTTTCATTGTCGGCGTTGACCCTTCTGACAGCGGACTTTCCAGGATACTCACTCCCCTGGCCCAGGAACAAATTAAAATACCGGACCAAATAATATTCGACCAGTTGAGTCGCAAAGAATACGGTCCTGTAGCTGACATAATGCGAGAGAAAGGTTCGTTAAGAACCGAGATCAATGATCGGGAAATAATTGTGAAGGGCCTGTATGCCGTGGGTACTTCTTTCGGTCTCGACGGCGGCGTCGTCACGTCTGATCTAAATTTTCTGCGCATGTTCCCCAAGCAAAAAAAATCGTCTATCACGGTTGGCTTGATCCACCTTGACCCCGGCCAGAATATTCAACAGACGCAGTTGAGGATCCGCGAAGCTATCCCCGGTGATGTACTGGTGCTAACGCCGCAGCAATTCAGGGATATGGAGGTCGAACACTGGAATAGCACTACTCCCATTGGCTACATCTTTGCCTTCGGTGCCATCATCGGTATCGTGGTCGGGCTGATCATCGTGTACCAGATCCTGTTCGCCGATGTACAAGACCACATGAAGGAATACGCCACCCTGCAAGCTATGGGTTACAGCCGGGGCTACCTGCGCAAGGTAGTCTTACAGGAAGCATGCATACTTGCTGTGCTGGGTTTTATACCGGGTATTGGATTATCTATCCTGGTATTCGAAAAGGCTTCCGCGGCAACCCGACTCCCGCTGGAGATGACCGTGGACAGTGCATTGCAAATATTTGCACTCACCCTGGCCATGTGCGCCGGGTCTGGCTTACTGACCCTGCGCAAGCTAAGCGGCATTGACCCGGCGGAGGTGTTCTGATGACTGCGGAAGCGCCTATTGCACTGGAAAACGTGTCCTACAGCTACGGCAAGGGGGACATGCGGAAACAGATCCTGTTCAATATCAGCACCAGCATTCAGCCGGGAGAAATCATCATTCTCACCGGGCCTTCCGGGTCAGGCAAAACAACGCTGTTGACTATGATGGGCGCCCTGCGCTCCGCCCAGGAGGGCAGCGTAAGGATACTGGGCCAGGAATTAAAGGCGGCCAAGTATCGCACCCAAATGAAAGTCCGTCGTGAAATCGGCTACATATTCCAGTCACACAACTTACTGGACTGCCTGACCATCAGCCAAAATGTCAAAATGGCGCTGCAACTGGCGGGCGTTAGCAACAGGGATGGCAAGGCGCGTATCAAAAACGTGCTGGAGCGAGTCGGTCTCGGCGAGCACCTGCACAAGTATCCAAGCCAATTGTCCGGTGGTCAGCTGCAGCGTGCCGGCATTGCCCGGGCCCTGGTCAACCGGCCCCGGATAGTATTGGCCGACGAGCCCACCGCCTCTCTGGATAAACAGTCGGGCCGCGACGTGGTTGAATTGATACAGGAACTGGCGCGTGAAGACGGTGCGGCGGTGGTACTGGTGACTCACGACAACCGCATATTGGACGTAGCCGACCGCATCCTGCATCTGGAAGATGGTCATATGAGGTCCCTGACGGAAGCCGTATCCGAGGGCACCAGTCGCATGCTGAATCTGCTGGAGAAACACGACCCCAACCAGGCCAGTTACCTCGCCACGTTCGCCTTTGCGTTGGCCAGGGTCGCCTATGCTGATGACAAGGTCACCATGGAAGAACGCGATGAGATGCGGCGTATACTCAAAGAGTTCGCTGAGCTCAAAGACAGCGAGGTCAATTTCGTCATGGAAATGTCCATGATGCAAAAACGCGCACAAACGGAGCTCAGCAACCAGAGCACTCAAGAAGGTTTCGATGGTGAGCGCAAGCAGCTGCTGGTTGATTCACTCTATGCTATCGCCGAGGCCGACGGACGGGTCAGCGAAGAGGAACTGCAGGAAATCCACGCGATTACTGCAGAGTTTGGCCTGGAAAACCGCGCCCGCTAGCTGCGCCTTGATTTATTCGCAACGGCGGTTTGATACCGTCTATACTTCTGCCATGAAGCGCAGAAATAGATCAGGGGACAGATCGTGCAATTAAAAAGATCCACTCTCGTCAGCAACACTATCTGGAAAGTCATCGCCTCTGGTATGGCACTGCTATTGCTGCACGGCTGCAGTGAGAAACCCCCTACTACAGAAACCCCGGTTCAGACCGCACCTGCAACAGTCCAGTCCTCCCAGGCTCAACTTCCGCAGATCAGGCAACCCGGCTATATACCAGTGGACGGTGACAGAATTATCGCAGCTGATAAAACACCCGGGGAGTGGCTCAGCCACGGCCGCACCTATGACGAACAGCGCTTTAGCCCACTGCAGTCGATCAGCGACAAGAATATTTCCGCTCTGGGTCTGGCCTGGTATTTCGACCTGCCGCATAAACGCGGTGTCGAGGCCACCCCGCTAATTGCCGATGGCGTAATGTATACCACCGGGTCCTGGAGCCTGGTGTTCGCGCTGGACGCGCGCAGCGGTGCACTGCTGTGGCAATACGACCCCAAGGTAGACAAGGAATATGCCAAGAATACCTGCTGCGATGTGGTTAACCGCGGTGCGGCACTGTGGGGTAAAAATGTCTATGTGGCCAGCCTGGATGGACGTCTGATCGCCCTGGACCGAAAACTCGGCACTGCAGTCTGGGAAGTAGACACTCGTATCAATCAGCAAGACCCCTACACCATTACCGGGGCACCACGGGTAGTGAACGGCAAGGTGATTATAGGCAACGGTGGCGCGGAAATGGGTGTGCGCGGCTATGTGACTGCCTATGATGCAGAGAGCGGTGAACAACTGTGGCGCTTTTACACGGTTCCGGGTAATCCCGCAGACGGCTTTGAGGATAAGACCCAGGAGATGATCGCCAAAACCTGGACCGGCCAGTGGTGGGAAAATGGCAAGGGCGGCGGCACCGCCTGGGATGCCTTTGCTTTTGATCCGGAACTCAACCTGCTCTATATCGGCGTGGGTAATGGTTCCACCTGGAATCATAAAATCCGCAGCCCCGAGGGTGGTGACAACCTGTTTGTTGCCTCTATTGTGGCAGTAGACGCCGACAGCGGCGAATACGTGTGGCACTACCAGACAACGCCCGGAGATACCTGGGACTTCACCGCCACGCAGCATATGGTTTTGGCAGAGCTGAAGATTGGCGAAGCCACGCGCAAGGTGATTATGCAGGCCCCCAAGAACGGCTTCTTCTACGTGCTTGACCGCACCAACGGTGAACTGCTGTCAGCCAATAACTACATGCCCACCACCTGGGCCAGTCACATAGACATGGAAACCGGCCGACCGGTAGAGCACCCCAGGGCGCGCTCGGGCGATGGAGAGTTCGTGGTTATCCCGGCTTCCGTAGGCGCACACACCTGGCATCCCATGACCTACAGCCGCGACACCGGTTACGTATACATACCGGCTCTGGCCAATGCCGCGGTATACAGTGACGATCACTTTACCGCGCGCCGCAAAACTATCGTCAATCTCAACTATGATATGGAGGCATTATTTAGCGTACCGGATGACCTGACCGTGGAGCAACGCAAGGCCATCGGCAACGGCCTGCGCGCGGTACTCATCGCATGGGACCCTGTCAGCAACACCGAGGTATGGCGCAAGGAAGGCGGCATCTATTCCGGCAGCGGCTTGCTCTCCACCGCCGGTAACCTTTTGTTCCAGGGCGATCTGGAAGGTAACTTCAATGCCTACTCAGCCGACTCTGGAGAAAAACTGTGGACCCAGCAGGTACAGGGCGGTGTGATGGCCGCACCCATCAGCTACGAGATAGATGGCGAACAGTATGTGGCCATCATGCAGGGCTGGGGTGGCGATTCTGCGCTGGTATTGGGCGGCCTGGTCGGCCAGTTCAATATCGAGAACACCAGCCGCGTCCTGGTGTACAAACTGGGCGGCAAGGAAAAACTGCCAATACCTGCGAACCGCGTCGAGCAGGCCCTGCCCACCCCCACTGTGGCATCAGGCAGCTCGCAGCAAGTAGAGCAGGGCCGCGAGGTGTACAACCTGATGTGCGTGGCCTGCCACGGCGGCAACGCCGCCAGCGCCGGCATGGTGCCCGATCTGCGCTATCGTATCAATGACGTTGCGCCTGCGTGGCAGGCTATTGTGATGCAAGGCGCCCTGCGCACCAACGGCATGCCCGCCTGGGACAAACTGATCAGCCCGGAAGAAGCCGAGGCCATCAAGGCCTATGTTGTCCATGAGGCCACACTGGGCCATGCCCGCGGCGAGAAGCGCATGGTGCGTGTCAGTAATTAATACCCGAGTAAACGAAGTACTATAATGCAGTATCGTCTATAGCACTTCATGCAGCTACACCGGACCACTGATGATTTGGGCAAGACTGGCACTATTGAGCACGCTGCTTTGGGCAAGCATCTCCAACGCACAGACTGGCAGCGCGGACACCCGCACGCTGTGCTTTTTTTCACTCAATAATTCAAGGGAATTCGAGCTTACACGCTCTTTTCTGGACGCAGCCAGCCGCCTGGGTGGCAACCCTGTCAATACTGTCGAGTTACATGACCCCGCAACGGATGCCAACCCGCAAACATCTTTCCAACACATGCTCGAGAACAACCCGGGTTGCGACGGCCTGGTCATTTCCGGGCATCATACAGGTAGTTTTGGCGGCAATCGGGCCAAGGGTGTCCTGGGTATCGGCTTTCTTGAACAGCTCAGCTGCAGTCCACAATACGAAGATTTTTTTCGCGGAGTCAAAGGTTTGTGGCTTCAGGGGTGTCGCACCCTGGGCGTTGGCCCCCTGGATGCTGAGCTGGATAATACGACAGAACTGCAAGCGGACTACCACACGCAACGAGTCGGCGCAGAGCTGTCCCTGGATGGACTGGAGCAGGGTTTCGCAGATTTGAGTTTCGAATTCTCTGCGACTCTGGATCAGGATAACCCCTTGGCCTCCAGATACCTCAGGATCTTTCCTGCCGCGAATGTATTTGGTTGGACCAGGAGTTCACCGGGTATAAAAGCACAAAGTGAAAAATCTCTTCTCTATCACATGGCCCATATGTCGAAAATTGCCGACGCAATACCGGCTTTTGATCCGCTGAGGGCAAACTCCGCCGAGCAGAAAAAGGATATGTCACGGTATCTGTGGCAAGTGCTTGCAGGAAACCCTGCTTACAGCCCTGTGGCGAGAGATGCCTGGTTGAGCCACGGGCAGGTAAAAACCCCGGGGCTGGGTTTTGATAACCCCGACCTGGACACATACAGCCCACTGCTCACTTCACCAGACAGTGGTTTGCTTACGGCAAGAGCTATGGGCTGCGGTGTACGAAATGCGCAAAATTTCGCTGAATTACAACAAGCGCTTAATAGTATCCTGCTGAGTCAGGATCACCTCGCTTACAACCTCAATATTATCTGGGAGTCCTTCCAGCAATATGCGCAAGACAACCCTGCGGAGTATGCGGCACTGCGCAAGCAGTTAGTCGCCAGTGCGCCACTGATGAACCAGCTAAGTGCGAAACTGCAATCACCCCAGACAGGTTTGTTAACCAAGATAGAATATTACAGCTTCTATAAAGAGCTAACCGGCAATAGCTCGCAAAAAATCGAGACACTGATTCTCGAGCATGTGCGCTACTTCCTACTGGCACAGGATTTGGCGGGAAATCGCTATGATATACGCGACTTCAGAGAGGCCCTGTTATTGAGCGCAGACAGTCACCAGTTGGCCAGCACTTCGTTCTATGTTGATTTGTTGAATGCTCCAGGCCTGCAAAATTCCGCGTTGTATGCGCTTGCCTGGTCGTTCTTAAAGCAACCCCCGCAGGACTCTGGGCGTATTATCGACGCTGTTATCAAGCATCCAAAGACGCAAAGCGACACACTGCGGGCAGCGGCTATCTGGTTGATGACGCACGCAGATTCAGCACAGGCCGGCACACTTGCAAGTATCGTTGCACACCCGCAAGTGGATGCAGCCACACTGGAAACCGTAGCCACAAGTCTAAGCCAGCAGAAGTTTATGCTGAGTGACGAGTTGGTGCAGGCAATAGTCGCTCACCCCGCAACCGGCAGCCTGACACTCAGGCAGCTAGCTCTGGCAGTTAGCAAAAACCATGCGACTTTAGGAACAGGCGTACTGGAAGATATGCTGTCCCATCCGTCCATAGATAGTTGGGGTATCCAGAATGTGGCCCGCGCGACCGCTAAAAACCAGGCACTCGAAAGCCCTGAGTTTTTGTGGCAAATCATAAATCACGAGAAAGCGGACGCCAATACCTTGAGTAGTGTCGCGATTACTCTCGGCAAAACCCCTATCGAGGGTGCCCCAGAACTTCTTGATTCAATCCGCAACCATCCGCAGGCAGATGCCAGGACACTGCGCTACGCTGACCGTGCGCTAGCCAGTAACAGTGCGCCAGCCGCTGAACATACCATTTTCTGATTGCCGCATTCCAGGTTGGACCCGGTAAAACCCGATTCGGCGGTCATTGCAACTACCAGCCTACTTTGCCTTGTAGTGATCGAACCGCCGCAATAGCGCTACACCGTATGGCCTGACCCAGAATCTGCTATTCTTAATTAGAAAGATAAACTCCGGGAACCATACCATGGTAAGAACAGCGAGTGATTGGGGCGGAAATATTGTTGCCTTCGGCCTGACCATTGCGCTTAACGCGATGGCCACCAGTATTCCCCTGGGTGGCCAAACGCCGCCGGAAATTTCCGCAAAATACCCGTCATTGTTTACCCCGGCGGGCTTTACCTTTTCCATCTGGGGCGTCATTTACCTGGGTTTACTTTTTTTCATCATCTACCAGGCATTACCCGCCCAACGTGGCAACGCCACTCTGGGTAGCATCAGCTTTCCTTTTAAGGTCAATTGCGTGGCCAATGCGGCATGGATACTCGCCTGGCACTACGATTTCCTGATTTTATCGGTGCTGATAATGGCCTGCATTCTCGCCTCGCTCGTAGGGATCTACCAGATCTTGAATACCCCACGTCCGACAGTGCCATTTGCACACCGCCTGCTGGTACATCTGCCGTTTAGCCTGTACACCGCGTGGATTTGTGTAGCCACCATCGCCAACATCAGTACCGTACAAACAGCTATGGGGTGGGACAGCATCGGCACAGACCCTATTACCTGGACCTATCTGAAGCTGGCGCTGGCAGGGGCCATTGGAGCAAGTGTCATAGCACGCAAGGCTGATATCGCCTTCATTCTGGTCATAGCATGGGCGGCTTACGGTATCTCTGTAAAACAAATAGCAACGCCAGAAGTTGCAGGTGCGGCAACAACCTTGACGATATTAGCTGTGACCCTGGCGCTGCTGGAATTAGTGCGGCGCTTATATTCCAGGCTGAACTGAAAAAAATCCACAGGATGTTATGCGCAAATGCAGCGGTCCAGCCATCCATATACTGCTGACTCAGGCAACTATTCAAATCCAGGAAACCAAGGCACGGCGACTGCCCCTACAGTTGTGAATCCAGCGGCAGTTCGGTGGTATTTTTAATTTCAGTGACCGCCATATGCGAATGCAATTCGCGAATAGAGGGGCTCGCCGTGAGCGTATTACGCACGAAGGATTCGTAATGGCGGATGTCCCGGGTAACAATTTTCAGCATATAGTCCCATATCCCGGTCATGGTGTAACACTCGATGACCTCCTCATGCAGCACGATTTCGCGCTCAAATTCGATCAGGTTCTGACGGCCGGAGGAGGTTAAATTGATGGTCGCAAAAACCACCACCTCCATACCCAGAGCGTCCCGGTCCAACAGGGCCACGCGTCGCTGAATAAGCCCCTCCTGCTCCAGCCGATTGATGCGCCGCCAGCACGGCGACTGCGACATATTGAGCTTCTCGGCGATGGCGGCGGTACTGGCAGTCGCATCCCGCTGCAGCAGCTTGAGAATTGCTACGTCCTGCTTTGTCAGAGTTAGGGTCACTTTTACCTCTTTTACGGCAGTTATAGGAATATATATTCCTATTTAACCGCTATTTCCGGTTAAATCAAATAAATATTTCAGTCAAATTCGCGCAAACTGCACCGCTATATAAGATGCAGGTGGCCACTATGGGCTTCGATCAGTCAGCCTCAATCCGCACGATCTCACTGGACGACAAATACGCACTGGATGCTACACGGGCCTATATGACCGGCATCGAAGCGCTGGTGCGCCTGCCCATGCTGCAGCACCAACGCGACCAGCAACGCGGCCTGAATACTGCCGCTTTCGTTTCCGGTTATCGCGGTTCCCCGGTCGGCGGCGTAGACCAGGCGATGTGGAAGGCCAAACCCTGGTTGGACAAACACAACATCCATTTCCAGCCCGGGGTAAATGAAGATCTCGCTGCCACCTCCGTGTGGGGCAGCCAGCAGACCAATCTGTTTGCCGGCGCCAGCTACGATGGTGTATACGGCATGTGGTATGGCAAAGGCCCGGGTGTCGATCGCAGCATGGATGTAATCAAGCATGCCAACGCTTTCGGCACCTCACGTTACGGTGGCGTGCTGGCAGTTGCCGGCGACGACCACGCCTGCAAATCCTCCACCCTGCCCCACCAGTCGGAACACATGTTTATCGGTGCGTCCGTGCCGGTGCTCGCGCCAGCCAATGTGCAGGAGGTACTGGACCTGGGAATCTTCGGCTGGGAACTGTCACGCTACAGCGGGTGTTGGGTGGCACTAAAAGCAATCACCGAAAACATGGACTCGGCAATCTCGGCAGATATCGACCCCAACCGTATCAACATTGTCATCCCGCAGGATTTCGAGTTACCGCAAGGCGGCGTGCATGCGCGCTGGCCGGATAAACCACTGGACCAGGAACTACGCCTCAACAAGTTCAAAATATACGCAGCGCGAGCGTTTGCACGGGCGAATAACCTGAACCGTATCGTAGTGGACAGTCCACAACCCCGACTGGGCATCATCACTAGCGGCAAGGCCTACCTGGATGTCATGCAGGCGCTGGAGGACATGGGTATCACTGCGGCGGTGGCGGCGGAGATCGGGCTGAGAGTCTACAAGGTAGGCATGCCCTGGCCGCTGGAACCACGCAGTACGCACGATTTTGCCGAGGGCCTGGAAGAAATACTGGTGGTAGAAGAGAAGCGCTCCATTATCGAGGATCAGCTCACCGGGCAGCTTTACAACTATCCGGTGGGCTCGCGCCCAAGGGTAATAGGAGAATTCGACGAGGAAGGCCGCGACCTGCTGCCCAACCTGTCTGAATTGACACCCGCTGTCATTGCTCTGGCGATTGCCAGTCGTGTCGGGCGTTTTTACCAATCCGAGACAATGCAACAGCGTGTGCGCTGGATCGAGCAAAAGGAAGCTTCGCTGGCACAACCGCGAGACGGCATAGAACGGGTGCCACACTTTTGCTCCGGATGTCCGCACAACACCTCCACCCGTGTTCCCGAGGGAAGTCATGCCCTGGGCGGTATAGGCTGCCACTATATGGCCACCTGGATGCCCGACAGGGAAACCCATACGTTTACCCAGATGGGTGGCGAGGGCGCGACCTGGATAGGCCAGGCACCTTTTACCGCAACCAGGCACGTATTCCAGAACCTGGGTGACGGTACCTATTTTCACTCGGGAATTCTCGCGATTCGCGCCGCAGTCTCCGCGGGGGTCAATATCACCTATAAGATTCTCTACAACGACGCGGTGGCCATGACCGGCGGCCAACCCATTGACGGCTCGCTCAGCGTCAACGACCTTATACAGCAAGTACGTGGTGAAGGTGTACGCCGCATCGCCCTGGTTAGTGACGCACCTGAAGATTGGCGCGGCCAGTTTGCGGGCGTCCCCGGCTACACCCTGCACCACCGCAGCGAGCTTGATAGCGTGCAAAAAGAGTTGCGCGAATACCCTGGTACTTCGGTGCTCGTCTACCAGCAGACCTGTGCTGCAGAGAAACGCCGGCGGCGTAAAAAAGGACTGCTGATCGACCCACCAAAGCGCTTGTTTATCAACGAGGATGTTTGCGAGGGCTGCGGCGATTGCAGTTTGAAATCCAACTGCCTGTCGGTGCTACCAAAGGAAACCGTGCTGGGGCGCAAGCGGCAAATAGACCAGAGTGCCTGCAATAAGGATTACAGCTGTGCCAGCGGATTCTGCCCCAGTTTCGTCACTGTGCTGGGGGGCAAGTTGAAAAAATCTGTCCTGGACCTGTCGCATGCAGACGCGCTGTTTGACGCCTTGCCCGAACCGCAACTGCCTGGTCTTGATCGCCCCTGGAACACGGTGGTGACCGGTGTCGGTGGCACGGGTGTACTGACCATCACCGCGCTGGTAGCGATGGCCGCCCACATTGAAGGTAAGGGCTGCGCCACCATGAACCAGACCGGGCTCGCGCAAAAGTTTGGCGCCGTGGTAAGTCATGTGCGGGTAAGCGAGCACCAGGACGACATCAAAACTGTGCGCATTCCAGCGGGTGAGGCCGACCTGTTGATAGGCTGCGACCTGGTGGTGACCTCGGCTTATGAGGCCATGGGAAAAGTCGCCAACAACCGCACGTTCGCCGTGGTGAATGAAGCTGAAGTACCCACATCAGCGTTTATTCTCGATCCGGATGCCAATTTTCCTACCCAGGCGATGAAGGATAAAGTCGCTAACGAAGTCGGCGAAGAGGCCTGTCACTTTATCAACGCTACCGCTGTCGCCACGCAACTATTGGGCGATTCCATCGCCAGCAACCTGTTCCTTCTTGGTTTTGCCTGGCAGCGCGGTTTGGTGCCTGTATCTGCAAGCGCCCTGGAACAGGCCATAGAGCTCAACGGTGTCGCCATAGAGTTCAACAAGCAGGCATTCCTGTGGGGGCGTCGCTGCGCCAATGAACCCGAGAAAGTGCAACAGTTAATCACCCCCAGGCAAAAAAAAGCACCACCAGAAACCCTGGAAGAGGTGATCGCAGAGCGCCAAGCACGCCTGGCGCGCTACCAGGACGCTGACTATGCCCGGCTGTACGCTGAACGTATGCAACAGGTGGTTCGCAGTGACCCGCAGAGCCGACTGCCCAACTCCCTGAGCATGACTGTGGCATGGCAGCTGTTCCGCCTTATGTCCTGCAAAGACGAGTATGAGGTGGCACGCCTGTATACGGACGGTGAATTTCAACGCAAGCTTGAAGCGCGCTTCGAGGGCGATTTCGAACTGCGCTTTAATATGGCGCCGCCATTGCTTGCCAGGCGCGACCCCAGCAATGGTGAGCTCATAAAACGCGAATTTGGGCCCTGGATGCTGACGGTTTTCAAGTGGCTGGCGCCCCTGCGTCGTTTGCGCGGTACACCACTGGACCTATTTGGCTACAGCGCAGAACGAAAACGCGAACAACAAGACCTGACAGACTACCTCGACTTGATCGAAACCATCAGCAGCGAGCTAACCGCTGACAACTATGACCTGGCAACCGAATTGGCCGGCGGCGTTGCCGCCCTGCGCGGCTACGGCCATGTCAAAGACCGCAATCGCGAACAGGTGCTGGAACAACGCAATACACTGTTACAACGATTTAAAGGCGAAGCACCCGAGGAATCGGTGGTCCGTTTTGTTGACGCAGCCTGACCCTGACAATGTCGCCGGCGACATCGCTGTGCACGTTGGCGATGGAAGACTACACAGAAACAAGCAATACACTGCCGCTTTCCCTACGCCACAATAATATAACCGCTTAAGCCTATAGAAAAGTGACAATCGCCCATCCGGGGGGGACAATAGTGCCCGGCATGAAGTTACACCCAATGACTAAAAAGAGATTTATGGACCTGAAATTAGAAGACAAAGTGGCGCTGGTTACCGGCAGCAATCGCGGTACTGGCGGCCTTTACGCGTAGACGGGGGCATGGTGCGCTATGTCTGACATCACCGCTCTGCTGCTAGCCGATCTCATCATGCTGCGCTACCTGCTACTTGCCCCCGGCTGACGCCATACTGGACCCGACCAGCGCGCCAGGATACTGCGAGCGCAGGCTGGAATAAATTAAAGGTAAATCTACCCAGAGCTCAATACGGCGGGCTCTACAGGAACCATGAACCGCCATCCACCATGTGCGTTTGACCGGTTACAAAACCACTGCTGTCCGAGGCCAGGTATACGATAGTGCCGGTGAGATCAGAGGTTTCCAGGTTGCGCTGGATCAGCTGCCCGGAGGCGATAACCCGTTTAGCCTTATCCAGTTTCTCTCCGAAGAACTCCTCTGTGCCCTCGGTAAGAACCGCCGAAGGTGCCACCGCATTAACCCGGATATTATCCCCACCGAGCTCCCGGGCCATGGCGCGGGTCATTCCGATCACCGCCGCCTTGGACGCCACATAGTCCATACCGTAGGGCAGACCATACACCGCCGCCAGGGATGAGATATTAATAATTGAGCCACCGCCGGCTTCGCGCATGGGTTGCACAGCGGCCTTGCAGCACTGCCACAGGCCCTTGACGTTGACGTTCATCACCGCGTCCCACTGGGATTCCTCCAACTGCTCAAAGCGAGCGCCTTTCAGCCCCCCGTATAGCGCTGCATTATTCACCAGCACATCGATTCTGCCGAAAGTACTCACGGCCTGCTCAGCCATGGCCGTACAACTGTCCATATTGGCAATGTCGGTCACCGCGCTGGCAGCGCGCCCACCGGCATCAGTAATAGCTGCCACTGTAGCGGCGCAGTCGTTGATATCGCAGGCGAGCACAGCGGCCCCCTCCCCTGCCAGAGCCAGCGCGTAAGCGCGACCAAGGCCACGGGCGGCTCCTGTGACAATGGCGACCTTGTTTTCAAGTTGCGGCATAGCGTGCCCTCCAAAGGGTTGAACCAAAAACCCAGATTAACAAATTGTTCAGCATGAGCACCATGACCACGTCAGGTCTTGGCGAAACTCTCACTGCATGGCATCAACGCCCAGGCTTCAGGGCTGCTCTAAACCGCCGCTGGCGTTATTGAAACAGGTCCATGTTGGCGCCCTCAACGTCAATAAACAGGGTGTCTCCAAGCTTGATCTCGCCGCTGCGCAGTATGCGTGCACAGAGGCCGCCGTGGCCCAACATCGCCGCGACACCGCCCTTCCCCAACGCACTCTCCATGCGCGAGCAGGGATGACACAGTGCCGTCGCCTCGAACAGCGCTTCGCCGATCACGAAACGCTGACGCCGAAGTGCGTTCAGATTAATACCGGACACAACGAGATTGCGACGCAGCAGACCGGGCAGAATGTCTTGTCGGCCGGTAAAGTGCGCAATTTGCCGAATAAACTCGCGAGAAATTATGCTGACCTGACGCGCCGAGCCGGGCGTCTTATCCAGTCTGTGGTCACCTTCCAGGCCGCGCCGTGCAACCGCCACCGTGCTGGACAGTTCTTCCATTGGCAGACGGCGCGCAGGTCGCACGCCTATCCATTCCAGCGTAGCTGGAGGTAGATCGCGGGCCCAGCGATCAAGAGGGTTACTTGTTTTGGCCATGAATCAGCTATCTCAATAGGTATATTGATAAGTTAACTATATTTCTTCGAGGATGTAACATAACAGAACGCTTTGGGCGTGATAAAGCGCTGTCAATTATGCACTGGGAATCAATTGTGAATCGAAAACTGCATTTTTAGTGCCGCATTCCAACGCAACACATTAACTTAGCTATACACAACATGAATAACCGCATGGCAAAAGAACCCGAAGAAGAGCTGCCACCGGTCAAACCTGCCTCCCCGCCGCTATCGCTGAAGGAAACCCTGTCTATACTGATCGCAGGGCATATCGGCGTGCGCAAGGCCGAGCAGCGCGCTGAAGACTTCAGACGCGCCAGCGGGCTGCGTATCTTTATCGCGGCAGCACTGTACTTTGCCGTTATCGTAGTGGGCCTGATAGTATTTGTGCGCTACGTAACTGGCTGACACATGCCATACACACCATGAAGACTAAAAGGAATCCAAGATGCTACTGCGCAAAACCAGCCTGAGCTTACTACTGATAATCCTGTCCAGTGCAGCTACTGCCGCGCCTGAGATTCGCCTGGTGCTACAAATTACCGTGGACCAATTGCGCGGCGACCTGCCGCTGCGCCATATGCAGCAGTTCGACAAAGGCGGCTTCCACTACCTGCAGCGCAAAGGCATATGGTATACCAATGCGACCTACCGGCATGCCAATACCGAAACCATCGTAGGACACAGTTCCCTGGCAACCGGCGCACTGCCAGCCACCCACGGCATGATCGGCAATGTGTGGCTGGATCAGGACACCGACCAACTGGTATACAACGTGGAGGATTCCCGCTACAGCCTGCTCAGCGCCAATGCCGACGTGGATAAAGCCAACGAGATCGACCCCACACAGCGCGTCGCCAATAGCGACGGCAGATCTCCATTGGCACTACTGAGCTCTACATTTTCCGACCAGTTGGCCATTCGCTATCCCAACCAGAGCAAGATATTCGGTGTATCGGTAAAGGACAGAGGGGCTATTCCACTGGCCGGTGACAGTGGCAAAGCATTCTGGTTTTCCAAGGCCATCGGCGAGTTCGTCACCTCCACTTACTACTACGATGCCTATCCCCAGTGGGTTAGCGACTGGAACAAGGCGGGGAAACTGGACCGCTATGCGGGTCAATCCTGGCAGCTGTCTCACCAACCTGACAGCTACCAGCGCATCCTGCAGGACGACAACGAATGGGAAACAGATTTCCCGGGCTATGGCCGCACCTTTCCGCATCAGTGGGGACCACGCGACAGCAAATATTTCACCACCTTACTCACGGTAAGTCCTGCTGGCGATGAACTGACTCTGGACTTCGCCAAAGCCCTGTTACAGGCTGAAGGCCTGGGCCAGGACGCTATCCCTGATTACCTGTCTATCAGCTTTTCCTCCACCGATTATGTCGGCCACCTGTTTGGCTCCTCCAGCCTGGAAATGGAGGACAACCTGATTCGCCTGGATCGCACACTGGCAGATCTGTTTGAGTTCATTGACCGCGAAGTGGGACTGAAACATACGCTGATCGTACTGTCAGCAGATCATGGTGGTCCTGAGGCACCGGGCTATCTGCAGGAGTTGCACCAGGACGCCGATTACGTGGACGCGGAACTGCTCAGCGCGGATACGCTGAATGCGCAGCTGCAGAAAGTCATGGGGGTAAAGGCAGATGTGGTAAACACCTATTTCCATCCCTACGTCTATCTCGACAGGGACAAGGTCGCCGCGGCAGGGCTTGACCTGGCAACCACGCAACGCGCACTGGCCAAGGCGGTGATGCAATCACCCGAAGTGGCCTACGCATTCGCCGCCAGTGACATTGACCAGGGGCTGGTAAAAAACAGCGCCGTTGCGGCAATGGTGACGGGTAACCACCAGCCCAAGCGTTCCGGTGATGTGTACGTGGTATTTCGCGCCCAGTCATTTATCAATGATTTCGACGGACTGGTAGTGGCAGCGACACACGGGTCGGTATGGCGCTACGACCGCCATGTACCTGTCATATTTGCCGGCAATGGCATAACAGCAAAAACCATCAGCCGCCCTGTTACCCCCTACGATATTGCTACCACCCTGGCCAATAAACTCGGCCTGGAGGCGCCATCGGGAGCTGTTGGTGAGCCGCTGCAAGAAGTGACGCCGTAACAGACAACTGAGCGCGGGCCGGTGTCGCCCCGTTAACCCGTCAAGATGCCCCAGCTCATCAGCGCTTGAACTGGTTGCTCCCAAACATATTCTGGTAGGTGTCCTCGGTGGGATTACCCACTTTCATATCCACCGCCAACACCGCGACTCCGCGTTGCACTGCGGGGCGTGCGGCCACCGTATCGGCCCAACGTTGGACGTTGGGGTATTGCGCTATATCGATACGGTGCATTTCCTGTTGCTTGGGCATTGTCCAGGGGAATGTGGCAATGTCAGCGATGGAGTATTCGGCGCCGGCAAGGTATTCCGACACTGCCAGGCGACGGTCCATCACGCCGTACAGTTGATTACTCACATTGTGGTAGCGCTCCTTGGCCAGGGGCACATCTTCCGGGCAATAGCCC
>JAIBDN010000078.1 GCA_024686215.1 Gammaproteobacteria bacterium | reverse complement strand
CAGTAATGATAGACCTGACGCCAGCGGCGATCGGGCCGTTCTGTGTGCCTACAGTTAACCTGGCCGACGCCGTGGCGCAAAAAGCGATGAACGTTAACATGGTGACCTGCGGCGGCCAGGCGACCATACCCTTGGTGGCAGCGGTGAGCAGGGTGCAGGCCGTTGCCTACGGTGAAATCGTGGCAACTGTTAGTAGTAAATCTGCCGGACCAGGCACCCGCAAGAACATCGATGAATTTACTCGCACCACCGCCAGCGGTATCGAGCAAGTGGGTGGCGCTGCCAGTGGTAAGGCCATTATCGTTATCAACCCGGCGGAGCCGCCACTGATAATGCGCGACACCGTGCACTGTCTCACTGAAGATAAGCCGGATGAAGCGGCGATTACCCAGTCCGTGCACGACATGATTGCCGAGGTGCAGAGGTATGTGCCGGGCTACAGGTTGAAGAATGGTCCGGTGTTTGATGGCAAGCGGGTATCGATTTATATGGAAGTCGAGGGCCTGGGCGATTTCCTGCCGAAGTACGCGGGGAACCTGGATATTATGACGGCGGCGGGTTTGCGTACGGCTGAGATGTATGCCGAAGAGATTCTGGCCGGAAACTTTACGCCGGTTGCTGCCTAGATTGGCCGGCGCCAGTCCTGTCGTTTGCGCTTCAGGACCCGCCGTAGATACGTCCATGTAGGCTTGGGCGAGACATCCATGTCTCGCACAGTCCTGAAGCACAAACAACAGAACAGGCGCCTCTTTCGGTGCCAAGCGAAGAGAGTAGAACAATGGATCTGAAAGGAAAGAAAATCACCATACACGACATGTGCCTGCGCGATGGTATGCACCCCAAGCAGCATCAGATTACGGTGGAGCAGATGGTGGATATCGCCAAGGCGATGGACGATGCGGGGATTCCGTTGATCGAGGTCACACACGGTGATGGCCTGGGTGGGGCGTCGGTGAACTACGGTTTTCCCGCCGCCAGCGATGAGGAATATCTCAGCGCCGTGTGTAAGGAAATGAAAAACACCAAGGTGTCAGCTTTATTGCTGCCGGGGATCGGTACGGTGGATCACCTGAAGATGGCAGTGGACTGCGGCATTTCGACCATTCGCGTGGCCACACACTGCACCGAGGCCGACGTATCGGAACAGCACCTGAAAATGGCGACGCAGTACGACGGCCTGGACGTGGTGGGCTTTCTGATGATGGCGCATATGATCAGCCCCGAGGAACTGCTGATGCAGCTCAAGCTGCTGGAAGATTTTGGTGCTAACTGTGTCTACATCACCGACTCGGCGGGGTATATGTTGCCCGATGATGTCTCAGCTCGAGTGGCGTTAGCCCGCGCTGAATTAAATCCAGCCACCGAAGTGGGTTTTCACGGGCACCACAATATGGCCATGGGTATCGCCAATTCACTGGCGGCCGTGGAGGCGGGTGCCAGCCGTATTGACGGATCGCTGGCGGGGCTGGGCGCCGGTGCCGGCAATACGCCGCTGGAAGTTTTCATCGCAGTGTGTGAGCGCATGGGTGTGGAGACCGGGGTCGATCTGTTCAAGGCCATGGACATAGCCGAGGACAAGATTGTGCCGATGATGGACCACCTGGTGCGTGTAGATCGGGATGCCCTGACCCTGGGTTATGCCGGTGTGTATTCATCCTTCCTGTTGTTCGCCAAGCGCAGCGCCGCGAAATACAACCTGTCCACCCGGGATATCCTGGTGGAACTGGGCAGGCGTCGTACCGTGGGTGGTCAGGAAGATATGATAGAGGACCTGGCACTGGACATGGCGCGCGAGCAGGGTACGATCTAGCTCTCGTCTCCTTCGCTGTAAGGACAGAATATGCGTCAGAACAGGCTGGGTAAAAGTTCGATTGTGGTTTCCGATATTTGTATGGGCACCATGACCTTCGGTGCCCAGTCGGATGAAAAAACATCCTTCCGTATTATGGATATGGCCTACGATGCCGGGGTGGATTTTTACGACACGGCTGAGCTCTATCCGGTGCCCCCCGATGCCCGCTACGCTGGTGATACCGAAGAGATAGTGGGCCGCTGGTTAAAAACCAAAGACCGCGATTCGATTATCCTGGCTAGCAAGGTGGCTGGCCCCGCCCACGGTTGGTTCTCTCCGCCGATGCGCGCCGGCAAGACCGGTATGGACCGACATCATATTGTTCGCGCAGTGGAAGGCAGCCTGCGCCGACTGGGTACGGACTACATTGACCTGTACCAGACCCACTGGCCGGACGCGGACTATCCGCAGGAACAGACGCTTGAGGCATTGGATGAGTTGGTGCGTGCCGGAAAGGTGCGCATCATCGGTTGCAGTAATGAGACCAGCTGGGGCCTTACCCGCGGCATGTGCGCCGCTGAGATGCACGGCTTGCCGCGCTACGACACCATCCAGAACAACTTCAGCTTGAACAACCGACGCTTTGAAGACGAGCTGGCTCAGGCCTGTCGCCAGGAGAGCGTCAGCCTATTGCCGTATTCGCCGCTGGCCGGCGGAGTACTCAGTGGTAAATATAACGATGGCGCCTTCCCCGAGGGTGCGCGCTTCACCCATTACCAGAGTCAGGGTGCCAACCGGCAACAGGCTATTTTGCAGCGTTTTGTCAACGACAAGGCGATTGCCTCGACCCGGCGCTTTCAGGCCATCGCGGCGGAACTGGACATGTCAGTTTCTACGCTGGCTATTGCCTGGAGCAAGCAGCACGACTTTGTTGCTTCTACCATTATTGGCGCCACCACGGCGGAGCAGATGCCTGAGTTACTGGCGGCCGCGGACGTTACCCTGAGCGCAGAAACACTGGCCAGTATCGACGCGGTGACCAACGACATCCGCTACCCGATGGGCTAATTCTACCAATACCCTGGCGGCAGAATTTCCGCCAGGAAGTAATTTTTGGCATAAAAAAACGGGTCCCCGCAGGAACCCGTTTAGCAAACACTTTAGCTACGTTGCGGTTAGCCTTCAAACGCCTTGCGCGGTGCAGTAACACCTTCAGATTCAGTGCCCTTGAGGTAGGCAAGGACGGTATCGGCATCGGATACTTCGAAGGGATCAGAACCGCAGTTGTCTTCAAAGCCCGCCTCGACGAACATCTTTTCGATCTTACCGTCGTTTACCACCATGGAATAACGCCAGGAGCGCATGCCAAAGCCGATATTGGACTTGTCTACCAGCATGCCCATTTTGCGGGTGAATTCACCATTGCCGTCTGGCAGCAGGGATATGTTCTTGTTGCCCTGTTCCTGGCCCCACTTGAACATGACAAAAGCGTCATTAACCGAGACGCAGATAATGTCGTCTACGCCCTGTGCCTGAAACTCTGTGTACAGTTCTTCGTAGCGTGGCAGGTGGTTGGAAGAGCAGGTGGGGGTGAACGCGCCGGGCAGGGAGAACACCACGACTTTTTTCCCGGCAAATACATCTTCAGTGGTTTTGTCTTCCCAGCGGAAGGGGTTTTCCCCGGCTACGGATTCGTCGCGAACGCGGGTCTTGAATACAACATTGGGCACACGGGTGACAACAGTCATGCTTAACTCCATTGAGTGGTAAGGTTTGGCGGGCAGTATCAAGTAAAAACACGCATAGATACAGTGAATTAAATTAATACAATCAATAGTAAGAAGCTATGGGTCTCAAGGCTGCTCCGAGGCCTCGTTGATGGCCATGAAATCCATGATCTGCTGCAGCGTCTGCTGTGGAAATAGGGTGAAGGCGATAACGTGCGTGCCCCAGCGCTTGCGCCAGGGTAGTTCAGGGTTGTCGGGGTCTGCAGTCGGGGCTTCCCACAAGGTGATCACGCTGTTGCTGCCTGCCTTGTGCGGGGAGTGTTGTGAACAGCGCTGCTTTGCTGATTCTGTCAGCCTGGCGCGAGCCGGCGGCTCGGGGTTTTTATACAGCATCGGTTGCGGTAACTGCGTATTGTAATGGCGCAGCGTTCCCGCGTAAATTATTGCGAGCGCCAGGGAGGAAGTGGGTGACAGAGTTTTGGCTAGTGCCTCTGGTTTTTCTGACCTCGTGCCTGACCGCCGTCATCGGTATGGGCGGCGGTGTGTTGCTGATCACACTGATGCCCGGGTTGGTACCCGCCGCAGCGATTATCCCTATTCATGCCTGCACGCAATTTGCCAGCAATGTCTCGCGCGCCGCGTTTGGCTGGCGCAATATCGATTGGCATATCATTCCGGCCTTCGCGTTGGGCGCTGTCCTGGGTGGCTGGTTTGGCGGTGAGATCTACCAGCGTCTCGATTTACACTGGTTGCCGGCCATTATGGGCTTGTTGATTCTTGGTATCACCTGGATTCCCCTGCCCAAATTGCAGGGTAATGGACAATTTGCATTGGCTCTGCTGGGTTTTTACCAGACGGGGCTGGGTATGATCATTGGTGCAACCGGGCCATTGGGCGCTGCGCTGCTGATGCAGCGCAATAAACAGCGTGATTGGCTGGTGGTGAATACCGCTGTGTATATGACCCTGAATCATGCGGTGCGTATTGCAGCCTTTACGGCTATTGGCTTTAGCCTGGCGCCCTGGTGGCAACTGGTGAGTGCGATGGTGTTGGCCGGTGTCATCGGGTCCTGGGTGGGTACCGCATTGCGCCATCGTGTACCGCAGCTGGATTTTCAACGCGGGTTCAAGCTGTTGGTAACGGTTCTTGCTGCGCGTATGATTGCGCTTCCTTTCCTGGGACTCAGTTGAAATTGCGATGACAATGCAGCTCGATGATCGGCGCCGCGGTACTTTACTGGGTGTTACGGCGTATCTCATATGGGGCTTTGCTGCGCTGTACTGGATCCAGGCGCAGCCCGTTGACTCCTGGGACTTACTCGCCCACCGCGCGGTCTGGTCATTGCCTGTAGTAATAATCTGCCTGGCGCTGGCTGGCAACGGCAGGTTATTCGCTGCCTTTGCGCTACTGCGGCAACCGCGTACGGTTGCTATTCTGGCCGCTTCTGCATTTTTTGGTGCGCTGAACTGGGGCATCTTTCTGTGGGCGGTGACCCATGAGCGCGCCACCGAGGCCAGCCTTGGCTATTTCCTCTTACCGCTTATTAACGTGATCCTCGGTCTTGGTCTGTTTCGCGAGTCCATTGACGTAGCGCAGAAAATCGCCATTGGATTTGCGCTGGCCGCGGTGCTGTTGCAGGTGGTTTCCTTTGGTGGCTTACCCATTGTTGCTCTCTCGCTGGCACTTTCATTCGGTTCGTACGGCGCGATAAGAAAGGGTGTAAAGGTAGGGTCCATGGAAGGACTGTTGCTGGAAACGCTGATGATGGCCCCTTTCGGCATTGCCTGGCTGGTGTATCGTGGCGGTGCTGGGTTGGGCCAGCATGGCCTGGCGGTGGACGCCGTTCTTCTTGGCGCAGGGGTGTTTACGGCCGTTCCATTGATGACCTATGTTGCAGCCAGCCGACTGTTGCCGCTAACGGCCCTGGGCCTGGTATTCTATATTGGTCCCACCGCACAACTGTTTGTTGCTGTGGTGATTTTCGGTGAACCATTCAACACTGTGCAACTGATAGCCTTTGCCCTGGTGTGGGCTGGATTGCTCCTGATGACTGTAGACTCCTTGCGGCGCAACCGCGCGCTACGGTTGTTGCAGGAAAATGCCGCAGCGGATTCTGGTTTATAAGCGGTATACTCGTTTTATGCATGTTGATGAACCATTCAGCGCCTGGTCAGGCGCGCTTTACCAGGGCCCCCTGGAAGAAGCCCCATGGCAAGCCTTTCTAGCTGAGGTCAGAGAACTGCTGGGTGCCCAGTGGCGCAATATGCCCAGCGTGGCACCGTTAGCGGGAGAGAGTACGTGTTGAAGGCGCAATTTACGCTGCTGTTGCTGGCCCTGATGTTGGGGGGCTGTGGCGGTAATGATGTACAGGGCAACGAGACGTCTGCGGGGGAGGGCTTTAACCAGGATCCTCGCGCCCTGGGTAAAACGCTGGTGTACGAGTGCCTGGACTATGAATTTATCGCCCGGCTTGGGCCTGGCGAAATGGCGGTGTGGCTGGATGATCGCTATGTCATTCTGTCCCAGGTGCGCAGCGCGTCCGGGGTGAAATATGCAGAGGGCGATACGCTGTTCTGGATGAAGGGGGATGAAGCCATGCTGACCCTGGATGGTCAGCGCTACTCGGGCTGTCAGGCAGTGCCAGCACGTGCACCCTGGGAAGATGCCCGCCGTCGCGGAGTGGATTTTCGCGCAGTGGGTAATGAGCCTGGCTGGCACCTGGAAATGCAGTTCAATCGGCAGTTACTGTTCGTTGGCGACTACGGCATGTTGCGGGTTATGGTCAGTGATCCCGGTGAGCAGCTGGAAGGCTCGACCCGTGTCTATCACGTTGTGGAGGGAGCGAACGATTTGCGCGTTGAGATTGTCGATAATCCGTGTGTCGATAGCATGCAGGGCGATGATTTTCCCAGCCAGGTGTCAGTGCAACTCAACGGGCGCAGCTTTTGGGGTTGTGGCCGGATGCTGGACCACCCGTGGCAATAGTGGCAGCTACAATGCTTGCGAGGTTAAATCCCCTTACTTTTCATAGTTCTATGCTGTCTAGGGGTAAAGAGGTTTTTTGTGTAAAAATACCGAGCAACGTAGTCGAGTCATGCACGGTATGTTGATTAACATCAAGGTGCGCTTTGCCAACCACTCATAGTATACGCAGCGGATGGTGTAGCTCAGCTGTTCCCCAACCCATAGATAGGAGTGAGACAATGAAAAAGGCGTTGACGATTGCACTGGCAGCTGCCCTGGCAAGTGGCGGTATGATGGCCCAGGCATACGAGCAAGGCGACTGGGTGCTGCGTGTTGGTGCAACCACCGTAGACCCTGACACAGACAGTGATGACATTAACTTACCAGGTGGTGTAGTCGCTAAAGCAGACATTGATGATGACACCCAGTTGGGCATCATCCCCATGTACATGATCACTAATGATTTTGGTGTGGAGCTGCTGACAGCCACCCCGTTTGAGCACGATATTACGGCTGATGTAAACGGCACTGACCTGAGTGTTGATGCCGGAACGACCAAGCATCTGCCCCCGACACTGATGGTGCAGTGGTACCCTCGTGGCGGCAAGCAAGGCTGGCAGCCATACCTGGGGTTTGGTGTGAACTACACCGTATTCTTCGATGAAGATGTTGATAATCAGCTGATCGAGACTCTGGGTGCTCTCACCGACGGTGCAGTAGACGATGCGGATCTGGATCTTGATGATTCTTTCGGGCTGGCTGGCCAGGTTGGCGTCGATATTCCGTTTGCTGAGAACTGGGCGTTTAATGCCAGTATCTGGTACATCGACATTGAGACCACCGCGGAAATCACCGCTAAGTCCGGTGGCGCTGAGGCGGCCAAGGTCAAGTTCGATGTGGATGTTGATCCCTGGGTCTACAACATCGGTATTGCTTACAAGTTCTAGTATAAACCCGCTGACCGGCTCACCTACGGTCAACGGGTGCTTGGCCCCGCTAGGTTAGCGGGGCTTTTTTATGCTCGCCGATTAAAGCTCCTGCACTTCCAGTTGTAATTCCTCGCGCAGTGCCGCCGTGGCATCGAGTTGCCCGTGCCCGGTAATCACCGCAGTGCTGGCTGACTCTGGTTTCAGGTAGTGTGCCGCCACTCGTTGTAAATCATCCAGGGTCACCGCAAGGATGCGCCGGCGAAATTGTTCATGCTGTGCATGGCTGCGACCGAACAGCCGGTTATGGAAGTGATGCTTGGCTTCACCTGCCGGTGATGCGGGTTTGTCGAGGCTGCCGACCACACCCAGAATCGCTTCTTCCAGCGCGCGATGTTCATGCGTGCTTTCCAGCATCCAACTGATCGAGGCATCGAAATCCTGCAGGGTTTCTGCCAGGCGGGGATCGCGGTAGGAATAGAAGCGAAAGGCCGCGATTCCGGAGTCCTGTGAGGCTCCACCACCGTAAGCGCCGCCCTGTTCACGTATCGCACGGTGTAAAAAGCCATTGCGCATGACACCCCCCAGAACAGTAAGGGGTGCCGCGTCGGGGTGTTCTACCGGTACCGTGGGGTAGGCGCGTGCACAGAAATTGACCTGGGTGTTGGTTAGCCAGAGCTCGCCACGGCGCTCGCGTATGGATGCCAGGTCGAAGCGATTGACCGCGGATGCAGGCGGCGCTGCGCCCCAGATGCTGCCAGCGGTTTCTGCGATCGCGGCGAGCTTGTCGGCCTCGGCCACAGACAGCAGTTGCAAGGGCATTGCGATGAGTTCAGCGTGCAGTGCAGATAGCTCTGCGGCGACATTCTCAAGTTGTGCGCTATCGTTAAGGCGCTCGTCCAGGGCGCGCAGGTTGCGGATGCCTTGCATGCCGGAAAGCTGGTGATTCAATTGTGCCAGTGGGCTCATTCCAGCGCTGGCCGCTGCCATCGCCAGGCCGTGGCCGTTGCCGGTAATTGCCTGTTCACGGCGCGCCCGCATCTGGCTGACCAGCTCGCGCAGGCGACTGCTTTCATCAAAACGCACGCTGTGCAGGGTGTCGTACATTAATTGTGTTTGCTGCTGCACATTGCGCAGCAAGGCTTTGGAGGAGAGTACGAAATTTGCAGTCACCGCCTGTTCGTCGTCGACAGCCCCGCGCATGGAGGTAAAGCTATGGATGGATCCAACCGTTGCCGACTGGCGGTGCTGTACATCCTGGTAATCTCCCTGGCCCAGCCCCAATTCGGTTAAAACCGCAGTGTAGATGGGCAGCAGCTGGGTTTGATCGCCGCTCAAAGCGGGTAGAGTAGCCACTGCCTGCTGGTATACCAGCCCATTGGTACCCTGCGCATAGCTGCTGATGTTGATGCCGTGAGCGGTGTTCTGGGTGTATTCCAGTTCCGGCAGGCTGGCCGGAACGTCATCCAGTCCGACCTTGGGCAAAATACTTTCGTCGTCTACCTGGCCCTGGCGTGTTACCAGGTCGGCCGCCAGCTGCACCACCGCCTGACGCTGTTCCTCGTCGAGGCCGCTTTTAATCGCCTCTAGTCGCTGTGCTTCGGTATCCTTGCGGCGCTGAGACAGGCCGGTGTCCGGCGTCATCACCAGGGTGACGCGGTGGGGGTTGTCCAGCAGCAGGCGTCGTGCCAAATGGCGAATATAATCGGGATCGCGAATCTTCTCGCGCATCCCGGCAATCACCGGTTCCAGGTTCAATACCGCGATGGGATCGCTGTAATGGGTGGCGCAACCCAGCGCCTGCAAAATCAACTGCAAGCCGTAGGGATAACCGTCACCGCTTATCTCTCGCTGGTGCAGTTCCAGCTGGTGTAACACTGCCTCCAGACGCTCCTGGCTGACGCCCTTGTCCGCTACCTCGCCCAGTACTTGTAATACCAGGCTTTCAAGTGCATCTGTGTGTTCGGCTTCGCTGCCTTCGATGCCGCAGCAAAATACCATTTCCCGCATGGAGTCTTCCAACCCGCACAGGGGGGAGGGGGCCTGGCCCAGTTCGGTGGTTTCCAGTGCATGCTGCAGCGGAGAACCACTGTTTTCCATCAGTACGCTGGACAGCAGTTGCGCTTCAAGCATTTGCTCCAGGTCGGAGCTTTCCCCCAACATCCAGCCGATGACCAGGTGGGTTTTGTTTTCGGTGCTGCCGCTTTCGTCGAAAGCATAGCTATCGCTGACGCGCAGCGGCGTATCAAAACGCTGCTCAGCCTGAACCTGTATGCGCGGCTCCAAGCGTTGGAAACGGCCCAGGGCCCGGTCTTGAAATACGGACTGGTGTTCAGTGGCAGGGATATCACCAAATGTCATGAAAATAGCGTTACTGGGGTGGTAGTGGCTGCGATAGAACTGCAGTAATTCTTCGTAACTTAAATCTGGAATGTGTTCCGGATCGCCGCCACTGTTGTAATGGTAAGTACTGCTGGGAAATAACTGCTCGCAGAGCTTGCTCCACAGGGTGCTGCTTACCGAGCTCATGGCGCCCTTCATCTCGTTGAACACCACCCCTTTAAACACCAGCTCGCTATCGGGGTTGTCCGCTTCGGCGAACTCCACCCTGTGGCCTTCCTGGGCAAAGTCCAGTGGATCCAGGCGTGAAAAGAACACGGCATCCAGGTACACCTGCAGCAGGTTGTCGAAGTCCTTGCGATTCTGGCTGGCAAATGGAT
>JAIBDN010000087.1 GCA_024686215.1 Gammaproteobacteria bacterium | reverse complement strand
TTAACGGGAAGAAAATCGTAATGTCAGAGAGTGATCACAAGCGGATTGTGGAAAAAATGTGGCGCGCATTGAGCGACATGGACTGGGAGACGATGAAGGCTTGCATGCACCCGGAAATTCATTACCGGGACGTACCCAGTGATGATCCCGGGGCACATGGACCGGAAAACTGCGTCAAACGCCTGCAAATAGCCTTCAGCCACCTGAGTAAGCAAGAGCAGGAGACGCATCATATTGTCGCCGAGGGCGATGTGGTATTCCTGGACCATACGGAAACCTGGACATTCAAATCCGGCGAAACCGCGGCGCACACCTTCGCTAGCATGCACGAGATTAAGGATGGCCTGGTCTATCGCTGGAGCGATTACTGGGATATGCAGAAATTTGTGGGGCAGTTCCCTGCCTGGTTCCTGGAGGAGATGATGAAGGCCTCGGCGGATGACTTTAGTGACTAGCCAATGAGAACACTCAGGCATCAGTGATGCGTAGCGGCATGCCCTGGCCGGGCCCGACTCGATCCACTAACGGCCCGTGCGCGTAGAATAACCATTCTCTCACTGGATTAAGCCATGCGCGAACTTTACTGGTTCCAGCACGATCTGCGCCTGCAGGACAACCCGGCACTGCTGGAACACGTCAGTGCCAGCGAACTGCTGTTGGTGTACTGCTGGCCCGAAGCACGCCCCTGGTGCAATCTCAAGGGCATCGGTGGGCAGCGAGAGCGATTTTTGCGCGAGAGCCTGCAGAGCCTGCGTGATCAACTGCGTGCACTTGGCCAGGACCTACTGATCTGTTTTGACGCACCCGAACAGATCCTGCCCCGGTTGGTGCGTCAGTTTCGCATCGAGCGGGTGGGCACGGCCCTGACGCCAGGTTACCACGAGCGGCACACCCGTGAGGCTTTGTTCAATGCCCTGCAGGTGCCATTGCAACTGCACAGCGGTAATACCTTGTTCAGGCAGCGGGATTTGCCCTTTGCACCCAGCGCATTGCCGGGGCAATTCACTCCGTTCAGGGAACAGCTTGAAAATCTGTTGGCGCCGCAGACAGTGGCGCGGCCCACTAGACTGCCGCCCACCCCGGCCGGGGTGAACTTCGTTCCCCTGGAGAAAGCCGAGCTGCCCCCACATACTGCCCTGCCATTGCGTGGGGGCGCGCTAGAGGGCCAGCGCAGACTGCAACAATGGGTATTCGAGAGGCAGGATATTGCGCAGTACAAGCTCACGCGCAACTGCCTGGACCCACTGGATGGCTCCAGCACCCTGTCACCGTGGCTGGCCAATGGGTGTCTGTCTGTGCGCGAGGTAGCCGCCGCCGTGATCGATTATGAACAACGTATAGAGCGCAACGAATCGACTCGCTGGCTGCTGTTCGAGTTGTTATGGCGAGAATTTTTCCAATGGCGCGCATTAGGCGATGATGTGAGCTTGTTTAGAGCAGGCGGAGCGCGCCGCAGACTGACTCGCTGTACCTTCGAGCCCCGTAACTTTGCCCGCTGGAGCCAGGGCGACACCAATTTCCCCCTGGTCAATGCGCTGATGCATCAACTGGTCGCTACCGGCTGGATGAGCAACCGTGGCAGGCAGATCGCCGCCAGTTGTCTGGTGCACGAGTTTGGCATCGACTGGCGCTATGGTGCTGCATTTTTTGAAAAGCACCTGCTGGACTATGATGTGGCCAGCAACTATGGCAACTGGCAGTACCTGGCCGGTGTAGGTGCAGATCCCCGCGGTGGCAGGCACTTCAACCAGGCGAAGCAGGCAGCGGAACACGACCCTGAGCAACTGTTCACTGTGAAGTGGGACGGACTGCGACCCCAGCAGCCGGAATTTGTAACAGACGCTGCCGATTGGCCGATTTGAGACTCTGGCTTATGATTGAATAGAGGCCAGATGCTCTGGCGTGTCCACGTCCACCAGGACGCCCGGATCGCTCACCTTCAGCGCAATGACTGATGCTCGGTTAGCATCGATGATGCTCCTGGCACCCTTAGCGCCACGCAAACTTTTTAATCTGTGAAAGTATCTCTGGTCAAACCCTACTGGGTGCCCCCTCTGGCCCTGGTACTCGGGAGTCACTATTCTGCCCTGGCCAAGCGCATTGGCGATCAAGCGGTAAGTCGCGGGTTTTATCATCGGCATATCAGCGAGCCCGATGATCACCGCAGTCCAGGCAGTGGGGACGCTGGCCATGCCATCGGCGAGAGTACTGCCCATTCCCGAGACGCAACCTGCGCTTGTTACGCAAGGGATATGCCTACTTGTCAGGTCTGCGAAAATTTGCATATCCGCTTTCCCAACGCATACCAGTAAGGGTAACCCTGAGCTCACCACACTGCTTACGCTAACATCCAGAAGCCGACGACCATCTTCCATTCTGGCTAGACGCTTATCGCTCCCGTACCTGCGCGATCTACCCGCGGCCAGCAACAGCACTCCAACCGTCATAGGCTTGATTCTGCCCTGCGTAATTGGGTCAACTCAGCCATTACTGCCACCGAAATTTCCAGGGGTGTCTTGCTCCCTATCGCCAGTCCCACTGGTGCGTGCAGCCTGGCGAGTTGCTGTGCAGATATATCCAGTTGCGCAAGTCTCTGCAGGCGCTTCTGCGTAGTCCTTGGCGAACCCAGTGCGCCAACATACCAGGCGTCTGTGCACAGCGCTTCCATCAGGGCCATATCGTCGATGCGCGGGTCGTGCGTCAAGGTTATTATCACACTGTGTCGATCGCTCGCGTGCTTGCGGATAATATCATCAGGCATACCCTGCAGCAGTTCGAGTTGCGGCCCCATCCACTGGTCGAGCATATGCTGCCGGGGATCGCTGACAATGACTTCGTAGTCCATAGCGAGGGCCAATTCGCTGAGACTCTGCGCGAGCTGGCCAGCCCCGATGAGTAGCATGCGCATCCGCGGACCGAAACAGTGCTGCAGCCAGTGAGTGGTAAGCGCCAGTGAGGTGAAGTGGGGTACTGCCTTGATCTGCGTGGCGCTTGTATCCAGGCGCAGGTGGCGCTCCACGCACTGCCTTTGGCCGATCGCTGTCAAAGTAGCGGCGATCCAATCGGCATCGCCCGTATTGAGTTGCTCTATCAGCAGCACCAGTTTGCCGCCACAGGGTAGGCCCAGACGCTCGTTCTCCTGCGCGCTGACGCCGTAGTCCACTAGTTGGGGGGATTCACCCGAGAATTCACCGGCTCCGATACGCTCCAGCAGATCCTCTTCAACACAGCCACCTGAGACAGTGCCGACTTGCTCACCGCTAGCCAATGCACCGAGCATCGAACCCACCGGTCTGGGTGATGAGCCAGAGGTTTGCACGATCGTGCACAGCCAGGGACTTTCTCCCCGCGCTAGCCAAACCGCCAGCCTTTGGAGAACCTCATGGTCGAGTGTTTGCATTAAATACCTGTGAATACTCGTGTAAAACGGCCGCTATAGATCCGGTGTTAGTTTAGCGCCAAATCGGTGTTCATCGATTGTGCACCCGGGCCCGGTTGTTACTTACACAGAAAAGACTTTATTAAACGGGAACTCCCGAATACGCTGGCCGGTAGCCGCAAAAATCGCATTGGCTATACTGGGTGCAACCGGAGGCACGCCAGGTTCCCCCACGCCCGAAGCCGGGGCATCACTGGCCACAATATGCGTTTTTACCATAGGGGGAACCTGGTTGAGCCGAGCTACAGGGTAGTCGTGAAAATTTGACTGCACTGGCTCTCCTTCCTTGAACTCGATTTCACCCATCAGTGCGAGACTGAGCCCGAAGATCATTGCACCTTCCATCTGCGCATGGACGCGATCGGGATTAACTACCGTACCCGCATCCATCATGCAGTGCATTTCCATCACGCGCAGGCGCCCATCTTTTACCTCTACCCGGGTTGCAACAGCCACGTAGCTCAGAAAACTACGCGCAGCGCACAGTCCCCACCCCTGCCCTTCAGGGAGAGCCTCTCCCCAGGGAAGGGTATCGGTAAGCTGGGTAATCACCCCCTTCAGGCGGCGAGTAGCATAGGGGAAGTCAGCCAGTGAGCGACCGTAATTAGTGAACCGAAAACCTTCCTCATCGAATTCCAGCTCGCGGTCGGCGCCGATAGTCTCCAGCCAGAAGTCGCGGGGATCCTTACCTGCGGCGTGGGCCAATTCGTCCATGAAGGAACCAATGCCAAAAACATAGGGAATGTTGAAGACAGATCGCATCCACCCTATACGCACGTGGGCGTCTGCTTCGTGGCTTTCCAGACGCAGGTTCGCAACAGCAAAAGGAATACTGCCGAAAGACTGACTCAAGCTTGCATCGTCCTGCATATTGGCGCCGGCCTGAAAGATCGACAAGATCGGCGGGGTGGCCTCGCGGGCCAGCCAGGCAATCAGTTCGCCACGCTCATCCAGACCGCCCTTGTAATACTGGGCGGAGCAGGAGTGGAAGTAGTCATGGCGGATGTCGTCTTCACGTGTCCAGGTGACTTGCACCGGCCTGCCGGTTTCTCGGGCCAACAGCGCGGCTTCCACGCTGAAATCTGGCTTCGATTTGCGACCGAACCCCCCGCCTAGCAATGTGACATGGACTGTTACCGCTTTCTCATCCATACCCAGTGTCGCGGCAACTGTCTGCTGTGTTTTCTGCGGCGTTTGAGTACAGGCCCAGATCTCGCAGATACCGTCATGGAGGTGCGCAGTGGCTACCGGTGGCTCCATGGAGGCATGAGCCAGATACGGTGCCAGATAAGTCGCCTCTACTATCTTCGTGGCCTTGCCCAGCGCAGCATCGGTATCGCCGCGCTCCCGGGCAACTTTTCCAGGTCCAGCGCTTACTTTTGCCGCCAGCTCTTCGAGGTAGACGTTGGAATTATGTGTTGCGTGAGTTCCTCTGTCCCAGCTGATATTGAGCTGCTCTCTTGCCTTCAATGCGGAGTAGCTGTCAGTGGCTAAAACTGCAACGCCCTCCAGAGCGTGGAACATGGAAGGCAGCGGCTGCCCCTTGATCTTAATAACATCGACAACACCTGGCGCCTTCAGTGCGGCGTCCTTGTCGAAGGAGATGACCTTGCCCTGCAGCACGGGTGTGCGTTCGATGCTGGCGAACAGCATGCCCGGTATTCGGACATCAATGCCATACGTGGTATTGCCGGTGCACATGTCCTGCAGGTCGACTATAGGAATATCCTTGCCTATATAGCGAAAATCCTTGGACTCCTTGAGCGGTAATTGCGCCATATCGGGCAGGGGTAATTCAGCGGCGTCCGCTGCCAGCTCCCCGAAGTCCAGGCGTCGACCGTCCCGGTGAATAATCTGGTGATTGCTGGCGGCAACATCGCTGATACTCGCAGACCACCTGTTGGCGGCCGCCAGCTCCAGTGAAGCCCTGGCGGCTGCGCCCATTTGCCGCATGATCTGGTAAAAATCGCGCACGGAGCGAGAACCATCTGTGTTTTGGCTACCGTAATCCGCATTGGCTAAACCCTGGATGACTTTCACCCGGCTCCAGTCCGCTTCCATTTCGTCCGCAACAATCTGCGGCAAGCTGGTGCGAATACCTGTGCCCATTTCGGAGCGGTGGGCGATAATCTCTACTACACCATCCGCGTTAACGCTCACAAACAGATTCAGTGTACTGCCCTGGGGCGTGTCCAACACCCCGGCCAGGGCCGAACCCGTCACTGAACCCATCAACACCATGCCACTGGCGCTGACGCCGGTAAGCGCTAGAAAACGACGCCGGGAGATCTTGCAGATGGTGCTCACGCTTGCTCCTCCCCTGCCTGCCCGCTGGCTTGTTTAATCGCCGTACGAATGCGCGTGTAGGTGCCGCAGCGGCAGATGTTGCCAGACATGGCACTGTCAATTTCTACATCGCTGGGGGTGGGCGTGCGCTCAAGCAAGGCAACCGCAGACATGATCTGTCCCGACTGACAGTAACCGCACTGGGGGACATTGTGCTCTTTCCAGGCTACCTGCACAGGGTGCGAGGCATCCACGGACAGCCCCTCAATAGTCAGCACTTCCTTGCCTGCGGCCGCAGACACAGGTGTTTGGCAGGATCGAACCGGTGTGCCATTGAGATGCACAGTGCAAGCGCCACACAGTCCTTTACCACAACCAAATTTGGTACCCGTGAGTTGCAGGTGATCCCTCAATGCCCAGAGTAATGGTACCTCAGGCGCAATATCCAGCTCCTGATTTTTACCGTTGATTGTGATTTTCATAGTGCGTCTCCCGGGCGTGTTTCACTAGCCTCAAGTTTCATTGCGGCCTATCCATTTATCTACTGCAGGTGCGCTATAGGTAGACATAATTTCCAGTAGCGTGTGCGGATCGTCTTCGACCAGCAGCATCTCTCTATGGATACTGGCAACAAACCCTTCGGCAACGGCGTGATCAAGGAATTGGGTCAATGTATCGTAGTAGCCTTTAACATTGAGCAGCGCGCAGGGTTTATGGTGAAAGCCAAGCTGTGCCCAGGTCAGTACCTCGAATATTTCCTCAAGCGTCCCCAGGCCACCGGGTAGCGCGATAAACCCGTCGGAAAGATCCGCCATGATGCCCTTGCGCTCATGCATTGAATTGACAATTTTGAGCTCAGTCAGACCGGTGTGGGACACCTCTTTGTCGACCAGTGCCTGGGGGATAACACCGATGACCTCGCCACCACCGGCGAGAACAGTGTCGGCAATTTCGCCCATGATGCCGACACTAGCACCACCGTAGACCAGGCAAATTTCGCGCTGTACCAAGTGACGGGCAAGTTCCCGGGCAGCCTCAAGAAATTCGGCGCTTTTCCCGGGATTGGATCCACAATAAACACATAGTCTTTTCACGTAGATCCCCGTGCAGCCTTTGCGGTCCGCAGATAACTAGCGGCTAGTCGCCAAAAAACTCCGCCCTGAGAGCGCTGTATTCCGGCGCCGCCAGTCGGGGGCCATAGTTAGCGACGATTTTACCTGCCGCCAGGCTGGCGAAGCGTCCTGCAGTCGGAAAATCCTCACCCCGGGTAATGGCGTAAAGAAAAGCCCCCGCAAACATGTCGCCAGCTCCATTACTGTCCAGCGCGTGTACCTGGTGTGGTGGAATAACCGTTAATTCACTACCGTCAAAAACCAGCGCGCCTTCAGCCCCAAGGGTGACCGCAAAACTGTGCGCGGTCTTTTTCAGCCGTTCAACAGCGAGGTCGATATCTTCAGTTTGCGCCCAGCCCTTGGCTTCCGCTTCATTACAAAACAGCAGGTCCAGTTTCTCACCCACCATTTGCTCCATACCATCGCGGAAAAACTCAACCATGCCGGGATCAGAGAAACTCAGGGCTGTTTTAACCCCGTTTTCCTC
>JAIBDN010000122.1 GCA_024686215.1 Gammaproteobacteria bacterium | reverse complement strand
TCGAAAAAGCTGCGGTAATCGTAACGCTGAAAACTTCTCGCCAATTCAAATGTGACAAACAACAAAATACTGTAGGTAACTACCACGGCGACAATTGACAGCAACCCCCCCACGGGTCCGTGCTGGCTGATGAACTCCATCACCTCTCTGCCAGTTCCGTAAGAACCACCAAACACCACTGACAAAAACACCGCAGAGGGAATGATAAATACACGGAACAGGTATGAGTCCAACATGGCTGGCTTCCAGAAACTTTGAACCTACAGGTTAGCAGCGATCCCCGAATATCACTTATCAAAGTGGGAATATAGGCAGTCAACGGGTCGTTGCAGGACTGCCGACTTACTTAATTTAACAAGGTACGACAGGGCGCAATAGGCAATACTTACAACTGCAAGCACAACCATCGAGACAGGAAATGAGCGACACCAAGGGCGTGGCCTTCAGCCGGAAATTAAGCAAATGCCATAACATCAGGGACCTGCGAAAGGCAGCTAAGCGCGCCCTGCCCTTTCCACTGTTCGATCACGTCGACGGCGGCTCAGACGACGAAACCACTCTGGGTGCAAATACCGCTGCCTTCGGCCGCTACTGTCTGAAACCCAGGTACTGCAGCGGAGTGGAAAGCGTAGACGCGTCCACCACCGTACTGGGCCAGCGCATAGAGTGGCCCTACTTCACCGGCCCGGCAGGTGGACTGAAGTACCTGCACCGACACGGAGAAATTGGCGTGGCCTGTGCTTCACACAAATACGGTACTGCCTTTGCCATGTCAGGCTGGACCAATACCCGCCCGGAAGATATTACCGCGGCCTCAGAGGGGCCGAGATTTTTTCAACTCCAGCCCTGCCGTTCCCGAGAGGTAATGGCTGACATGATCCAGTTAGCCAAGGATACCGGCTACGATGCCCTCATCGTCACCGTGGACAACCCCGTGCACGGTAACCGGGAGCGTGATGCACGCAGTGGTTTCGGCGTTCCCCCTGCTTTCAGTTTGAAGGCAATGGCCTCGATAGCCAGTCACCCACGGTGGGCCCTGGGCACAATACCCATGCCGGGCTTCGGCCTTTACGACAAGTATATGGATTCCCCGGAACGGGACATGAACTGGCTGGCAAATCAGCTTATCACCAATATTACCTGGGACGACCTGGCCTGGATGCGCCAGCAATGGGACGGCCCCTTTGCGGTAAAAGGATTGGTGGCGGTCGAAGACATGCGTGCAGCGGTCGATGCCGGTGTCTCCGCCGTGATTCTGTCAAACCAGGGGGCCCGTCACTTTGACACCGCCCCCGCCACCCTGGATATGCTGCCCGCCGTGGTGGATGCTGTAGGCGATCAGGTGGAAGTGATATTTGATTCAGGCATCCGGCGCGGAACAGACATACTCAAAGCCATCGCCCTGGGCGCTACCGCCTGCACAGGATCGCGTCTTTATTGCTATGGGCTAGCTGCCAGTGGCCAACAGGGGGTAGAACGCGCCCTGCACTTATTGCGCTCAGAAGTCGAGCGGGACATGATTTTCATGGGAGCGGCCACGCTGGACCAGGTCAATCACAACAGTATTATGAGCAATTATCAATCATGAGGAATATGCAATGAGCAACGACGCCGTCGCCAAGAAATTAGCCGCGAAGGGATTCACTTTACCCGCACCGATTCAGCTGCCAGCCGGGGTGGTCGCCAAATTCCCCTTTGTGCGCGTGATAGGCAATCGCGCGCTGGTTTCAGGCCACGGACCTCTCAATGCAGACGGTACTCTGGCTACCGACCTGTTCGGTAAGGTCGGGCAGGATCTGAATCTCGAGCAAGCCACTGAAGCTGCGCTCCTTACCAGCCTGGCCATTCTGAGCAGCTTGAAGGCAGAATTGGGATCGCTGGACCGCATCACTGCTTTTGGACGCGTAATGGGCATGGTTAACTGTACACCGGATTTTACCCAGCATACGCCAGTACTAGATGCCTTCTCCAGCCTGGTCAACCAGGTATTTCCTACTGATGTGGCAGCTCACTCACGGGCCGCAGTGGGCATGGCATCATTGCCCATGGGAATGTCGGTGGAAATCGAAGCTGAGGTGTATTTCGAATAATGTCTGAAAAACTTATCATCACAGGGCTCGAGGATTTTCAGGCACGGGCGGGCCAGGCGCTTTTCACGTCCGCGCCACTAATCGCCAGCAGGGAGATGATCCAGCAGTTCTGCCGGTCGGTGAATCAGCTGGACTGGTTTCATTTCGATGAGGAACGCTGTGCTGCATCACCATTTGGCACCATCGTTGCCCCGGGCATGTTTACCCTTTCACTGATCCACTCCGTCTACTTCGAAAACGTTGAGCTACGAGGTCTGCGTGCGCTGTTTCTGGGGTCGGATCGCTTCCGCATACTGCGCCCGGTAAGAGCAGGCGACCAGCTGTCGCTGCACTTTATGGTGGAGCGTGTGGACGTACGCGAAGAAGGTTTCGCCGTTCACTATGATTTCAGCTGGCACAGCAATGCTGAGGATCAGCCCGTCACGCTGGGAAATTTTATAGTGCGGTACTGGCCCGAAACAGCGTGAGCACTCAGACGCAGCAAAACGCCTATGACGCTTTGTCAAACGCCGCCATAGCCGCCTTCATATCTTTCTCAAACGCAGTGTCAGCAGCAGACATCTGTGCCTTAAGATCTGCGAACTGATCGATCATCGATTGGGTGGCAGGCCCCTCCGACGACTCCATCATATTGTGCAGCCAGACCATCTTGGAAAATATCTTGGCTGGCTGGTTAATGATTTCCGCCAAGGTTCTACCTTTGGGAATGTAGGTCGCTTTGTATACTTCAACCACGTTGGATACCGCCTCTGCCTGAGGCATCAGCGCCGTTTTCGCTTCCGCCTTGGCCATCACCTGCTCCTGGGTTGCCAGGGCTTTCTTCAACTGTTCTGAACTTGTTTTTGCCGTGTTATACAAATCCATCCAGAATTCCTTCTTCTCCTGAAG
>JAIBDN010000056.1 GCA_024686215.1 Gammaproteobacteria bacterium | reverse complement strand
GTTGAGCAAAAGCTTGGATTTGCCCGCCGGGTAGGGCAGTATTTTCATCTTATGGAAAAAGGTCGCGTAGTTGCGGGTGGTGCCATTAGCCAGTTAAGTGATGAGCTTGTAAGTCAGCATTTATCGGTCTGATCTGCCATTATGCACCGGCCGCAAAGTGCCAAGGGTCACCGTACGTAACCCACAATGGCGATGAAGTGGCAGGCCGAGCCCAGTAGTACAAAGAAATGCCAGATACCGTGGGCGTGGTTAAGCCAGTGCAGCTTGTCGATAACGTAGAAGAACACTCCAGCAGTGTAGATTAAGCCGCCCGCGGCCAGCCACATGAACCCCGCATCTGAAAGACCGGCGCGCAAGCCTGCAATATCCAGCGAGCATGCCCAGCCCATGGCCAGGTAAATCACCAATTGACACACTTTAACTGCGGTTCCGGACAGCAGTATCTCGCTGATAATGCCAACCACCGCCAATCCCCAGACCACACTCAGGATCATGCTGCCACTGCTGTTGGCGACACTGATCAGCATGAATGGTGTATAGGTGCCGGCAATCAGCAGGTAAATGGATATGTGATCCAGCACTTTGAATACACGTTTCAGCCCGGGGGCCTGAAAGCTGTGGTACAGGGTCGACATGGTGTAGAGCAGGACCAGGGTCAATCCGAATACGCTATAGCCCACTATCACCCGCGGATCGCCGTTCTGGATGCTCAATGCCAATAAGGCGCCCAGTGCGACCAGGGCAAATACCGAGCCTACCAGGTGGCTGATGCTGTTGAGTCTTTCGCCGTAGTACATGTGCTGCGCTATACCTCGATGTTTGTCGAATTGCCTGCTGTTGCATTGCGCCCGTTATCAGCAGTCACTGTGGGGTTTATTCTGCTTCAGCGAAATGCGGTAGTATCCACGTTTATAGATTACCGTAACACCTCTGGAGAACCGATGAGCAAGCAAATTTCCGATTTGGTTAATTTCGCTAGCAGCGATGCCGAAGTAGAGCATTATCCCACACCTGAAGATAGGCGGGTGAAAGGTGCCCCGCAGCAGAATAATTGCACGCACTTTGAAGTGGCTGACAAGTTCTTTGCCGGGGAGTGGGGTGCCGAGGTTGGCTGCTGGAAGGTGAGTTATACGGAAAATGAGTATTTTCATATTCTCAGCGGTAAGTCGGTTATCCGTGACCTGCAGGGCAATGAGCTGGCGCTTAACCCAGGCGACAAGGTCTGCGTGCCAGCCGGCTTCGAGGGTGAGTGGGAGGTGCTTGAGCCCACGCAAAAAATCTACGTGATTTACCAGGAGTAGCTGACTTGTCAGTACGGCGGTAGAAATGATTGGCCCTTCAATGTGGGAAGCCTATGCGCACACTCGAATGTTTTGAACATCACGCGGCAACCCGTGAGCATATTGCACATAACTTGCAGGTTTTTGAATCCAGGCGCCAGCCTCCGGGGGAGCTGCGGCAGGCAGCGGTAGCAGTCACTGTTACTCACTTCCGCGATCAGTCCGCCCTGATCCTGACCCGGCGCGCGGGTACTCTGCGTGAACATGGCGGCCAGTGGGCTATGCCCGGTGGCAGGATTGACCCGGGCGAGACGCCGGTGCAGGCCGCATTGCGCGAGTTGGAAGAAGAGATCAATTTGCAGGTAGATGAATCACAGGTGTTGGGCCTGCTGGACGATTACGTGACCCGCTCGGGTTATAACATCACCCCGGTAGTGGTGTGGGCTGAGGGTAATTGGGAAGATTTACACCCCAACCCGGGTGAGGTCGCCGCCATTGAGCCATTCACTTTTACCGAACTGTCCCGCCCGGATTCACCGATTCTGCAATCAATCAGCCAGAGCGAGCGCCAGGTGTTGTCCATGCATTTCCACGGGGATACGGTATACGCCCCTACCGGCGCCATGCTTTATCAATTCAGGGAAGTGGCCATCTGCGGCAGGAGTTCCCGCGTGCTGGACTACGACCAGCCGGTGTTCGCATGGAAGTGAACCAATTTTGCATGCTAGCTAATACTACAGGGGTAACTCGGTAGTCTGCTTGAGCGCTTCCATGACGTAGCTTGCGCTGACATCAAACAGGTCGGCCTTGAGCAGTTGCTGGTACAGCGCATCATAGCCTGGCATGTCCTTGACCACGGCTTTGATCATGTAGTCCACGTCGCCACCCATGCGGTAGACCTCCAGTATCCCCGGAATGTCCTGCACCACGCTGTTGAACTGCTGTGCCCAGCGCTCGTTGTGCTGATTGGTTTTTACCGCGATGAAAACGGTGAGTGACAGGTCCAGGGCGACGGGATCCATCAGGGTGACACGTTTGCGGATGACGCCCTGCTGTTCCAGCTTTTGTATGCGCCGCCAGCAGGCGGATTTGGAGATACCTGCGATCTCAGCCAGGTCTGCCACAGACAGGGTGGCATCACGCTGCATGTGCTGCAGGATTTTGCGTTCTATGTTGTCCACTGAAGTTCCTCTAAATGCCATAAATTGGCACAATAAACCGAAAATATGAATTTAAACGGGATAAAGTATCGTTATTATCCACATATACGCGACATATGGGAACAATGTTTCTGCTCGAAATGGGTATTATCTGTTCACTGGAAATAAGGGCAGGCAAGCATGAGCACACTGATCGAGAAAATCCGTAACTCCGTTATTGGCGACAAGCAGGGTCTTTGCACGCCTTTTGGCGACAAGCCCCTGGTGTATGCCGATTACACTGCCTCGGGCCGGGGTTTACACTTCATCGAGGATTACATCCGCGATCATGTGCTGCCCTGGTATGCCAACACGCATACAGAAACATCATTCACCGGTGCGCAAACCACGGCCTTGCGTGAACAGGCACGCCAGGAAATACGTAGTGCGGTGAATGGTACCGAAGATGACCAGATCATCTTCTGTGGTCCCGGTGCGACGGCAGCTATCAACAAGTTGCTGGATATCCTCAATATGCGCCTGCCCAGAGATCTGTCCGACCAATACCAGTTGGAGCAGCACATTCCGGCGCAACAGCGCCCGGTGGTGTTCATCGGACCCTATGAGCATCACTCCAATGAACTGCCCTGGCGTGAGTCCATCGCCGATGTGGTGCCGATTCCGCTGACGAAATGTGGGCAGATTGATCTGGCCATTCTGGAGAAGGAGCTGGCTACCCATGCCGATCGCCCGTTGCTCATAGGCAGTTTTTCCGCCGCCTCCAATGTCACTGGTATCAAATCTGACGTCGTTGCGACTACCACGTTATTGAAGAAACACGGTGCCTTGTCCTTCTGGGACTACGCGGCGGCTGCGCCCTATGTGGGCATAGACATGAATGCGCAGTCGCCAATAGATGCTGTGTTTATCTCGCCGCATAAGTTTATCGGTGGGCCCGGCACCCCCGGCGTGCTGGTGGCGAAAAAAGCCTTACTCAATAATTCGGTGCCGGCCATCGTTGGTGGTGGCACGGTGGTGTATGTGACACCGGAAGGGCACCGCTTTATTGATGATCATGAGCGCCGCGAGGAGGGTGGTACACCCGCTATTATCGAATCCATTCGAGCGGGTCTGGTGTTCAAGCTGCAACAGGAAGTGGGCACGGATGAGATTGAGCGGCGCGAACATGCGTTCGTGCAGCGCGCCACGGAGCGCTTGCAGGCCAGCCCGAACATTGAAATTCTGGGTAACGTCGATGCGCCGCGCCTGTCCATTATGTCGCTGCGCTTCAAGCACGGGGACAAGGACCTGCACTACGGATTTGTGGTGTCCCTGCTCAATGACCTTTTCGGTATCCAGGTACGCGGCGGTTGCTCCTGCGCCGGGCCCTACGGCCATGCGCTGTTAGATATGGATATGGAATACAGTCGTGCCATAGAGTCGGAGATCCAGCGCGGTGCGATGGTGTTACGACCGGGTTGGGTGCGCCTCAACTTCAACTACTTTATAGACGAGCAGGAATTTGAATACCTGCTGCGTGCTATAGAGTTGGTTGCTGAAAACGGTTGGCGCATGTTGCCCTATTATCAGTTCGACACCGCTTCCGGCGTTTGGCGCTACCAGGCGCAGGTCTCGGGCCTGGCCAGCAGTCTTAAGGACTGGTCATTCAGTGATGTTGATGCAGCGCAGCAGAGCGCCCGGACGCTGGCGTTGGACGGACATCTGCAGCATGCGGCAAGCCAACTGACTATGCCTGATCGTCGCGCTACCAGCTTTGAGTTACACCTCACAGAAGAAGGTGAGCGTTTGCGTTGGTTTCTGCTTCCGCAGGAGGCCGCCTGTCAACTTGAGGATCATCCGGCGGCGGTGGCTGTGGGCAACTAGGCAAGGCCAGGCGCCGGGGTAGTAGCGGCGCTTTCTCGCAAGCATTGGGTACGATTGATAAATCTTTGGCCGAACGTTTCGATCCTGGTGATGACAACATATACTGTCCCAATCGTGTGCAGCCAAAAATTTATCAAAGGAAGAGTCTTATGCTGAGTACCGAACTGTGGGTGGATAAAAAGGATTTGCGGTCAACCCGTATCGTGCGCCGGGAATTGTCGGCACTTGCCGCGGGAGAGGTGCGCGTGGCCGTGGATATGTTCGGGCTTACTGCCAATAACGTGAGTTATGCTGTCACCGGCGACACCATTGGCTACTGGGACTATTACCCTGCAGCAGATAACTGGGGCAAGGTGCCAGTGTGGGGGTGCGCCACTGTGGTGGAATCCAACTGTAGCGAAATCCCGGTGGGCGAGCGCTTGTGGGGCTGTCTTCCCATGGCCAGCCATGTGGATTTACAGCCTGGAAGAATTCGCGACGACCAATTTACTGATATCGCAGCGCACCGGCAGGCGTTGCCGGCTTTATACAGCAACTTCCGGCGTACCCAGGCTGAACCAGCCTTCCTCAGTGACATGCAGGTGGAGCGCTGCTTGTTGTTTCCGCTATTCATCACTTCCTATGTGCTTTATGACTATCTGCTGGACAATGATTTCTTCGGTGCGCAGCAGGTGGTTATCGGCTCAGTGTCTTCCAAGACAGGTTTCGGTTTGGCGCAATTGCTACATGACGATCCCCAGGTGAGTCAGCGGGTTGTCGGGGTGACCTCTCCTGCCAATGCCGCCTTCATCGAGAGCCTGGGCTGTTGTGATGAGGTCCTGCTTTACGGTAATGAGGGCGATATAGAGGCTGCGCCCACTGCCTATGTGGATATGTCGGGAGATGTGCGGCTAACCAGGGCCTTACACAATCATCTCGGCGAGAACATGGTGGAGAGTTGCGTGGTAGGGGCGACCCACTGGGAAGAGGGGGGTAACCCCGGCGAGTTACCCGGTGCGAAGCCCCAGTTCTTTTTTGCGCCCGCACAGATTGCCAAGCGGGAGAAGGACTGGGGCCCGGGAATGGTAATGGCCAGGGCCGGTGAGGCCAGCGTGAATATCGCCAGGCATGCCCTGGAAGAGATGACAGTCGAGTGGACGCGAGACGTCGACAGCTTGCAGTCCCTGTGGTTAAACTTGCTGGATAACAAGATTTCTCCACGCAACGGGCAAATGGCGACACTACTGGACTGATCGGGACGTTAGCTTTATTGCAGTTAAGCTGCCATAATATAGCACAATCAATGCCAATAGGTAGCGTGCTCCTCCGGGGGCGGTAAAAACGGAGTTCCGATGTCAAAATCAAATAAACCCAAGGAGCTGGACGGGCGGCGCCTGCGCAGCGAGCGTAGCCGGGAGGCGATAATCGATGCGGCCATTGCCCTGATGGAAGAGGGTATCCTGGTGGCCACGGCGCAGCAGATTTCTGAGCGCGCCGAGGTGGGCATTCGCTCCTTTTTCCGCCATTTTGAGGACATGGAAGCTTTGGCCAGGGCGGTGGACGAGCAAATCCGCGACTCCTATGAAGAATTGGTTCTGGGTGGAGATCGCGACGGCAGCATCGAAGAGCGGATTGAGCGCGCGGTCGAGCGTCATGCCGAAGTCTACGAGGCGTGCACAAATATTATCCTGTCCACCCAGGCCCAGCGCTGGCGCTATGAGTTCCTGCAAAAAAACTATGCCCGTAACCAGCGCGGTCTGCGTAAGGACCTGGACAACTGGTTGCCTGAGCTGAAAAAGCTATCGCGGCAGCAGCGTGAGGCGGTGGACGCAGTCGCCTCGTTCGAGATGTGGCACCGGTTGCGAGAATTCCAGGGGCAAAGCAAGAGGGCCAGTAACGAGATAGTAGCCAGCCTGGTGAAATCTTTGATCATCGGTAGTTGACCGGCTAAGTGGAGACGCCAGGTATGGCTGAACAATTCCAGGATCAGGGCGGTGCGGCTACCATGGATCCCAGCCCACTGTACCGGTGGCTGACCTCTAAAGTTATGACTCGTGTGTCCGACCCCGCACGGCTGGCAAAGCAGCGCGCCGGGATCGAGAAAAAAAGGCTAAAGGCTGGAGAGCCCCACCGGGTGGAGTACTTTCACCAGGTGGAAGATGGCTACAGCCACCTGGCGGCCCAGGTGCTGAGGTCGTTGGCCGAGCGCTATGCTATCGAGCTGGTCTGTCACCTGGTTGAGGGTCCCCAAGGCAAAAACGTGCCGGAGCCGGAACTTCTGCTGGGACTGTCTCGCTACGATGCCTTTCACGTCGCTCCCGAATACGGACTGGAATTCCCGGGGCATGAGGCTGCGCCTGTGCCGGCCCTGGTTAAACTGGCCTCGGCGATTCTCGCTGCCCAGGATAGTAAAGGTTTTATCGATTGCGTCGCGGATGTGGGCCGTGCCCTGTGGGGCAATGATGAGCTGGCGCTCAGGGCATTGGCAGAAAGTCACGGTAGTGCCTCGGTGGCCGAGACTACTGCGCAAATTAACGCGGGTACAGCACGCCGCGAGGAGTTGAAACATTATTCCGGCGCCATGTTTTACTACGCTCAGGAGTGGTACTGGGGTGTAGATCGCCTGTATCACCTGGAGAAACGCCTGGCGACGCTGGGCGTCGATCGTCACAGCGGGCAGCCGATGATTATGCCGCGGCCGTCGGCGGCAGCAGGGGAGCACAAGGACAGCGCTAGCCTTACCTTTGAAGTTTACCCCTCACTGCGCAGTCCCTATAGCGCAATCGCTTTTGACCGGGCGGTGCAATTGGCCCGCGATACAGGGGTTAAGCTGGTGGTGCGGCCGGTGCTGCCCATGGTTATGCGCGGCGTGCCCGCCACGCGGGAAAAAGGCATGTACATCTTCACAGACGCCGCCCGGGAGGCTCGCGAGGCGGGCATAGCCTATGGCAATTTTTACGATCCTATTGGCGATCCGGCGCGCCGCTGTTATTCCCTCTATCCCTGGGCGTTGGAGCAGGGCAAAGGTGACGAGCTACTCTCCAGCTTTCTAGGTGCCGCATTCGCCAAGGGCATCAACACCAATAATGACAAGGGGCTGAAGCGGGTGGTGGAAGACGCGGGCCTTGACTGGGGCGAGGCTAAAAAACGGCTTGGCCAACCAGGCTGGGAGGAGTTGTTGGAAGAAAATCGACTTGCCATGTATGCGGCAGGATTGTGGGGGGTGCCCAGTTTCCGCCTGCTGGATGAAAATGGCGAGCAACTGTTGGCACTCTGGGGCCAGGACCGCTTGTGGTTGTTCGCCCGCGAAATCCAGCGTCAGCTCGCCCTACGGCAGTAAAGAAAAACTCCAGCTTTTTTTATTGTTACGTTCTTTTAGGCGCCGCTAGCGTCCCCGCGCAATCACTTTGATCTGGATTTCGGTTTTGCCTTGGCTTTCGCTTTGGGCTTTGCCTTGGCCTTCGGTTTCGCAGCGGCTTTTGCTTTGGGCTTTGCCTTGGGCTTCGGTTTCGCAGCGGCTTTCGCTTTGGGCTTTGCCTTGGGCTTCGGTTTGGCAGCGGCTTTCGCTTTAGGCTTTGCCTTGGCCTTCGGTTTGGCAGCGGCTTTTGCTTTGGGTTTTGCCTTGGGCTTCGGTTTGGTTGCGGCTTTCGCTTTGGGCTTTGCCTTGGCCTTCGGTTTCGCTGCGGCTTTTGCTTTGGGCTTTGCCTTGGCCTTCGGTTTCGCAGCGGCTTTCACCTCGGGTTTTGCCTTCGTCTTCGCCGCGGCCTTCACCTTGGTTGCCGCTTTCGGTTTGGTCTTAGCCTTTGCCTTGGCGGCGGTGGAGCGCGCCTTGCGCTTGGCCGGGGCTTTGGCTTCCTGTGCCGGCGTCGCCAGCCCGGCCGCTTCCTCCAGGTCCACCAGTGCTTCTTCCATGTAGTCGATGACACGCTGCACCTGTGGCATGGAGCGGCGGCAGGCGATAATGCCAAAATCCACATTTTTGTCGTAAGTTGACAGGGTGATATTCATCGCCACGCCATCCATGACGATGGATGCCGGGTACGAACCGTCCAGGCGTGCCCCGTTCCAGTACATGGGTTCGCGTATGCCGGGTACGTTGGAGATCACCGTGTTAAACGGCGGCAGGCGGCTTACCAGGCCCAGGGGCATCAGTAACAGAGCGGGCGTTTGCAGCAGCAGGCTGAGCAGCTGCGCCTCGGAAGATGACATGGCAGTGAACAGTGATTTGCCTGCTTCCGTCGATGCCTTGATGGCGGCGAAGCGACGGGTCGGATCGTCTATGTTGGTGCCCAGGTCGGCGCTGATGGCGGCGACCGCGTTGGACGATTCGACATCGCCCTCGGTGCGCACCGAGACCGGCACCATGGCCTTGAGTGATTCCGTGGGCAGTTCCGAGTGCCGCTGCAGATACAGGCGCAGAGCGCCGCCGCAAATAGCCAGTACCGCATCGTTAAAGGTTCCGTCGTAGGCCTTGGCCACAGCGTGAAAGCGGGCAAAGGGCCAGGATTGGGCTACGAAGCGCCGCGCGCTATCGACTGAGGTATTGATCGAACTGTTCGGCACTTGCAGGAAAGGCAGTAGCAAATTGTCATCGCCGGTCCATGCTTTAGTGATGCGCTTGGCGGCGCCATACAGCTGTGCGCCGGAATCGAATCGTTCCTTGAGTGCCTCGACCACGTTGCGCAGCTCCGCGTCGCCAGGTGCGCTGGGCTGTTCGCGTTTTAATTTTGCGCGATAACTTTTCCAGGATGCCAGGGAGAGTGGCGATTCGGTGAGGCGTGCATTGGGGTCGGCGGATAGCATACTGCGCGCTATATGTACCGAACGTGCTCCATCCACGGCCGCGTGATGGGTTTTGGTGTACACGGCAAACTGCCGATCCTTGAGCCCTTCAATCAGGTGCATTTCCCACAGTGGGCGGTTGCGGTCCAGCAGGGTGGCATGCAGCCGTGATACCAGAGTAAACAACTCCCGGTAGCGTGCCGGTTGGGGTAGGGCAGAGTGGCGGATATGGTAGTCCATATCCAGGGCCGGGTCGGGCTCCCAGTAGGTGGCACCTGCCAGTCCCAGTCGCCCGGTTTTCAGGCGGTCTCCAAAGGGGGGAAGGAAGGCCTGTGCAGTGCGCAGGTTGCTTGCCAGTCCGTGCAGAAACTCAGCTGTATCCGCGCCCTCAGGTAGAGTGTACAGGGCGACGCCGCCGACGTGCATGGGCACTTCGCGGCTCTCGGACATCAGGAAACCCTTGTCCATTAGAGTGAGTTGTTTCATATTTTCAAACCTTGTGGCGCAGAGTGAACCGTTGATAATTTGTTGAGTATAGGCGGGATTAGTCAGGTTTACAGGATTTTTATAATATGGCATTATATGTGCCAATAAGCAATACTCTAGTTGACTGTCGTAAAGTCGTCATACCGCAGTATTGCCTTACCTGCGTAACCCAAAGCGCGGGCTAACGCTTATATCTGGAGTCACTCATGTTAAAGAAAACCCTGTTGGTGTCGCTGACGCTGGTACTGGCTGTCGGTTCTCTGGCCTGGTTCAAACGTATCGACCTGATGCTGGGCCTGGTGAAGCTCAAGACTGACCGCGAATTTACGGTCGCCCCCAACCGCGAGATAGCCTGGGAGAAGGGGCCGCAGACATCCGCGACCGAAGCGCGGGAGCGCCCCCCAAATATCATCCTGATTCTGGCCGATGATCTGGGCTACAACGATATCTCCACCTTCGGCGGCGGGGTTGCAGGTGGCCGCGTACAAACCCCGCATATCGATCAACTGGCTGCGCAGGGTGCCGTATTTGAGCAGGCTTATGCCGGTAACGCCACCTGCGCGCCATCGCGCGCGATGATCATGACGGGCCGCTATCCCACGCGTACCGGCTTTGAATTCACCCCCACGCCCTCCGGCATGGGACCGATGGTCTCAATGGTAGCCAACAGTTTGGATAACGGCCTGCCGCCGGGTCGCTTTAATGACTCCGGCGCGGAGAATTCTCCGAGTTATGAGGAGCAGGGCCTGCCCAGCTCAGAAATAACTGTCGCGGAAGTACTGCGTGATAAGGGTTACCACACCGCGCATATCGGCAAGTGGCACCTGGGCCGGGGCGAGGGGTTCGCCCCTATGGACCAGGGCTTCAACGAGAGCCTGTTGATGGCCAGTGGCCTGTACTTGCCCGAGGACGACCCCGGTGTGGTCAATGCCAAACTGGACTTTGACCCCATCGACAAGTTTCTGTGGGCGCGCCTGAACTTTGCCGCCTCCTTTAATAATCGGGGAGACGAGCGTTTCGAACCGGGTGGCTATCTCACGGATTACTGGACCGATGAGTCGATAAAGATGATTAAGGCTAACCGCAACCAGCCGTTCTTTCTCTACCTGGCCCACTGGGGCACGCATACGCCGCTGCAGGCGACTCGCGAGGATTATGAGGCGGTGGGTGACATCAAACCCCATCGTCTGCGGGTTTACGCGGCGATGATTCGTGCACTGGACCGCAGCGTCGGACGTATTATGGCCACGCTGGAAGAGCAGGGCCTCGCCGAAAACACCATCGTCATGTTTTCCAGTGACAACGGTGGGCCAGGCTATATCGGTCTGCCGGATGTTAACGCGCCTTATCGCGGCTGGAAGATAACTAACTTTGAGGGCGGTCTGCGCGTGCCAATGTTCGTCAAGTGGCCAGCGCATATTGCGCCGGGTACCCGTGTGGAAACGCCGGTGGCCCATATAGACATGATGCCAACCATGGTTGCCGCAGCACAGGCTGCACCCCCGCAGGGAGTGGTTATCGACGGTCTCGACCTGCTGCCGCTGGCTACCGGGACGGGCGCTGATACCTGGTCACGTGAAACCCTGTTCTGGCAGAGCGGTTATTATCGTGTAGTGCGCCACGGCGACTGGAAGCTGCAGGTGTCGGAGCACCCGGACAAGGCCTGGCTGTACGATCTCGCCGCAGATCCCACCGAGCAGAATAACCTCGCCGGGTCGCGCCCTGAAAAGCTGAGTGAACTCCTGGCCCTACTGGATGCCCACCAGGCGTCCGCCCGTAAACCGCTTTATCCGTTTGTTGCCGAAATGCCGGTGGCGATTGATAAAACCCTGGCCGAACGCTTTAAACCCGGTGATGAATATATCTATTGGCCCAACTAGCGCGACCATCAGTAGGCTGGCTATGCCGTCCAGTGTCCGTTAGATGTCCCGCTACGATAACAGGGATTTCTTTTTGGGCTCCTGTTGGAGTTACAATCCGTGTCCACCCAGCGCTTTGAGCTCAGTGGCAAGGTCGTCCCGGCAACGGGCACCGTGCTTTGAGTCTATTGTCGCAGACGGTGGTCTGACAATTTAAGGAGAACAACAATGGCTATTGGACTACTCGCAACCATCACCGTTCAGGAAGGTAAGAACGCCGAGTTCGAAGCGGCATTCCTGGCACTGACAGAGCAGGTGCGTGCCAACGAACCGGGCAATATTTTTTATATCCTGCACCGCAGCAAGTCGGATCCGCAGGTGTACAAGGTTATGGAGCAGTATGACAGTCCTGAGGCGCTGGATGCCCATGGCAAGGCGGACTACTTTCATCAGGCGAATAAAGTGTTGGGCGCCCTGGTCGCAGCCGCGCCCGAAATCGAGGTGCTGGACACGGTTTGATATCGACCAGAGATCCCGCCCGGAATCTATAGTCCTTCGCGGGTGAGGATAATCTCCTCCGATCCCGCCGGCAGTGAGAAACTCACCCCGTCCTGACCAATGGTGTAGTCGGGGAAGATATCTTCTGCACCATTCAGGTACAGGGTTTTCTGGCCGGGGATAATCAGTGGCGGGACGATGTGGTAGTACAGCAGGTGGCCGACACCGGCATCCCGGGCTGTCTCAGCGGCCTCAACCGGGCTGGCGTGGTAGTCGAGAATATCGATCGTAATTTTGGCGATGATCTGGTTGCCGTTCTTTTTGGCAGCGTCGTGCATCATCATCACCAGGTTGGGCGCCAGTGCCTCGTGTACCAACAGGTCTACCCCTTTGGCGAATTTTTCAATATTGGCCAGCTTCACTGTGTCGCCAGTAATCAGCAGTGAGCGTCCCTTATAAGTGAAGCGGTAGCCGACTGCCGGTTCTACAGGTGAATGGTCGACGGCCAGTGCCTCCACGGTTAACTCGCCATCCGAGTAGACGGTTTCCAACTCGCCCATCGCCGGCTTGGCAAATGGCATGGCCTTGAGTCCGGCGCCGCTCAGGGGGGCAACCGTGTCGCCGTGGTGGTCATGGCGGTAGATGAAGTCCTGGGCGTAGGCGGTATTGAACCCGTCCACGACTTTTTCCACACCGGTAGGGCCGTAGACCGGCAGTGGCTGGGTGTTGTCGCCCCCGGCCCAGCGAATCGTGGCGGTTTCGCCCAGAGCGTCAATATGATCGGAATGGAAATGGGTGAGAAACACCCCCTGGATGTTGCCGGGTTGGTAGCCCATGCGTGCCAGGTTGCGAATGCCGTCGGTGCCCGCGTCTACGGTGAACAGCTTTTTGCCTGCCACAACAGCGACACAAGGGCCTGAGGCATTGGGTGCTGGCAGTGGGCCACCGGCCCCGCACAGGGCCAGGTGCAGGCCGTCCTCAAGGGTGTCGACGACATCTGCGCCCATGCGACTCTCCAACCCCTTTTCCATCAGGCGAGTGGCAATGGTCGCCCTCTGGCTATAAATGAGCAGGCCGGCGACAGCGATGACTACCAGGGTGGTCAGTAATTTTTTCACGATGGACGCCTCGTTTCAGGGTGCGGCTGAGTATTTTGGCACAAATTATGTCATTACTATCGAATCTATGCAAATACTAATATACCCCAGAGAGCTGGCTCTCATCCAGTTAGCTGCAATGTTCTTGCTCGGTCTTTCCCCTTACGCGGCGGTCCGCGTCCGGGGGATGATGAGAAATAGACATATCCACTGCCAAAATAGTACACTCACTTGCTCTGTGCGTTCACTGCACTTAGGTCACTATAAGGAAGGCTAATGACGGACATCCACACTCTTTACGCCATCACGCACTCGCTTTACTCGGGCCGGGCGCGCTCATACCTGATAAAGAACAACATTCCCTTTCGAGAGCTGTCTACCGGACACGAGAGCTTCAAGGCGCAGGTATTACCTAAAGGCAAACTTCCGACTATTCCCACCCTGGTAACGCCACAGGGCGAGGTGATTCGCGACGGCGCTGCAATCATTGAACATTTCGAGGCGGCCAGTGGTCGTCCCTGCCGCCCACCCGGTCCACGCCAGCAGATCATCAGTGCCCTGTTCGATGTGATCGGTACCGATGGCTTATTGCGCCCCGCCATGCACTACCGCTGGAATTTCCCCGCAGAGAATATGGATTTTCTCCACTACCACTTTCTGTATTCCCAGCGCGATACGGACTCAAAAGAGGCGAAAACCGCGCACATGATGGATCGCATGCGCCATGCGGGCGTTGCCTTCGGGGTCAGTGATGACAATAAAGAATTGGTTGAAGAACTGTATATGGAGTTGCTGTCTGCATTGGACAAGCATTTTACAGCTTTGCCCTACCTGCTGGGCTGGAAGCCGTGTGTCGGTGACTTTGGTTTGCTGGCGCCCATGTATGCCCACCTTGGCAGGGACCCGAAACCACTGCGCATCATGCAGCAGCAGGCAATTCGCACCTATCGCTGGGTGGAAAGAATGAATCAGCCCGGGCAGGATGTTCCCGAGTTTTTTACCGCCGGCACAGATTACCTCGCCGATGATGAGGTACCTGAAACCCTGTTGTCAGTGCTGCGCGTGCTGGCCGAAGATTTTGTACCCGAAACGGTTGCGGCGGCCGCGCGTATCAATCACTGGCTCACCGAAAACCAGCCCGCCCCTGGTGCAAGCGCTTCACGCCCTCTCGGCTTGGGTGAGATGGCGGAATTTACCCTGCGCGGACACACGGTGAAAGCATTGGCCCAGCCCTATCGCTTTTATCTCCTGCAGCGCGTGCAGGGTATATACGCCAGTCTGGAGGAGAGTGACAAGGCCGGCGTGGACGGGATGCTGGCAAGTTGCGGCATGTCTGGGATACTCTCGAGCAAGCTGGATCGCCAGCTGGGCCGATCTGACAATCTCGAAGTGTGGCTTTAAGCAACGGAGAAACCAATGATAGATTTGTACACAGCACCAACACCTAACGGGCACAAGGCATCCTGTACCCTGGAGGCGCTGGAGATACCTTACGAAACGCATTTCGTGAACATCTCTGAAGGTGAGCAGAAAGCCCCGGACTTTTTAGCGTTGAACCCCAACGGGCGCATCCCGGTCATTGTAGATAGGGAAATGGATAACCTGGCCGTGTTCGAGACGGGTGCGATCATGGTGTATCTGGCGGAAAAAGCCGGCCGCTTGCTGCCAACGGATGTTAAAGGCAGGTCCAGGGTTATGCAGTGGCTGATGTTCCAGATGGGTGGGGTCGGCCCGATGATGGGGCAGGCCAATGTATTTTATCGCTACTTCCCGGAAACACTGCAGCCGGCCATCGACCGTTACCAGAATGAATGTCGCCGCCTGTTCGAAGTGCTGGATGGCCATTTGGCCGCTAACGAGTGGCTGGCTGACGACTATTCCATCGCCGACATTGCTAACTGGTGTTGGGTGCGCACGCATAAATGGTCCGGCGTTTCTGTGGAGGGCTTGGAAAACCTGGATCGCTGGTTAATGGTAATGCGCGACCAGCCCGGCATGGCCAAGGGCATCGAGGTACCGTTTAGCCTGGGTAATCTGCTGGAAGATGAAGAGGAGGCTGAGGCTTTCGCCAAGAATGCCCGCACAATGCTGCAGAAATAGACATCAGTGGAGGTCGTGACCGAGTGTCCTGAAATACAAGAGTAGCCAAGTCAAAGTCCTCCCGGTTAATCAAAAAAAAACGCCAGCTTACGCTGGCGTTGTCGCAACAGTTAGTCGTATCCGCGACCAATCAGAAGTCGTAGCGCAACGTCGCGCCGTAGGTCCTTGGTGGCGCCAGGAAGTAGGCGTCCATACCCGTTATCAGGAAGGAGGAGGCAGTCTGGGAGGCGTATTCGTCGTCAGTGAGATTCTTGCCCCAGATCGAGACGTTCCAGTTGTCATTGCGCCAGCCCAGCTTGGTATTCACCAGGTTCCTGTCATCGAAGTCCGAATCCCTCAGGTCCGCTGCCTTGGCCACGTTGGTGCTGTGGTCGTCCATGTAACTGTAGTCGGTGCGCCAGTAGATGCCGCCGTCACCCAGCGGAAACACCAGGGTGGCCGCCAGATTGCCGCTGTAATCGGCGGTAAACGGCAATTCGGCACCATCCTCCGGCCCGTCGGTGATCTCGTACTTGTGCATATAGAGCAGGCCCGCGCTCAGGGTTAGGTTGGGTAGTGGCAGGGCCTCCACCTGGAAATCCAGGCCGGAGACTTCCACTTCCGCCTCGTTGGAGACGAAAGTCCCAAGGCCGGTTTCCAGCTGGCGTTGCGACTGGAAGTCGTCGATCTCGGTGTAGAATGCGGCGGCGTTGATGCGCAGCCTGGCGTCCAGCAGCGTGGATTTGACACCCAGTTCGTAGGTGGTGGTGTCCTCGTCGTCGAATTCCCTCTCATCCGGCGTACCGTTGACTGACTGGAACCCACCCGATTTGGTGCCGGTCGCTGCACTGGCGTAGACCATGCT
>JAIBDN010000083.1 GCA_024686215.1 Gammaproteobacteria bacterium | reverse complement strand
GGTTAAGAATATTGCCGGGGTCCAGCATTTTCTTCAGCTGCATCATCAGCTGCAGTTCCTGCGCGCTGCGACTGCGCGGCAACTGCTCTACAACATTGGCATCCGCTTCAGGCATATCCACTCCTGGTGTCAACCTGGCATTAAACAGGAACTGTAAGCATAGATCAGCGGGGCGGGGTTCGCTATCAGTTGTCTATCCTGGGCACGGAGGCCAGTAAGGCCTTGGTATAGGCATGCTGCGGCCGGGTCAGTATCTGTTCGGCACTGCCCTGCTCCACCAGCTTACCCTCCTGCATCACACCGACATGGTGGGCCAGGGTGGGAATGATCGACAGATCGTGAGTGATAAACAGGTACGACACGCCGAACTCCCGCTGCAACTGCTGCAACAACTCCAGCACCTCGGCCCTGATCGACACGTCCAGGGCACTGGTGGGCTCATCGCAGATGATCAACTCCGGCTCCACCGCCAGGGCGCGCGCAATCGCGACCCGCTGCAGCTCGCCCCCGGAAAACTCATGGGGGTAGCGCTGACTGTAATCCGCTGGCAACTGCACCCGCTCCAGTAATTGTTCTATGCGCTCCTGCCGCTGGGTGGCATTGAGCCCCAGACCCAGACTGACCATGCCCTCGGCAATGACTTCACCCACCGTGAGTCGAGGGTTCATCGAGGAAAAGGGGTTCTGGAAGATCACCTGGATCTTCTTGCGGTAAGGCAACATCTGTTTGCGCGGCAAAGATTGTATCGCCTGGCCAGCAAAAAGAATGGTGCCACCGGCAATCTCATCCAGGTTGAGTATGGCACGCCCCAACGTAGATTTACCGCTGCCAGACTCACCCACCAATGCGTAGGTCTCTCCGCGCCCTATGCTCAGCGAGATGCCGTCCACTGCCCGGGTGTAATCCACCACCCGCTGCAACACCCCCTTGCGAATGGGGAAGTAGACTTTCACCTCATCCAGCTGCAGCAACGGCGACTCTGCGGCCACTGTCTGGAATTGCGTGAGATCAGGTAACGCGTCGATCAGGCGCCGACTATAGGCTTGCTGCGGGTTGTGGAAGAAGTCCTCGACACCCGCCTGTTCGATGATTTCACCGCGGTACATAACCGCCACCTCATCGGCGGTGTTGCGCACCACACCCATGTCGTGGGTGATCAACAATACCGCCAGCTTGCGCGTCTGGGTCAGTTGTCGAATCAGTTCCAGAACCTGCTCCTGGATAGTGACATCGAGGGCCGTGGTGGGCTCATCCGCGATCAGTATGTCGGGCTCGCAGGCCAACGCCATGGCGATCATCACCCGTTGCTGCTGCCCACCCGACAACTGGTGCGGATAGAAGGAATAACGGCTCTGCGGGTCAGGGATACCTACTTCCGCAAATAATTGCACAACACGTTCCCGCAGGGCTTCACCGCGCAAGCGCGTGTGCAGGCGCAGGGTTTCCGCCACCTGTTGGCCCGCGCTTTGCACCGGGTTGAGGGCACTCATGGCGTTCTGGAAAATCATCGCCACGCGCCTGCCACGCACCCGCTGCATAGTGCTCTCGGACAGCTCAAACAGGTCCTGGCCATCGACATGCACAGCCCCGCCGGTGATCGCCAGTGCATCGGGCAACAGGCGCATGGCTGCCAGGGAAGTGACCGATTTGCCACTCCCGGATTCGCCCACCAGTGCAAATATTTTTCCCGGGTGCAGGTCGAAGCTGACCCCTTTGAGGATGGGCTCGCCAGTTTCCACCAGCGCCACCTCTAAGTCGGTCACCCGCATGGGCAGCGTATCGTGGCCACTCATGCTTGCGATCTCCGCGAGACGCTGCGCGGGTCAAAGGCATCACGCACCAGGTCAGAAAACAGGTTGGCCGCCAGCACCAGGGCGAACATAAAGAAGAAAGCACCGCTGAGGGTCCACCACACTGGCGGTTGCCGCGACAGTTCAGAGCGCGCGCCATTGATCATATTGCCCCAGCTGCCCATCGAGGGGTCAATGCCGACACCAATATAAGACAACACCGCTTCCGCCAGCACCAGGGCACTGAAATCCAATACAAAGGTAATCAGGATAATGTGCACGACATTGGGCAGGATATGCCGTCCCAGTATGCGCGCGTGACTTACACCGAACGCATGCGCCGCCTGCACGTAACCCAATTGGCTGATCTTCAGGGTTTCAGCGCGAATCAACCGGCACAGGGAGGACCAGCTGGTGACTCCCAGGATAAAGCACAGGGCGAGAAAACGCGCATCGGCCTTTTCCATACCAATGGAAAAGAAGTCCGGATTGAGATCGATGTACACCTGGAACAACAATACCGAGGCGGCAATCAACAGGATGCCGGGTATCGAGCTCAAGGTGGTGTAGAGGTATTGCACCAGGTCATCCACCCAGCCTTTGAAATAGCCCGCCATCACACCCAGGGTCACCGCAATGGGCAGCATGATCAATGTAGCCAGGGTGCCCAACAGAACGCCGGTGCGCACGCCCTTCAGGCTCTGGTACAACACATCAGTACCACCCTGGTCAGTACCCAGGATATGGTAGTAACGACTGATACTCACCATCCATACGCCCAGGCAGATCACCACCGCCTGTGCGCACCAGGAGGCGTACCAGGGGTGCGGGCTGCGCCGCAGCCATAGCCACTGGGGTGCAATCCACACTGCACATATCAGCAAACCCCATAACAAGCTCACCAGGGTTTTAGCCAGCACATCAGGCCACTTGTCCTGTGGGTCAGTCAGGTGCTGGCCAGCATGCTCCAGCGGCGGGAAGTCGCGTATCGCCCTGCCCTGGGCATTCTTCATGTTCTGTTTCTCAAAAGACTGCAGGGCAAACGGCGCCGAATAAGTGCGTTCAAAGCGCTCGCCCATCCCCCCCAGCATAATATCCAATACACTAGTGACCTGGTTGTCGTAGAACACCTCCGCAGTAACGGACTGTTGGTCGGCTGCCGCCACGGGCGCATCCAGTGCCTTGCGAAAATGCAGCGAATCGAGCAGTGCGATACCCACATAGGTCAGGATGACGGTGAAGGTCACCATTCCCAGGCGACTGGAGAATACCTGAGCCCAGCGTTCGCGGGTCAGCGGATCACGGCGCAACTGGTAGAAGAACAATACCAGCGCAATGACCAGCAGGAACACCAGGGCGTCAGACCATAGCAGTAGCGGCTTCACCAGCGCAGCCCCCTCAACTCAAGCGCACCCTGGGGTCGGCCCAGGTATAGGATATGTCGGTTAATATCAGGCCCAGGATGTACAGGATAGAGCCTATAAACACCATGCTGCGCACAATGGCGAAGTCCTGTGACTTGATGGCATCCAGCATATAACTGCCCAGTCCGGGTATCCCGAAAAAAGACTCGATCAGCAAGCTGCCCATAAACAATGAGGGTATCAACACCACCACCCCGGTGAGGATAGGAATCAGCGCATTAGGCAGAATATGCCGGAACAAAATACTGATTTCGCTGGCCCCCTTGGCCCTGGCCGTGCGCACGTAGTCCTGGTTGGCCTCCTCCAGAAACAGGGTGCGATACCAGCGCGCCCCGGAGCCAATACCGGCAACCACACCAACGAGCACCGGCAATATCAGGAATTTCCACGCCTGGCCCTCTGCCTGAAAACCCGAAATAGGCACCAGCTTCCAGGTTTTGGCCACCAGGAACTGCCCGCCAATGATATAAAACAAATAAGAAATCGACATCAGCGACACAAACAGAAAAACCGCCCAGCGGTCCAGTCGCGTGGCGTGGAACATAACCACCAGTAAGGCCACGCAGATATTCACCCAGATCCCTACGATAAAAGTCGGCAAGGCCACCGCCAGACTGGGCCACATGCGCGTGGACACATCCGTGGTGATATCACGCCCGCTTTCGGAGCGTCCGAAATCAAAGGCGAACAGCTTCAACGACTTGGTGAAAAAAATGGTCTCGGTGATGGCGCCTGCACCCTCGGCTGCGCCGTTTATAAACAGCGGTTTGTCATAGCCATTTTTTTCTTTCCAGGCGGCTATCGCTTGCGGTGTGACATATTTTTCCCCCAACTGCGATACCGCCATATCATCCGGGGAATTAACCACGAAAAATAACATGAAGGTCAGCAGGTTTACCCCGATCAGGATAGGGATGGCATACAGTAGGCGTCTGACAATATAGGCAAACACGATAGTTACTCCTGATTCCTGGCAGTGGCATTCTGCCGCCGGCGATAGGCGATGATACCTGGCAACACCAGGGCCAACAGCAGCAGAGCTCCCACATACAGGGGCCAGGTCACCGGTTGATTCCATAACTTGCGCATTTTCTGGCGCTTGGCGTCGTCTACACGCAGGTATTTAAGCGTGGCCTTGGATATGCCGTGGCGCTTGGTGTTGTATACCCAGCTGTTATTCAGGTAAATATCCCGGGGATAAAAGGCGTACAGCCAAACCGCCTCACTGCGATAGATTTCCACCATGCGCGCCACCAATGCATCGCGCTCGGGCCCGGCAGGCAGCACGCGCATGCGGCGGAACAGGTCGTCGTATTCTTCATGCAAAAAATTCGAGTTATTGGAACCATCACACTCGCATTCCAGCGGGCTTTCCGGGCCATACAGCAGGAACAGGAAGTTTTCCGGATCGGGATAATCAGCCAACCAACCGTGGGAGAATATCTGGGTATTGCCGGTGAGCAGTTTTTCCCGGGTGCGACTCCAGTCTGCGGGGCGGAATTCCACCTGCACACCAATCTGCGAAAACTGTCGACTGATCCAGTTCATCGAGGTATTGCCGACGGCCTGGGATTGCACGTCGATAAATATTTTCAAGGGTTCCCCGGTGCGCGCGTCACGCCCGTTGGGATATCCCGCCTGCACCAGTAACTGGCGCGCATAGTCGATAGATTTGCGCTTTGCTGCACCGTCCACCCAGTCATATACATAAGGATTGACGCCCGCCTCCCCCGGCAAATGGCCGGCGATGCCCGGAGGAATAATATTGTGCGCGGCGATGCCGTTGCCTTTGTAAAAAATATTCAGATATTCTTCAGTACTGAAGGCTATCTGCAACGCCTGGCGTAACTTGCGTTTCTCCTCGCTATAGCCACCCACCACCGGGTCGCGCATGTTGAAGCCATAATAATAAATGCCCGGTTTCACATCTGGTGACATGCTAATGTCGTGCTCGCTCAACTCTCCAGAGACTTCCACGCCATCCGGGCCCACCACGAAGGCCTGGTCGAAAACACCATTGGTGTTGCCATGTACCTCTCCCGAGCGATCGTAATATCCCTGCAGAAATTTGGTCCACAATGGCAGCACTTCTTTCTCCAGGCGAAACACCGCGCGGTCCACGAATGGGATCGGTTGCCCCGCGTCCTGCAGAAACCCGGCTTCAAGATCACCGGGAGCACCCTCGCTGGGGAAAAAATCCTGGCGGTAGTTCGGGTTGCGCTGCAGCACGATTTCACTGTTGGGATCGTTTTTCACCATCATGAAAGGCCCGGCGCCTACCGGCCACCAATCCAGGGTGAGATTGCGCTCCTCGAACCCCGGGTTGTGGTAGAAGCGATCGACCTCGGGAGCGACGGGTGAAAAAAACGGCATTGCCAGCCAGAATACAAATTGCGGGTAACGCCCCTGGATAGTGATACTGAGCGTACGCGCATCTTCTACAGTCAGCCCACGCATCGAAAACTCATCCAGATTCAGCCAGCCGTCACGCGAGATGCCGGCCAACTGCTCGGAAAATTCTTTCATGCCGACAATATATTGCGACATGAATCCGAGCATGGGTGAGGCATTATCCGGGTCAGCAAGGCGCTTGATGGCATAGACATAATCGTTTGCGTGTACCGCGCGATCGCCCACCTCGGGGAAATCAGGTATCTGGCGGTATTGCGCACCCGCGCTGGCATTGGCAAACAGGTAGCGCGGCGCACCTTGAGCATCCAGGGCAAATGACGGGTGTGGTTGATAGCGCAGGTCATCGCGCAGACGCAAGGTATAGCGTGTATAGGCCAGGTCCGGGTCGTCCTGCATGACCGGCGCGCCCTGCTCATCGAGAAATTCAACCTGCGGAAATGCCGCCAGTGCCGCCGGCAATAATTCATAGGGCCGCTTGAGAAAATGATAGCCCATAGGCGGTTCATAGATCTGCATAATGAACAGGCTTTCGTCCGATGCGTAGGAAATCGCCGGATCCAGGTGTTTCGGCGGACTGGGCGTCATTACCGACTGATAGGTCAGTAGATCATCGGTTACCGGCGGATGGGGGTTATTCCAGGGCGGGTCACCGCAAGCACTGAGCAACGCAACGCCCAGTAAAAGCAGGCCAGCGGCGCTTGCTCTGGCCATGTGGAATTGCGGAACAGACTGTGAATTCATGCGTTGTGCGGTACTGACAGTGATAGCAAGCGCGCAAGCATACCTTGTTGCAGCAGTGCACGCACCCTAGTTGGACCACGCGGGTTATTCCCGCGGGGTTTCCCCCAGATAGGGGTCGCCACGCGCGCGTTACTCTCTATAATGAACGCCAGTCACAGGCACAGAGATCCACGCATGAGTACCACAGTCACCAATCCCTTTACGCCACCCACGGATAGCGGATTTTTCGGTCATCCGCGCGGACTGTTCGTGTGTTTTGCCACGGAGATGTGGGAACGCTTTTCTTTCTACGGTATGAAATTTTTACTGCTGCTGTACCTGACCAAATACCATCTGTTCAGTGACAGCAACGGCCTGGAAGTCCTCGGCGGCTACGCTGCGCTGGTTTACGCCATGCCGGTTATCGGCGGATTATTGGCTGATCGCTACCTGGGGATGCGCAAAGCCGTAGTATTCGGCGGCATACTGCTGGCACTGGGACACCTGGGCATGGCCTTTGAAGGCGAACAGGCCCGCTACCAGGACGGCCAGGTTGTGCGTGATGCAAGCGCGCTGCAGGTGTTCTATTTCTCCCTGGCACTGATTGTGATTGGCGTCGGCTTTCTCAAGCCCAATATATCGACTATCGTCGGCCGCCTGTATAGCCAGGACGACCCCAGGCGCGATGCGGGATTCACTATTTTTTACATGGGAATCAATATAGGCGCCTTCGCCGCCACTCTGCTGTGCGGCTACCTGGGAGAGACCTACGGCTGGGGCTACGGTTTTGGCGCCGCGGGTATTGGCATGGTGATTGGCCTGGTGACATTTTTGCGCGGGCAAAAACACCTGCAGGGGCTGGCTGAGCCCGCCCAACCGCAACGGCTTAGGGAAAAAACGCTGCTGGGCCTGAACCGTGAATGGAGTATTTACCTGGGCGGCTTACTGGGCGTGGTGGCGGCGTGGCAAATGCTGCAGTTTCACGGTGCTGTGGGCATGACGTTGAACCTACTGTCAGTGGCGGTACTGGCAGGTCTGGCCTGGTTTATCACGGTCAAATGTGACCCAGTGGAACGCAGTCGTATGCTGGTGCTGATCGTTCTCACCCTTTCTACCGTCGTGTTCTGGGCACTGTTTGAGCAGGGCGCAGCGTCCATGACCCTGTACGCTGATCGGGTTATGGATCGACATATTCTCGGGGTCGAACTCACCGCCTCCCAGTTTGGCTCGCTCAATGCATTGTTTATCTTCCTGTTTGCACCGCTGTTCGCGTGGTTGTGGACGGCGCTGGCTGCCCGGGGACTGGAACCCAGCACACCAGTCAAATTTGCTCTGGGTATCGCCCAGGCTGGCCTGGGATTTGGCGCTTTGGTGATCGGTGCCAGCATGCCCGGGGAGTCGGGACTGGTTGCCGCCTACTGGATGGTATTGGCGTATTTACTGCACACCACCGGTGAACTGTGCTTATCGCCGGTGGGACTCTCCGCGGTAACCAAACTGGCCGTGCCCAGCGTGGTCGGGGTGATGATGGGCTCCTGGTTTCTCGCCACGGCATATTCGGAGTTTGTCGCAGTACAGCTGGCCAAGCTCGCGGCCATTGATACGGTAAACGGCGCAGCAGTGGATATCAGCGCGGCCCTGGCAAGCTACACCGCCCTGTTCAACGATTTACTGTGGGTGGGACTCGCGGTCGCTGCACTGCTACTGTGTATTTCACCCCTATTGAAAAAAATGATGCACGGCATCCACTGATAACAGGAAACTGACCATGGCCAAACGCGAATTCG
>JAIBDN010000124.1 GCA_024686215.1 Gammaproteobacteria bacterium | reverse complement strand
GCAGCACGCGACAGCAGCATAAAGCGCTGGGCATTATCTGCCCAGGGTATACCTTGCTGATCGAGATAGGGGTTACCGAGCCGCTGCGAAAACAGCGGGTGATCCACCAGCCAGGTCAGTAACGCCGTACCCGGAAGGTGGGTCTCCAGGATGCGCACAGACTCACCGGCCAGTACCAGCTCGGCAACCACTGTGGGCGGCGATGCCAGGCTCGCCAACACGTCGCCATAGGCGGGCAACAACAGGCGCACATCCACACCCTGTTGGCGTATTACCTCGGGCAGACTGCCAGCGACATCCGCAAGACCACCGGTTTTTAGCAATGGATAGGCTTCACTGGCGGCAAACAACAGTTTCAATCAGAACTCCCCCGACAGCTTAAGCACCAGGGCAGCCAGTGGTGGCAGGCTGAGAGACAGGGAGTTTTCAAATCCCATCCATGGCTGTTCCTCACTGTGTATAGCCAGACCGTTGCCAAAGTCACTACCACCATAAAAGCGCGAATCCGAGTTAAGCACCTCCGCATAGATTCCCGAACTGGGTACGCCGATACGGTACTCATGGCGCACCACGGGGGTGAAGTTGAGTATCACCAGGTGAAATTCGGCACCATCCCAGCGCAGGTAGCTCAACACGGACTGGGTGGCATCGTGGCAATCGATCCACTCGAATCCTTCCGGGCTGAACTGCCTGCGGTGCAAGCTGGGTTCATCGCGGTACAGCCGGTTGAGATCGGCAACCAGTTGTTGCAAACCCGCATGCGGCGCACGCTCCAGCAAATCCCAGGGCAGTTGCCCCTGGTGCTGCCACTCTCCGGGGTCACCGAATTCATCGCCCATGAACAGTAACTTGACGCCTGGATAAGTGAACATATAGGTGTACAGCAGGCGCAGATTGGCGAAACGCTGCCACTCGTCCCCAGGCATTTTACCGAGCATGGAGTATTTGCCATGCACCACCTCGTCGTGTGAAAACGGTAGCAGGAAATTCTCCGAAAACGCGTACATCAGGCCAAAAGTCAGCTGGTCGTGATGATACTTCCGGTAGATGGTTTCCTGTGACAGGTAGTTCAGGCTGTCGTGCATCCAGCCCATATTCCATTTCATGGAAAACCCCAGGCCTCCCACCCAGGTGGGTCGGGTCACCTGGGGCCAGGATGTGGACTCTTCCGCTATGGTCAAAGTACCCGGATGACGACCCAGAGTCTGCGTGTTGAGCTCACGCAGGAAGTCGATAGCCTCCAGGTTTTCCCTGCCGCCGTAACGGTTGGGCTCCCATTCACCGGGTTCCCGGGAATAATCCAGGTACAGCATGGACGCCACGGCATCCACCCGTAACCCGTCGAGGTGGAACTCCTCCAGCCAGTAGTTGGCACTGGCCAGCAGAAAGTTTTTCACTTCATTGCGGCCATAATTGAAAATCAAGGTGCCCCAATCGACGTGCTCGCCACGCCGGGGATCCTCGTGTTCATACAGTGCAGTGCCATCAAAGTGTGCCAGGGCATGCGCATCACGCGGAAAATGCGCCGGCACCCAGTCGAGTATTACGCCAATATCACGCTGGTGCAGGTAGTCGACAAAATAGCGGAAGTCATCGGGGCTGCCAAAACGCCGGGTAGGCGCGAAGTACCCGGTTGTCTGGTAGCCCCAGGAGTCATCAAGTGGGTGTTCGGTAATGGGCAACAGCTCCACGTGGGTGAAGCCCAGACGCGCCACATAGTCTGCCAACTGCACTGCCAGCTCCCGATAATTCAGGAAACCGCCGCTAGCATCTCGACGCCAGGAACCCGGATGAAACTCGTAAATCGAGATCGGCGAGTGCTGCCAGTCCCAGTGTTCACGCTGCTGCAACCATTGTCGGTCAGACCAGGGGTAATCACTGGGCGGACAAATAATGGCCGCTGTCGCCGGGCGCATCTCGAAACTGTTGCCATAGGGGTCTGACTTTAACTGCAGTTTGCCGTGGGCATCACGCAGCTCAAATTTGTACTTTTCGCCGTGCGCCAGACCGGGAATAAACAGCTCCCACACACCACTGAGACCACGTGCGCGCATCGGGTGGCATAGGCCGTGCCAAGCATTGAAGTCCCCTACCACGCTGATGCGACTGGCATTGGGAGCCCAGGTGGCGAAGCGCACGCCACTAACGCCCTGGTGCTCACAGCAATGGGCGCCCATCACGCGATAAAGGTGTTCGTGCCGGCCTTCTGCAAACAGGTGCAGATCCAGGTCTCCGACCACCGGGGCAAACCGGTAGGGGTCATGCCCCTGCAGCCACTCTCCCTGATCGCGGCGCCAGCGCAGTTGGTAATCGGGCACCGCTGCGCCGGGAACACTCAGGGTAAAGAAATCGGTGTGCGGCTTGCGCACCATCGCATGATACTGGCCATCGATGACCACCTGCGCTTCGGCACTGCCCGGTAACAGCGCGCGCAGGCGCCACTGCCGCCCCACCCGGTGACATCCTAGAATCTCAAACGGATCGTGGTGCTGCCCCGCCAGCAGGCGGCGCACACCTTGATCCATCGTTTGTTTCGCTGCAGCAGCTTTCATTGCGTATCTACTGATTTATATCAACCATAAACACAGGCAAAATTTTCATTTATTGTCCACACTACTATACTGATTCTAGTCCACCGGTATAACTGGATGGTAATCAATTAAATTTGCGCTAACCAGTTTCCAGATCAATGAAAATGCAATGAACGAACAGGATTCAACCAGGTATGTCAGCCGCCTGACCCGGGAAACCCTGGCTCTGGTGCTGGCCGGCGGTCGCGGCTCCAGGCTGAAGCAATTGACCATGTGGCGCGCCAAGCCGGCAGTGCCCTTCGGCGGCAAATTTCGCATCATCGACTTCGCCCTGTCCAACTGCGTTAACTCCGGCATTCGCAAGATCGGTATTCTATCGCAATACAAGGCGCACAGCCTGATTCAGCACGTCCAGCGCGGCTGGGGTTTC
>JAIBDN010000095.1 GCA_024686215.1 Gammaproteobacteria bacterium | reverse complement strand
TGCCGAAAATCACTGGTCACCAGGGCTATAACCGCTATCGCGGACAGCAGTGCCGGGCCCAGAATTACAGGCAAAATGGTTGTGTCAGGTGCCAAGTGCTTTCACTCCTGTAAACAGCGTGCTGTTGCGTGGGGTGGCGATGCCGTGCCGGGCAGCAACCGCAAGCAAGTGTCCGGTAATGTAGTCGATCTCTGTGGGGCGGGCGTTCTGCACGTCCTGCAACATGGAAGACTGATTGTTTGCGGTACTGCGGATAACCGACTGCACTTCGCGCTGCAAGCCCGTCGCCAGTCCCGTATAGCCAGCCGCCGTGCAAACAGCAGCAATTTCGGCGCACAAGGCGCTCACCTGCGCAGCCAGTTGTGGATTGTGTTCCAGTTCGCCGTTGCGGCACTGGTGGATTGCGGTCAACGGATTGATGGCGCAGTTGATCGCCAGCTTGGCCCACAGTGCCTGCTCCATGTCCGCTTCCCAGTGGCAGTGTTGCAGTGCGCGCGGCCAGCTTGCAAACCAGGGCGCAGGTTTTTCCTGCCCGGGTCTTCCCAGCCTGGTTTGTCCCCGACCCGCGTGGCGTATATGACGAGGAGCCAGGCGGTAGGCGCCCTCGGTGGTGGTGCCATAGTAAAGCTGCATCCAGGGATAATTCTGCACCAACGGCTGGTCGAAGCCCATACCATTGGCCAACAGCAGCACCTGGCTGTCAGGGTTCAGGCGGTGCGCAACCGAGTCTACCGCGGCGGCCACATCATAGGCCTTGGTGCAGACCAGCAGGTGGCTGATCGGCGACTGTGCAAGGCAGTTCGATGCGGGCAGTTGCAGGCGTTGTTGTTGCTCGCCCTGCTCCAGCAGCAGTTCCACTGCTTCATCGGATGCCGGCTCGCGCAACAACAGGGTCACGCCGGCCCCCGCCTGCTGCAGGCGTGCGGCGAACAGGCAGCCGATGGCGCCTGCGCCAAGGATGTGCCAGTGCGCATCGCTCACGTCGTTTTCCCGTTGTTCGGGATTGAAAACTGGCCGCAGGTCATTACTATGTGTCCCTGATTTACACGCACGCTACAAGGATATGCACTATGCCATCATTTGATGTGGTTTCGGAAGTGGACCTGCACCAGTTGACTAACGCAGTCGACCAGGCCGGTCGTATCATTGCTAATCGCTTTGATTTTAAAGGGGTTGATGCAAGCTTTGAACGAGACGAGCGCGTGGTGCTCATGACGGCCGAGGCGGAGTTTCAGGTCATTCAAATGGAAGACATGCTGCGCAGCGCACTGATCAAGTGCGACATAGATCCCGGAGCCATGGACAGCGCAGAGCCGGTGACTACTGGCAAACAGGTCAAGCAATCGGTACAGCTGCGGCACGGTTTGGACAGTGACCAATGCAGGACTGTGGTTAAAAAAATTAAAGAGGCAAAACTAAAAGTACAAACCCAGGTGCAGGGCGAGCAAGTGCGTGTCACGGGAAAAAAACGCGACGATCTACAGCAGGTAATGGCTATATTGCGCGATGGGGATTTCGGAGCTCCGCTGCAGTTCAATAATTTTCGTGATTGACCAACCGGGCGCCCCGCTCAGTTACAGTTCGCGGGCCAAAGTGACGATTTTCTGCCCTATGCAGTCCGCTTGTGGTGGGCTCTTTTGTTGGGACAGGTACCACAGCAGCTCTATATAGCGGTAAATGCAGGTGTAGCTGCGCAGGAGTTGCCACTCCTGTTCGTGCGCATCCCGTCCCAGGTAAGCCTGCAGTAAATCCCGGGTTTGAATCTCATCCAGTGCGTCGCCGCCAGCGACGACCGCCAGGTCATACCAGGGACTGCCCATGGCGCAGTATTCCCAGTCGATAGCCCATAATTGATGGTTGCTGTAGAGACGATTGGCGCGCAGCAGGTCATTGTGGCAGAGCACCTGTTGCTGGGGCCGCGCGGCCAGTTCGCTCAATAGTGACAATATTCGTGGGCGGCAGACTGCCAGTTCAGGGGGTAGTTGTTGTGCACGGTGTTCGAGGATTTTTTCATAGCGCCGTGTGCGTTCCGTCAGGTCCAGCCGATGGTGTCGCGCCGGCAGGCTATGGATGCGGCGCAATAGGCCGGCCACATCTTCAATGCGCAGTGCTTGTGCGTCGTCATGCGCCAGGTAATCACACACCAGGCTGCCCAGCTCGGGATTGAAATAGCGCGGCGCCGGGGCAATACCGGCCTGGTGTGCTGCCACCAGTGCATGCCACTCTGCCTGCCGGTTGAGCCCGTTGGCCGCGGGGTTGATGCCGTCGATGCGCACCACGAATTGGCGCTCCTGCCCAACCAGCACAGAGAAGTTGCTGATACCATCGCCGAGAATCGCTATTGCCTGTGGTGCCTCGCCCAGCGGCGGCTGGCACTGCCATTGGTGCCACTGGGCCAGGGTCTGCTCGAAGCGGTTGCGGACTGGCTTGGGCAGGGCGCTGATCATGCGTAGGGTGCCTCGGGATGCCGCGTCATTAGCGCTGGGCGGGTTGTTAAAAATACCAGCTGCAAACAGCCGTGCCGTTTGCATCGCAAGTATATGGCGCTTAAACTGATTGTCCAATATAAGTAGACCGGGTGGTGATAGTAGCCCGGCACCAGGCGGGTGCGGAGAATGGCGGACGACAAGGGCCAGAATGGCTTTGAGGACGAGGAGATTCAGGGGGCCCCCCCTGTTGTTTCCAGGGCCGAATTACGCGAAAAGCGCCTGTCCGAGACAGTGACGCTCAACCGCTACCTGTATCTGCAAACCCAGCAATTTGAACACATGTTGTTTAACGCGCCTGATCTGCAGTCCCTGCTCGAAGTATTGCTGGTCAGCATGCCCCGACATTACTCGCTGCGCGTAGCGGAGCTTTGGTTATACGATCCCGAAGAGGTGCTGGCAGGGCTGATCGTTGGTGGTCAGCGCTACGGTCGGCATCTGCAATTACAGCAAGACGCCTACGTCATGCAGGAACTGTATGACCTTGACCCGGATATCGTGGTTATTGATGCCACAGATTCGCGTATGTTTGAAGTACTCAAGTCCGAGCACGGCATAGACTATGCGCTGCTCATGCCCCTGCTGGATGCCGGTCGTATGATAGGCAGTCTGCATCTGGGTTTGCAGGACGATTCGCTGGTCATCGGTGAGGCGGAAGAGGACCTTTTGGCGCATCTGGCAATCATGGTTTCAGCCTGTTTCAAAATGGCGGTCACTCGCCAGCAGGTGTCGCAAATAACCCTGTTGGACCCCCTGACGCAGATCAGCAACCTGCGCGGCTTTGAAAAGGATATCGCCCGGGAAATTTCCCGGGCGCGCCGCGCCGACCAGCCAGTTACCGTATTGATACTGGAAATCGACGAGTACGATGACCTGCAAGATAGCTACGGCGAACGCCGCGGCCATTTCGTGTTAAAAAAGGTGGCCGAGCGTATTTCTTCAGACATGCGCGCAACGGATATGATGGCGCGCTTGTCGCGACAGAAGTTTGCCGTGCTGATCCCCGGCAGTGGTGAAATGCTGGGGCAGGATATTGCCGAGCGCATGCGTCGGGATATCGAAGATTTTGCCATCGACGACGGGCGCGGCGCGGTGTTGCAGGTCACCGTCAGTATTGGTCTGGTCACCTGGGAACCGCATAGTTATCCGGCTGTGGATATGCCGCAGCTGGCCAGGCAAATGGAAACAGTGGGCAACAAAGCCCTCGAGTCGGCCCAGTCCAAGGGTGGTAACCATGTGGTCCACGGCCGCCTCAGTACTTTGATGGTTTAAGGATTTAATTTGTGAACACACTAGATGGCCTGTTAGACAACAACCGCGCGTGGGCCAGCCGGGTCAAAACCAGCGACCCGGGGTTCTTCGAGAAACTTGCCGCACAACAAAACCCTGAATACCTGTGGATCGGCTGCTCAGACAGCCGTGTGCCGGCCAACCAGATTGTGGATCTGCTGCCCGGGGAAATATTTGTACATCGCAATGTGGCCAATGTGGTGGTGCACACGGACTTCAACTGCCTGACGGTGTTGCAGTACGCAGTGGATGTACTCAAGGTGAAGCACGTGATTGTGGTGGGCCACTATGGCTGCGGCGGTATTCTGGCCGCCTATGAAAACAAGGACAACGGCCTGGCAGATAACTGGCTGCGCAATATCAAGGATGTGCAATATCGCAACAGCGCTGAGCTGGATGCGCTGCCGGACGAGGAAGCACGCCTGGATTTGTTGTGTGAACTGAATGTCAAAACCCAGGTGTCGCATGTGTGTCATACCACTATTGCCCAGCGCGCCTGGAGCCGTGGCCAGGAACTGGCGGTGCACGGCTGGGTGTATTCTCTAAAGGATGGCCTGCTCAAAGACCTGGACTGCACGGTAGACACCGTGGAACAAATTCCCAAGGCCTACCGGGTTACTTCCTGAAGCCGGATTTTATCCACACGCCTACGTGTGTATCGATGCGCAGTGGCGTGTGTCCCGGTATATCTACACGGTGGCCTCCACCCAGATACTCGACCGGTCGCAGGGACTGGCCAGGGTGAGATTTTCCGGCGCCACAGTGCCTGCGAAACTGGATGACCCGGGCAAACACGCGCTTTGAATTCGTGACCCCGGAACAGCGCGCATGCATTGCCTTGTGTAGTGCAGGCGACTACAAAACAGGAGAATATCGATGAATAATTTGCTGTTAATCCTGCTGTTCATATTTGGCGGCGTCGCGGTTATGGTGGTGTTGGGTGAACGTTTTGGCACTCCGGCTGATCCTGAGCGGCAGCAGCAGTTGCGCCGCTGGATAATGCCCCTGGTGGGGCTGATGTTGGTGCTGTCGCTGGTCAAATTCTATCTGTAGTCAATATAGTCAGCCACCAGCGTGCTGCTGCTAATCCTTGAGTCTGCCATACTGCGCTGCCCTGTCTGGTGGTGAGCATGCACGATAACGATCTCGACACATTGCGCAGCGGTCAGTTATGGCGCGATTTCTGCGCTGCGCTGGCTGACGCCGGCGAGCAGATACTGGACAGTGGCGTCCCCCAGGATGATCTCACCCGGGCCGAGGGCTTCCGCTATCTGACCCGATTGTTGCGCTTAAGTCTGGAAAAAAATATCGAATTCGCAGACCCCAACTATCCCCGGTTCTATTCGCTGTCCCATGAAACTGCCAAAATCGGCAATGACAACCCGGATAACTTCTACCAGAATTGCGCCAT
>JAIBDN010000063.1 GCA_024686215.1 Gammaproteobacteria bacterium | reverse complement strand
GTGCGCCAAACGGGAGACGCAATGATTATCGCACCGCCGCTGGTGTGTAACACGCAGGAGATCGATAGCCTGGTGGATATGCTGGGTGAAGCACTGGATACCACGGCGAGTCATTACGGTCTCTAGCAGTTACCCTGAAGCCCGGCCATTGAGCCGGGCTTTTTTATTACCGTTCTTTGCAGCTCCAGCCGCCAGGGCGATGTTTAGTTCTGCTGGACTGTCTGAGGCATGGATGCCGAAGCCAAGCCCCCAAGGATGGGTTCACGGCGTGTCCAGCTGAGCTAAACATCGCCCTCGCTCCGGCGTAGGTCTACAATCAGACTAAGGTTGCGTAATGCACACCACAACGAGCAGAGATAACAATAATGACTGACCAGGTCCAACACAAAAAAACCCTGCGACAGCGCGATATGGTGCTATTCACGGTATCGGCGATTCTGCTACTGGATACCTTGACCGCAGCGGCCTCGGTGGGCGCACCCAGTATTTTCTGGTGGCTATTCCTGGGATTGATTTTCTTTGTGCCTTTCGCGCTGATTTGCGCCGAGATGGGCTGCGCTTATCCTGAGCAGGGTGGTATTTACGCCTGGATACGCGATGGCTTTGGCGGACGCTGGGCGTCGCGCGCCACCTGGTGTTACTGGGTGAATACGGCGGTGTGGATTCCGGCGATTTTCATTCTGTTCGCCGGGGTGTTCAAGCAGATGTTCTTCCCGGAGTTGAGCCTGGGCTGGCAGATTGGCATCGGTGTCGGGCTGACCTGGCTGGCAGTGTTGGTGAACGTGGTTACCCTGGATGTCGGTAAGTGGATTCCCAACCTGGGAGCGATCGTGAAAGTGATTATTTTCCTGGCCATCATCATCGGTGCCTTCAGTCACGTGCAGGATCACGGCATGGCCAACCCGCTGACCTTCGAGACACTCAAACCGGACTGGGGCAGCAGCCTGCAGTATATCCCGGCCATTATCTACGGCATGCTGGGCTTTGAGCTGGTCAGCGCTGGTAGCGACGAAATGCGCGACCCGGCGCGGGACGTACCGCGCGCCATTTTTATCTCCGGCGCGATCATTATCGTGCTGTATCTGCTGGGCACCATGGCTGTACTGGCGGCGATACCCGCCGGCGATATCAACCTGGTCGAGGGCCTCATCGATACCCTCAAACTGTTCTTTGGTGGCTCCGCTGCCGGCAACCTGTTTGTGCTGGCGCTGGGTATAGGCGCGCTATACACCTTTTTCTCCAATGGGGTCACCTGGGCCTTGGGCTGCAACCGCGCAGCCGCGGAAGCTGCACTGGAGGGTGAGTTACCGCGCATATTCGCGCTGGAGAGCAAGACTATGGGCACGCCCATAGGCGCGGCGGTATTGATGGGTGTGGTCAGCACCATCGTGCTGATCCTTTACGGCTTTATGTCCGGCTCCAACGAAGACCTGTTCTGGTCACTGTTTGCCTTTAGCGCGGTTATCTTCCTGCTGCCCTATGAGGCCATGCTGCTGACGTTTGTAAAAATGCGTATCGTTGATGCGGACCACCCCCGGCCCTACAAAGTACCGGGCGGGTTGGGCGCTGCACGCGCGGCTGCCTGGACCTGTTTCGCGGTGCTGGCCGTGTCTATCGTGTTGTTTATGTACACACCGGGCGAGGGTGTGGAACTGCCGGTACTGGCAGGCGTTATTATCACCCTGATTATCGGTGAGTTTGTTATTCGCTCTTCGGAGAACCACCGCAAACGCGCGGCTTGAACCAACGCATTGCTAAACCCCCGGCACTATATGCACCAAACTTGAGCGGGGACACAGGACACCAGGCCGCTGCCACGTGAATAGCGCCCCTGGCGAGGCCCAAACACGGCTGAATTTCAGCAAACGGGCGCTACGACCAAAGTCGGCGTAGGATTTCTTGGCAAAAAAGCTTATCTTAATGGACTTTTAACCTGCGCTAGCTGGGTCCCGTGCTCCGGGATCAAGCAGTGGCACCCTGCTTTGGAGAGCGAATGCACAGCAAGATAAAAGTGGCAAATCCGTTGGTGATTCTGCACGGCGACGAGATGGCGCAAATTGCCTTCGAGCGCATCCTGGAACAGTTTGTCGGCAAGCGGCTGGACCTGCAGCTGGTCGAGATCGACCTCACCGCTGAGAACCGCCTGGTAACCAACGGCCAGGCCGTGCGCGATGCCATTGAGGCCCTCAAGCAACACGGGGTGGGCGTCAAGAATGCGGGTATGACAGTCAATCGCCAGCAGCTCGACGAATTACTGGTCAAACACCCCACTGTCGATGAATCCAGCCTCGACAAACTGGCTACCAAATCGCCCAACGGGGCGATCCGCAAGGGCATAGGCGGCAACATTACCCGCGAAGACATACAGTTTCGCAACCTGCAGATAATCCAGCCCGACTGGGTAGGCCGCGACATTGAGGTGTTCACCATGGACACCGGCGGCATCAAGCACAGCTTTAACGAGTTATCCAAGGCGACGGGTGTAGCCAAGGTAATATTCGTCGGCAGCAGCGGCGACCCGGTGGAGTTACACCGCCGCACCCTGCGCAAGGGCGACCCCTGGCTGCTGGCCACCAACGATCTGGATGATATAGCCGCCTGGGCACACCAGTTTTTCCAGCGCGCCATCGACGAGAAAAGAGACGTCTACCTGGGACTCAAGGATACCGTTATCGCTGGCTACGATGGGGTGATGCGCGAGGCTATAGAGGCTATCTATGAGCGCGATTACAAGGAGCGTATTGCCGAGGCTGGACTCAAATACCACTATGAGCTGATAGACGCCCAGGCCGCACGCATTGTATCCAACCCGCCCCAGCGTGCACTGTGGGGGGTACCTGACAACACCAGCGGCCGCAAACTGTACAAACTGGTCAACGAGTTGCGCAAACACGGTATTCCCAGCCGTAAGCACCATGTTTCACTCTCCCGGATGAGCGCAGGTGGCGGCGACCAGTACGGCAGCTTCAATATGCCCATGCAGGAAGACGGCATCCTCAAGGTCATCATCGACGGTGAAGAAAAGCATGCCAGGGAAGTGCAGAAGGGCGATCCTGTGCTGTTCATGTCCAATGATCGCGAAGCTATCAAGGACTGGGTATTGCAGGTGTTCCGCGACGCCGCGACTAATAACAAGGAAGTGTATTTTGGCCTGAAGCGGGAGTACATGGAGTACGATGAAGTATTCAGCCATGTGCTGCTTGACGTGCGCCGGGAGATAGCACAATCGGGCTTACGCCCCCCCTCTTTTATGATTATGCGGCCCTCATCGCAGTTGAAGAAAATGATCACCGACCCACCGCGCAATGCCCTGTACCCGGCGCAAAACCTGGATGGTGATATTTTTTCTGACATCTCGGCGGCCCTGGGTGGCAGCCTGGCCACGGCCAGCTCAATCATCGAGAGTAAAGATGGCACCATGCTGTATGAGGCACCCCACGGCACTGCCCATGACCTGTACCTGAAATACCTGGAAAGCGATGGCAAGCAAGCGCACTTCAATTCTTCAGCGCTTATTTATGCTCTGGCCAATGCACTGGAGACACTGGCGGCACGTGAGAGCAATGAGCCGCTGGGGGAGTATTCCGGCAAGCTGAAAGAAGCGCTGATAGAGACCGTAGCCCAGGGCAAGATTACCGGCGATCTCAAAGGCAAGACCACCGACCCGCAAAGCGAAACCATTGTCGACATGCAGGGCTTCCTGGATGCGGTGGAAGCCAATATCGGGGACTGAGCCCCGACCGGATGTGGAGGATCAGCCGAGTACGTCGTCAGCCACGAAGTACTTGGGATCCTCAATCACATTCACTTCAACCAGGCCACCGGCCTTGCGCAGCAATTTGCGGCATTCAGCACTCAGGTGCACCAGATGCAGCGTTTTACCCGCGTTGAGATAACGTTCAGCCAGGGTATCGATGGCTTCCAGTCCGGAGTGATCTGCAACCCGTGAACGCGCAAAATCGATAACCACGTCATCATTATCCTGAGCCGGATCAAAATGCTCTACAAAAGACGTCGCCGAGCCGAAAAACAGCGGACCGGTAACCGCGTAAACCGTAGAACCCTTGTGATCTTCCTGAGCTTCAATACGAATATACTTGGCGTGCTCCCAGGCAAACACCAGCGCTGAGACAATAACACCGACCACCACAGCTACCGCCAGGTCGGTGGCCACAGTCACTGCAGAGACCAGCACCAGCACCATGGCATCCATGCGCGGCACCTTGCGCAGAACGCGAAAACTACTCCATTCGAAAGTGCCTATCACCACGATGAACATAACCCCGATCAACGCTGCCAGAGGGATCTGTTCGATCAGCGGCGAAGCAACCAGTATAAACAGCAGCAGAAACAGGGCAGCGGAGATACCGGACAGGCGACCGCGCCCGCCGGAATTCACGTTGATCATGCTCTGCCCGATCATGGCGCAACCGCCCATACCACCAAACACGCCGGTTACTGTGTTGGCCACGCCCTGGGCGAAACATTCTTTGTTGCCGCGGCCCCGGGTTTCGGTAATTTCGTCCACCAGGCGCAGGGTCAGCAAGGACTCGATCAGGCCTATCGCCGCCAGGATCACCGCATAGGGAAAAATAATAAACAGCGTCTCCAGATTTAATGGCACCACCGGTAGATGAAAGCTGGGGAGACCGCCCTTGATCGAAGCCACGTCACCCACCACCCGCGTATCCAGGTCCAATCCAAATACCAGAAAACTGACCACCAGAATTGCGACCAGCGACGAGGGGATAGCGGTGGTCAGCCGCGGCAGGAAGTGAATAATGAACATGGTGAGGCACACCAGGCCCAGCAGCATGTTCAGCTGGCCGCTTTCGAGCCAGGCAACGTCGAGAATGGAACCTTCCATCATCGTACCCTGCAACCAACCCGGCTCCCCTGCCACACCAAACTGGCCCAACTGGGCCAGAAAAATCACAATGGCCAGGCCGTTAACAAAACCCAGCATCACCGGGTGCGGCACCATGCGGATAAACTTACCCAGCTTCAGCGCACCGGCAGTGATCTGCAGTACCCCCATCAACACTACTGTCGCAAACAGGTATTCAACACCGTGGTCGGCCACCAGGGCCACCATCACCACCGCCAAAGCACCGGTAGCACCGGAAATCATACCCGGGCGCCCACCGATACAGGCCGTTATCAAGCCCACCATAAATGCGGCGTACAGACCAACCAGGGGATCAACACCGGCCACAAAGGCAAAGGCCACCGCCTCTGGCACCAGCGCCAGAGCCACGGTCAGTCCCGAAAGGACATCATTTTTAACAGACCCGACGTTGCTGGGTTGAATCTCGAACATTTCACACTCTCAATTAAACACACCCCCTATTAGGACTGGAGGGCGATACATGGACCAAATAGATGCACCAATCGGCGAGAGACTAGTTGTTATGCGACGAGAGGAAAGGTCGCGCATTCTAGTAGATAGCCCAAGCCAGTACAATCGCGGCTAGTGCAACTGTGAAGATGTCACAGTTAAGGTAACAGCCCGGATTGGGGCTAATATTGACTCAGTTTGATGACAATCCACTTGCGGAGGGTGGCAGTATGAGCGAACGACAGGTATTAAATAAAACGAACCTTGGTATTACAGAAGGACTACCACTGCAGGCCAGCCAGGGCGGGATCGAGGAACTGCGCGCTGATATTCAGCGGCTCATGGACATGGAGGCCATCCGGCAGCTCAAATACGCCTATTTTCGCTGCGTGGATACCGCCAATCTTGAAGAACTGGGCAGTCTGTTTCACCAGGACGTCAGCGTCAATTTCGTGGGCGGCACTTACGAGTGGAAAATTCAGGGCAGGCAGGACTACGTGGACAACATCGCCATGGCTTTCAGTCGCGAAGCCGTTGGCCAGCATAATGCCCACCATCCAGAGATCCAGATGATCAGCGACACAGAGGCCACGGCCATCTGGTACCTGGCGGATAATATGTGGATTCTCAACCACAATGCCAAGACTTGTGGCACTGCCCTCTACTGGGACCGTTACCTCAAGGTGGACGGCAAGTGGCTGATCAAGGACACTCGCTATGAACGTGTCTACGAGATCAATGAAGTGTTGGAAGAGCCGCCCAAATTGAGCTCACATTACCTGGGTGTACACGGTACTGATCCCCAGTTCTAAAAGGGCTGGCTTAGAGGTGCGCGCTGCACACCCAGGCCTGACCAGAATTACCGGGTGCGGGACAATGCACACCCGGGGGTACATCCAATCGTCTGAAAGCGGCGTATAATCAACACTATGACCGAGATCGCCGCCTCTATAACCGCCTCCACCGATGCCACTATCGCTAACGCCAGCGCGGTGAAAAAGCCGCTTGTTGACCGCATCTGGTTCAACGCCCTGTGGTTTCAGAGCATCTGGTTTTCTACCGTGCTGGGCGGCGATACGTTGTTGCCACTGGCCGCGGGCCTGTTGCTATTGCACCTGGTCCTGGTGAGAAACACCTGGCACGAGCTGCTGCAGTTATCTACCCTTGCGGCTATCGGCATCAGCGTTGACGCCACCCTCAGCACAGCCGGCATTTTTCAGTTTCCCAGGGACGTATTGGTGCCCCTATGGCTGTGCTGCCTGTGGCTGGGCTTTGCCGCCACCCTGACCCGCAGCCTGGCCTACCTGGGATCGCGTCCACTATTGGTGGCCGCTGCCGGAGCCGTGGTATTCCCGCTCAATTACTGGGCCGGACAACGTCTTGGTGCAGTGGATTTCCCCGAGGGCCTGAGCGTGACCATGGGCATCATGGCTGTGAGCTGGATGTGCGTGTTGCCGGCGATGTACAAGGTGGCCGGCCAACTGACCCGCGCGCGAGAGCAACAGCCATGATCCTCAGGGCAAGTTTGCTGCTCCTGCTGCTGTGCAGCAACAACTTCGCTGTAGCACAGAACAAAGAACTGCAGCTGGTCGGGCAGGCCCATCTCAAGGTGCTGTTCTGGTCGGTTTACAATTCGCGCCTGTACAGCCCCGGCGGGGATTACCAGGTAGGTGAGCGCCCACTGCGCCTGGAAATCGAGTACCTGATGAACATTGCCGCTGAAGATCTGGTGAAGAGCACAGCCGACGAATGGCGGGCGCAGCAACGCCTGCATCAACGACAGAATCAGTGGCTGCAAACCCTGGCTGAGATATGGCCGGATGTCACTAGCAACGACGTTATCACTCTGGAACTGGGTGCAGACAATCGCAGTCTCTTTTTCCGCAATGGCGAACTGTTGGGGAGTATTGATGACCCACTGTTTGGCCAACACTTCCTGGACATCTGGTTATCGCCAGATACCACCCGCCCCAAGCTGCGCCGCCAGCTGCTGGGCCAGCGCTAGTATAGCGCCCTGTATAGATCGTTTATTCAGCACCCGACAACAGTACTCACAGCATAATGATCGAGGCGCCGCCCAGGGTCAGGAATACGTTGGCGAAGGTATACGTACCCGCATAGCCCAGTGCTGGCACCGCACTGTCACTCATCTCGTTGAGGGTTTTCAGGGCAGGCGTACTGGTCATGGCACCGGTGAGTGCGCCGAGCAATAGAATGGGATTCATTTTCAGTACCAGCGACCCGTACAAATAGCCCACCGTCAGCGGTACCAGCATGATGCACGCGCCGCCCAGCAACACGGTAAGGCCACTTTCCATCAGGGCCTCCAAAATATCCGCTCCCGCAGCCAGGCCCACACTGACCATGAAAATATTCAGCCCAAGGTCTTTCAGTACATTGATCGCGCCCTGCGGGATATAGCCAAACATAGGATTTCTGGCACGGAAAAATCCCATCAAAATCCCCGCCAATAAAAGGCCACCCGCGTTACCCAGGGTCACTTTCAGCTCGCCAAACAACAGACTGAACTGGCCCAGTAGCAGACCTCCCACGAAGAAAAAAGAGAACGTCATTAAATCGGAGACGTCGCTCTCGTGCTCAATGGCGCCGATTTTCTTGGCAAATTTGCGCAAGCGGTTGCGCTCGCCGCTGACCTCCAGCACATCGCCCCTATCCAGCCGCAAGCTGCGATCTACCGGCAACTCCACCTGGGCACGGGTCACACCATCTATCAGGCAGCCGTAGCGATTTTCCAGTTCCAGCTCAGTCAGGGGTATGCCAATCATCTCCGGATCGGCCACCACCACATTGACTGCATCCATGCGAAACTCCAGCAGATCCGGATCATACACCTCTGTAGAGTGGTCTATGTCACTTTTCCCATGACTGCTGGGATAGCCTACCAGAGCCACTTTGTCGCCGGCGCACAACACCAGCTCAGGATCGGGCTCCAGTAACTCGGTATCGCGTTTGATACGTTCGACAATCAGACCCGCACGCTGGTAGATGCCTATTTCACGCAGGGATTTGCCAACCACAGGGCTCTCACCGGTCTTCCCAATTTCATAGGCGCGTAGAATCGGTGTGCGAACATTGCGTCGCCGCTCGCTGTTCATGCCTCGGGCGCGGGCCAGTTTCTGCGCCTGCTCACGTGGATCGAAACGCATCACCACGGGCAAATACCGCAGTATCAGCAACAGACCCAACAGACCTACCAGATAGGTCATGGCGTAACCGACACTTATCTGGCCAACAATCAGGCTGCGTTGCTCCGCAGTAAGATGCGACATCTGCTGTGCCACAGCGTCCTGCGCACCTACCAGGGTGGGCGTAGAAGTCAGTGCACCCGCTAACATTCCCGCCGCCAGGCCGGAATCCAGATCGAGCAGGCGCGCCACCGTATTGGTCACCGTGACTGCGGTCACCACCATGATTGCGGCAATGGAGATATAGCGCGCACCGTCCTGCAGGAAATTACTGAAGAAATTTGGCCCCGCCTCGATACCCACACAAAAAATAAACAACATGAAACCCAGACTCTCGGTCTGCGCATCCAGATCAAAACCCCAGGCTCCCAGCGCAATAGCCGCCAGCAACACGCCTGGCGTATTGCCCAGTTGAAAGCCGCCCAGGCGGATTTTTCCAATCAACAGGCCCATACCCAACGCCGCAAACAGTAGCATCACGTCACTGGCTTGTAGCAGGGCGGAGAGATCAATGTCCATGGTTTACATCCAGTGTATTAACTGCTGCTTGTGAGTATAGCGCAGGGGTTTGTTATCTATGCTGCGCAGGTGCCGCAAGCTATTGCTGCGCCCCGGCCAGGTACTCCTGCAAGCGCGCGTCCGCCTGATCCCCAAACAGAATCTCGCAGGCCTCTTGCAAGCCCGGGGCACTGGCGATCTCCTCGCGCCGCACGACCTGCTCGATTTTGGAACGGCGGCGCATAAAGTCTTCCAGTTTTACGATCATCTCCCGGCGCGCTGCCAATTCAATCTCACAGCGGGTGTACTCGGCATTTTCAATCAACAGTTCAACACAGCTTTCGTCTTCGCGTATGCGCTCCAGCAAACCAAAGGCGCTCTCACCGTAACGCCGCCAGAAGCGCTCCGAGAGCGGCTCGGAGGAACTCGGGTCGGTTAAATCGTCCAGTTCCATCAGGTGTGCCTGCAACATAAACTCATCGCGCAGCTCTGCCCCGGGCTCTCCGTACCACAGGTTATCCGGCTGCGGCACATCGATACCCAGGCGCTGCACCCAATCCGCTACCTCGTCACCGACATTCAGGCAATCGGTAAGCTTGCCACCGAGGATGCTCATATGGCGGGAGGACTCATTCACTTCAATCACGTGCTTGCGCGATAACTGCACCCAGTCCGCTTCACCCCCCTCCCCCTTTATCGCCAGCGGGCGCACACCGACGCGCTCGGCGATAATATCTGCGCGGGTGAGCGGTGGGTTCAGATCCAGTAAGCCGTTGACATTAGCCAACACAAAATCCCGGTCTTCATCGGTCACGCCAACCTCTGGCTCGGCTACCTGGGTGTCGGTGGTACCAATGCAGGTTTTCGGGCCCATAGGGATAAGAAAAAACAGGCGTCCATCGCTGGCAAAGAAAGTCAGCACACGCTGGTTGTCGGTCAGTTGATCAACAATCAAATGTACGCCCTTGGAAAACAGATGGTGATACTCAGTTTGTTCATCCACCATCTTGTTCTGTGCATCCACATAGGGACCACAGGCATTAATGATGGCCTTTGAGCGGATAGTAAGCGCTTGCCCACTCTCCATATCGCGGGCATCGGTCAGCCACACTCCCTGCTCCTGCCTGGCCCCCAGCGACTCCACATAATTCGCCGCAATACAGCCATAATTGAGGCTTTTGCGTATAAAGTTAAAAACAAAACGGGCGTCATTGTCATACAGATAGCAATCGGAGTACTCGAGTCCACCGGCGGCATGCGTAGTGTTGATCACCGGCTCAGCAGCCTCAATGGCCCGGGCGCTGACGTAACGCGGAGCCCGGGTCACAAAGCGCCCCATTACCCAGTACACCACGCTGCCGAGAAAGACAAAGAACGGCCAGAAGCGAAAGCCGCGCTGTATGGTGGTAAAAAAGCGAATCTCTTTTACCGTTGAGGGGTAGGCGCGCATCAGTCGATTGCGGGATTTACACAACTTGTTGACCAACAGGTATTCATGGCTTTCCAGGTATTTGATGCCCCCCCATGCCAGGTTGGACGAATTAGAGCTAACGCCGCCTGCGAAGTCTCCCTTGTCTATGAGTGCCACACGCACACCGCGGGCCGCCAGCGATGCCGCGGCTACCGCTCCGTTGATACCGCCCCCGGTGATGAGCACATCAAATTCATGCTCGTCGAGTTTCCCCACATTGCTATTGCGCAGGCTTATCGCCATGTCAGTCATTCCCTGTCCCCGGTGTGCATACTCTACAAGTTCCAGAATCGCTGGCAAAGCGCAATAAAACGACTGGCACCCTCACTGGGCTGCCGTCCAGCACGGTGGTAGAGGCCAACCTGTTTGTGAATACGACCAAATGACACATCGTCCATAATTTGAAACTCCCGGCATACCGGGTGCTCTCGCAACAGCTTGCGATCAATAAAGGTCACCCCCATGCCCTGCTCTACCAGGTGAATACGCAAGCGCAGGCTGCTGACCTCCCAAACGGTGCTGAACTGGTCGCGCAAGCGCTGGATAGAAGGGCGCATATCGGGGCTGTCCAGTGCCGATGCAATGAGTGGCGTAAGTCGCAGCGCACTTTCGTCACCCCTGATGATCTGCTGGTACTGGGCATGCCTGGGACTTACCACCAGGTGCCGGGAATCGCTGTACAGGGGTAACGACTCAAAGGCAGCCATGTCTTTCTGGAAAGGCCCCAGACCCAGTTCTACGTTGCCCGAGAGTACCGCATAGATAATATTTCGAGCGGGCATTTCAGAAATCTTTATCGCCGTGTGCGGGTTTTCGCGACAGTAGGTACTCACTAACTCCGGTGCGTAGAAGCGATTAATCGAGGCGCTAAGCGCCAGGTTGAGGGTATCTGTCTTGCCGTGCTTGAGCTGGGCGATTTCTTCCAGCGTCTGCTGCTCGTCGCGCAGGACATCCACCGCGTGCTCAAACAGGCGTTTGCCCGCGTCGGTCAGCTTCAACTCTTTACCGCGACGTACCAGCGACGTGCCCAACTTGGACTCCAGCCCGGCCACCGCCTGGCTCACTGCAGACTGACTGATATGCAGTGATTCAGCGGCGCGCCTGAAGCCACCTTCTTCAATCACTGCACGAAACGCGCGTAACTCACTGTTTTCCAAGCGCATATAAGCTTTACTAATACTCAGATAAGTATAATTAACTCTACTAATGATTTTTGCTCTCGTATACTGAAAAAATGTGAACAATTACCAATTTCGAGGGTAAATCATGGGTACAGACCAAACCTTTTATTCCAGGGACCTCGCCGGCGTGGTTGTCGGTGAAACCGCTATTTCCGACGTTGATGGCGAAAAGGGGCTACTCAGCTACCGCGGTATTGATATCAACGAGTTGATTGGCGTGCCCTATCTGCACGTCGTGTGGATGGTGCTGTTTGGCGAGTGGCCCAACGCACAGCAAAAGAGCCGCCTCAAGGCCTTCATGTGCCGCCACTCCAAGCTCAGCCACGCGGAAATAGACCTGTTGACCCAGGTGTCCCGCGACCTGCACCCTATGTTGATGCTGCAGGGCCTGGTGCCACTGCTGACCATGCCTGAAGATGAAACCCTGGGGATGGGCGAGAGCGCTGAGCACGGCCTGTTCCTGGCGGCCAAGATCAGTGGCCTGATCGCCGCACACCACCGCCTGGGGCAAAGCAAAGTGATCCTGGCACCTACCCCGGGCAAACTGTTTCACCAGAATTTCCTCACCATGTTCCACGGCAGCGCGCCCCAGCCAGAGCAAGTGCGTATGCTGGATGCAGCGCAAATCCTGCAGATCGAGCACAGTTTTAATTCCGGCACCTTTGCCGGACGCGTCTGTGCCGGCACGCTGGCGCCGATCCAGTCTTCTATCTCGGCCTCCATAGGCACCCTGTTTGGCAAACTCCACGGCGGCGCCGATCAGGCCGCACTGGAAATGGCTATGGAAATTGGCAGCCCGGAAAACGCGGACGCCTACGTAAAGGATTGTCTGGCCAACAAGGTCAAGATCATGGGCATGGGCCACCGCGAGTACCGTACCGTGGATCCGCGCGCGCGGGTGCTCAAACCCATGGCCATCGAGGTTTGCCAGGACGCTGAGAGCAAGAACCTGCTGGCCACTCTGGTGGCAGTGGAAGAGGCTTGCCAGCGCGAGTTCGCTAACAAGGGCAAGGAAATCTGGGCCAATGTAGAATTCTACAAGGGCGCCGTATTCCACAGCCTGGGCATCCCCAGCCACAACTTCACCGCCATGTTCGCCATGGCCAGAGTATACGGCTACATTGCCCACTACCTGGAGTTCAGCCAGGACAGCTGCCTGATTCGGCCCCGCGCCAACTATACCGGCCCCGCTGTCGGCGAGCGCAGCAAAACAGCAGCCTGAGTCGTTCCTTAGATATCTTCCTCGCGACAGCGAGGGGGATAGCTGACCCTGGCCGCCAGGGCGCATACTATTATTCGACGCACAGATTGCGGTCAGCGTCGCCCGGGAGGAGCAGTTGATTGCACTGGTGGAATGATACAAAGCACTAGGAGTGCGGCAGGGACCCACAAGGTTTCCAGGCAAGCGAGGAAACCTAGCGCAAAGGCTATTTTTGCGCCACTAGCAGGGTGCCGGCATCTTCCACCAACTTGTTCCAACCACTGTCCAATAACATCTGGCGCACTGCCGGGTCAATCTTGCCGGTCACCCAGGCTTCATCGGGCGTCAGCCCCATAGCGCGTAAAGACGCTATATTGGCCGCATTGCGCTGCTGGAAACCTGGCGAATTAGTGAGGTAGTCGATTGGCACCAGCGCGATCACCTTGCCGCCCTCCACTACTAACTGCGGCGCGATTTGTGATATCGCTATCGCCTTCACCTTCTGTACATTCGCGTGATAGTCAGCAAACAGCTCTGCCCATTCCCGCATTAGTCGCGCATTATAGGGGCGGTCCTGCAGTG
>JAIBDN010000118.1 GCA_024686215.1 Gammaproteobacteria bacterium | reverse complement strand
TGCTGCTGCGTCGGAGGCCATATAGTCCTGCCACAGGGCATAGGTCTGCTGCCAGTCGGCGCGTACACAGCTATCGTGATTGCCGGGCACCAGGGCGACTTGCTGTGGTTCGCCCAACTGTTGCAACCAGGCACTGGCCTGTTGAAATTCACTGGGCAGGCCAATGTGGGTCAGGTCACCTGTAACCAGTAACTGGTCCAGTTGCGCCAGGTCCAGGTTGCGCTGTAAGGCTTGCAAAACTTCCCCACGGTGTTCAAAGCGGCGCTTGCGGCGCCAGGACAGGTAGCCCAGGGCGCGTTTGTTAAACAGCTCCCAGGCGTTCACCTGTTCCAGGGAACTCAGGTGGGGGTCGGATATCTGTGCGAAGCATTGTTGCATGGGCGCTTCCCTCGGGGCAGTCAGATCCTGCGAATGATGGCGCCCAGATCGGCGAGCTTACGGTCGATATTGGCATAGCCGCGATCCAGGTGATAGACCCGCTCTACAGTAGTATCGCCGTCGGCCGCCAGGGCCGCAATTATCAGTGAGGCCGAGGCGCGCAGGTCGGTGGCCATTACCTGTGCGCCCTGCAGGCGCTCGCGGCCCCGCACAATAGCGGTGTGCCCCTGCAGCTCGATGTCAGCGCCCATGCGTTGCAGCTCCGCCACGTGCATGAAGCGGTTTTCGAAAATATTTTCGACCACGGTAGCAGACCCTTCTGCCACGGCATTGAGTGCCATGAACTGGGCTTGCATATCGGTGGGAAATGCCGGGTAGGGGGCGGTGGTGACATTCACTGCCTGGCAGCGTTTGCCGGCGGTATCCAGATGAATCCAGTCCGGGCCTATTTCCAGCCTGGCACCGGCCTGCTCCAGCTTGCCCAATACATGGTGCAGAAAGTCCGGCGCAGTATTGACTACCCTCACATCGCCGCGTGTGGCGGCTGCGGCTACCAGAAAGGTGCCGGTTTCAATGCGGTCGGGCGGCACGCGATGACTGGCGCCGTGCAATTTAGCTCTGCCCTGGATGGTGATGGTGCTGCCGCCAGCACCTTCGATACTCGCGCCCATGGCGCGCAGCAGGATTGCCAGGTCGCCGATTTCTGGCTCCATGGCGCAGTTTTCCAGTACCGTGGTGCCCTCGGCCAATGTAGCTGCCATCATCAGGTTTTCCGTGGCAGTCACTGAGGGGACGTCAAAGGCGAAGTTGGCGCCCTGCAGGCGCGTGGCCTTGGCCTTGATATATCCGGCTTCTATTTCCACCTCTGCACCCATCGCCTGCAAGCCGGAAATATGCTCGTTGACCGGACGTGAACCGATAGCGCAGCCACCAGGTAACGACACGTCGGCCTCGCCAAAGCGCGCCAGGAGCGGCCCCAGCAACAGGATTGAGCCGCGCATGGTTTTGACCAGCTCATAGGGTGCGCGCACTGAGTCTACCTTGCTGCTATCGATCACCAGGTCGGTGTCGTCGCGATCTACGTTGCAGCCCAGCAATTCCAGCAACTGCAGTGCGGTGTCTATATCGCGCACTCCAGGAATATTGCTGATCTGCAGTGGCTCGGCGCTCAGCAGTGAGGCGGCGATGATGGGCAGGGCGGCATTTTTGGCGCCGGCAATACTCACCTCACCGCGCAATGGTCCATTGCCGGTGATCAGTATCTGGTCCATTAGTTGTCCTTGGTGCTGGGAAGCATGCCCGCGTCGCGCAGGCCTGCATAGGCCGCAATAATGGTATCGATCTGCTCGCTGCTATGCGCCGCACTGACACTGTTGCGCAGCAGGAAGTTGGTTGAGGGTGATGCGGGTGGTATTACCAGATTGACGTACACTCCCGCGTCCAGCAGGGCTTCCCAGCAACTGATGGTCTGGGAGCGATCTTCCATTTCTACCGCCACCACCGGGCTGGCGGTAGGGCCTACTGCAAGACCCAGCGACTTCAGTCCCTGGTAGAGGCGGTTGGCGTTGTCCCACAGCTGGGTGCGGCGCTGGGGTTCCTCGCCGATGATACGTAAAGCCTCGCGAGTAGAGGCGATAATCGACGGGGATGAGGATGCAGTGAAAATATAAGCCGAGATGCAGAAGCGTATGGCCTCCAGATCAGCGTGTTGGCTGACGCAAAAGCCGCCGATAGAGCCCAGGCTCTTGCTAAATGTCCCCACGGTAAAGTCGACATCGGCTTCCACACCGGCCGCCTGGGCGGCGCCGCGTCCGCTGTCTCCCAGGGCGCCCATGGAGTGGGCCTCGTCCACCAGCAAGTAGCCACCGTATTCACGTTTTACCGCGGCAATTTCCTGCAGCGGAGCGACATCGCCCAGCATGGAGTAAATACCTTCGGCAATAATCAGGGTCTCGGAGGCGCGATCACCCAGGCGGCGCATACGCTTGGCCAGATCGTCGGGATCGCTGTGCTTAAAACGGATGACTTCGGCGCCACTGAGCTTTACGCCGGAATAGATGCTGGCGTGGCTGTCTGCGTCCATCAGGATTACGTCTCCGGGCCCCGCCAGAGTGGCACACATGCCCATAGTGGCCGCATAGCCGGTGGAAAATACAATCGCATGATCTACACCGTAGAAACCGGCGATTTCGTCCTCCAGGGCCTGGTGTCCGGCAAAGGAGCCGTTGGCCAGGCGCGAACCGGTGGTGCCGGTGCCCCATTGTTGAGCGGCGTCCTTTGCGGCCTTGATACAGCGTGCATCATAGGACAGGCCGAGGTAGTTATTGGTGCCGGCGAGGATAACCTGGCGACCTTCTACCACCCCTTCAGTTGCAGAGAGAATTTTCTCGGTAACTGCTCCGAAGGGTTTGACCTGGCGCTCTGCCAGTTCGGCCTGAAAATCGGCCATGGATTTGAATTTATCGAACAGCATGGGCTTGGCCTGCGCTCCTGTTGCGGGAACTGCGCCTTAGAGGTTCAGTTCTTTGACTTTTTTTGCCAGTTCACCAATGGTGTTTACGTCCGGGAGAATATTCAGCGGAATGGAGATATCGAAGTGGTCTTCGATTTTCTCTATGAATTCCATAACCTCCAGTGAGCTCAAACCGAGGTCCGCTACCAGGGCGGTGTTTGCGCTCAGCGGGAGCTTCCTTTTGTTCTGCGATTCCAGAGCGCTGTACAGGAAGTCCAGGTATTCTTGGTAATCGGTCATTTCGTTGCTACCCTTGCGTCACCCAGGCTAACTGGCTCATTTTGAAAGGCTCGAACTATACCCATGGAGCAATGGTAATGCC
>JAIBDN010000027.1 GCA_024686215.1 Gammaproteobacteria bacterium | reverse complement strand
CGCAGCAGAAAAGTTGCCAGCGCAGCCAGAACCGCTGCCACCAGGTAGGTCGCATCTGCAATCCAGAATACCGGTACATCCAGGATAATATCGCGCACAGTGCCACCACCCACGGCGGTGACAAACCCGACAACAGTCACACCGAATATATCGATGCGCTCGCGGCTTGCCGCAAGTACGCCCGTGATGGAGAAGGTTACCGTTGCCACTAAAGCAAGCAGGTAGGGGATATCAGTCAAAGCAAAAACTCTGCAGGGCGCATCAGCACTCTATTATATTCACGGGCACTTCCAAAACATTCACTGCAAGGCCGCCGCGAGCAGTTTCCTTGTACTTATTGTGCATGTCTTTACCCGTATCGCGCATGGTGCGAATCACCTGATCCAGGGATACATAGTGTTCACCACTGCCGCGCAGGGCCATACGTGCAGCGCTGATCGCTTTAATCGCACCCATCGCATTGCGTTCTATACAGGGCACCTGCACCAGGCCACCCACGGGATCACAGGTCAGTCCCAGATTGTGCTCCATGGCAATTTCAGCAGCATTCTCTACCTGCCTGGGCGTGCCACCCAGCGCGTCCGCCAATGCACCGGCGGCCATCGAGCAGGCAGAGCCCACCTCGCCCTGACAGCCAACTTCGGCTCCTGAGATAGACGCATTGATCTTATACAAGATACCGATCGCGGCAGCAGTAAGGAAAAAGCGACAGATGTCATCCTCACTCGAGCCCTGGCAATGCGCCAGATAATACTTCAGCACCGCCGGGATAATACCCGCCGCGCCGTTAGTGGGCGCAGTGACAACACGTCCACCTGCCGCATTTTCTTCATTGACCGCCAGTGCATACAGGGTCACCCAGTCCATGGTATTCAGGCTGGCATCCCCAAGCGAGTCGGTTTTACCTTTCAACTGGCGGTGCAACTGCGCCGCACGACGCTTAACTTTCAAACCGCCCGGCAGTATGCCCTCGGTCCGACAGCCGCGCTCAATACAGGCGTCCATCACCGCCCACAGTTGCAGCAAACGCCCGCGTATCTCGTCTTCCGGCCGCCAGGCCTTTTCGTTTTCCAGCATCAAGGTGCTAATCGACAAACCGGATTGCTTACACTGCGCAAGTAACTCATCGCCGCTGGAGAATGCATAGGGCAATACCGTGGGGTCATCCACAATAACGTCGCCCCCGGTAGCGGTTTCATCAACAATAAAGCCACCGCCCACGGAATAGAAAATCCGCTGATCCAGCTGACCGCCCTGACCATCATAGGCACTAAAACGCATACCATTGGCATGAAACGGGAGCGATTCACTGCGGTGCATCACCAGGTCGTCGCGATAATTGAAAGCAATGGCCTTCTCACCTAACAGTGTGAGTACCCCCTGCTCTCTTACCGCAGACACCCTGCCAGCAATTAACTCAACTTCCACAGATTCCGGGCTTTCTCCTTCCAGGCCGAGAATAACGGCTTTAGGTGATCCGTGCCCCGCACCGGTAGCACCCAGCGAGCCATACAAATCAGCGCTGACCCGCTCACATTGGGCAACAAGGTTTTTATCCGCTAAACCCTGGGCAAACTCCCGGGCGGCATTCATCGGCCCAACAGTATGCGAACTGGAGGGACCGATGCCTATTTTGAAAAGATCAAAAGCACTAATAGCCATTTTTCAGCCCATATGTAATGCAGGTTTCAGGCGGCGTAGGTTGCGCCGAGATAGTCGAGAATATCCTCGGATTCAAACATCCCCTGCTCCGTGTTGGGGTCGTATAGATAGGGAATGGAGACCTTGCCCTCGGTGTCCTGCAGCACGCGACGGTTTTCCAGTTCGCTGTTTGGTGTGATGTTGAGACGCTTGCGCAGTGGCGGCAGAATCCACTCCAGCAGTCGCGTACGCCCACAGCTGCGCAGAATATAAGGAATTTCCATTTCACACAGCAATTCCCTGACCGGGCGCGCGTAAGGGCTGGACTCAAAGCTGTACAGCTCAAGCATATACTCCGGTTGCGCACCGGCCCTGGCCTGTGTGCCACGCTTTACCCGTGGCGCACTGGCGAGCATGGATCCCAGGGTCTGTAGTTTGCCCGCACGCCACTTCAGCGGCAGTTCACGCTGCCCGTAAGTCTCGAACAGGTAAGCCACGATATCCAGTGACTCATACATCTCTACTTTCGTGTTGGGATCAACCAGGTAGGGAAACTGCGCCTTGCCACCACGCTCAGTCACCTCTGGGCGAAAGCGCTCACCCTGCTTCGGACAGGGATAAATCTCCACATCCAGATCCAGTTCTGTCAGTGCCTCGCGCACCAGGCGGCAATAGGGGCAATTTTCTATATCATAGAGTTGCAATATCAAACGCGGCTTTACCGCGGCAGGGGTGCTCTGTATGCCATTGACCCCTCGCAACAGTGTGGAAACCATGGATGTCGCTATTTTACCTGCCATGTCTATGCCCTCCTAAAGGCCCTGGTATTCTTTTTCCAGGCGTTTCATCGCCTTCTTCGATACGCCGCCCAACACCTCGATGGCGTGGCGCAGGCGCGCCCTACTCATATCCGGCCCCAACATTTCCATGGAGTCCACCACAGAAAAGGAAGCACTGGAGCCGGCAATAGCCACAAACAAGGGTGCCAGAAAATCTTTTACTTTGATATCCAGAGCATCGGCAGTGCCCTTGAGCTCGTTCCAGATATTATCTCTGTCCCAGTGTCGCAGCGCCTCCAGGCGCCACAGGGCAAACTGCATGCCTCTGACTATTGCGTCGTTTTTGCCCTTCACTCCTGCGAAGCTCTCCTCGGTGATGAGCAGAGTACCCGACACCAGAAAACCCGCCAGTGGCGCGAAGTCGCTGAGTGTTTCCATACGCTTCTGAGCATGCGGTAACACTTCCATTAGTTTGTCTTTATTGTACGCCCAGTCCACCAGCCGTTGTGCCAGTTGTTCCTCGTCCAGATCTTCACGTATCCACATCCCGTTGAGCCAGCTGAGCTTCTCTACGTCAAATATAGGTCCCCCCAGCGATACTCGCTGGACATCGAATTGGCTCATCATTTCCTGCAGCGAAAACTTCTCGCTTTCATCCGGCATGGACCAGCCCATACGACCCAGGTAGTTGAGCAGGGCTTCGGGCAAAAAGCCCATACGCTGGTAATACAAAATACTGGTGGGATTTTTGCGTTTACTCAGCTTGGATTTGTCCGGGTTACGCAACAAAGGCAAATGGCACAGTTGTGGCATCTCCCAACCAAAGTACTGGTACAGGAGCTTGTGCTTGGGAGCGGAATTGATCCACTCCTCACCGCGCAGTACATGGGTGATCCCCATGAGGTGATCATCAACAACATTGGCCAGGTGATAGGTGGGCATACCGTCGGACTTGAGCAATATCTGGGCATCCACCATGCTCCAGTCCAGCTCGATAGTGCCACGCAACATATCGTCCACGGCACAGGCACCCTCTTCCTCAGGCACGATCATGCGAATTACGTGAGGATCACCGGCATCGCGACGCTTTGCCGTTTCATCTTCTGCTAGCTGCAGATCCGAGGGCTTCAGCGCAGTGCTGTTACCCGCGGCGCGGCGCGCCTCGCGCAATTCATTCAATTCAGCCGCCGTGCGGTAGCAAACAAAGGCTTTACCCTCATCCACCAGCTGCTGGGCATACTGGCCGTAAAGCTCCATGCGCTCGCTCTGGCGATAGGGGCCGTGTTCGCCGCCCACATCGGGCCCCTCGTCCCACTCGATACCCAACCAGCGCAGAGAGTCCAGAATCGCCTGCTCCGACTCGGGCGTGCTACGCGCCTGGTCGGTGTCTTCAATGCGCAACAGGAACTGACCGCCATGTGCCCGTGCAAAGCACAGGTTAAACAGGGCAATATAGGCGGTGCCTACGTGGGGGTCGCCGGTCGGCGATGGCGCTACGCGCGTACGAACAGTCATGGGTATCCGGTGTCTGAATTCAGGAGCGGAGATTATACGGGGTCAGGCTTGTAAAGCCCATAAACGCTGAACAGCGTGCGCAGCCCTCGCCACGCACCTGCTACTGGAGTCCAGCCTACCTGGCCGCCAGCATCTGCTGTTCCATCGCGCGCACTTTTATCACAGCTGGATGTTCAGCGACGCGCTGTACAAAAGCCGCGTAGCGCGGCCAACGAGAAGCATCGACCTCGTAACCACCGTAGGCTGCGTTGAATATCGGTGTGACGATACTGATATCAGCGGTGGTGAAATTACCAAACAAATAGCCCTCACTAGGCACCTGACTTTCCAGATAGTCCAGGAACGGGGGCAGCAACTCGTTCTCCGCCTGCGCGGCGCGTTCCAGGTCGGGCTCTTTACCAAACAAATTGGGATTTCCAAACTTCTCGATGAAAATAATGGATGCGCTCTCTACCAGTTTACTATCGCCGAATTCTTCAAGAAAACGCGCATGACCGCGCTCTTCCAGCCCCTGGGGCATAGTGCTGTGCCCAGGGTACTTCTCCTCCAGGTATTCGCAGATTGCGCTGGAATCCGCCAGGGAAAAATCACCGTCTACAAACACAGGTATTTTACCCAGTGGGCTAAGGGCCCTGAACGCTTCTGATGTATCACCCGGCATAACCGGCTCCACATCATAATCCAGACCCTTGATTTCCATAATCACGGCCACTTTGCGCACAAACGGTGAGAGCGGAACGCCCATTAGTTTCATGATTTTCTCCAAAGTATGGCTACTGCGGCAGTTGAGGCCGTTATCCTAGCCCAAGCATAGCTGGGGAGCACCAATATTTCCTGTTGCTTTGGGCGCCGAAATGAGAATAATAAGCATTCGCATATAGAATCACACAGGACCACCCATGTTTGCTCGCTGCCGCCGCACGCCCCGCCCGCTCGTTAGCCGACTCATAGCCCTGGCACTGTTCATTGCAAGCCCGGCCACCCTGGGCGATGAACTCAATGTGTACTCGGCCCGCCAGGAAGCGCTGATCAAGCCACTGCTGGACCAGTTTTCACAGGAAAACGGTATTAAGGTTAACCTGGTTACCGGTAAAGGCGACGCGCTACTCACGCGTTTACAGAGCGAGGGCCGCAACTCCCCGGCGGACGTGCTTATCACCACCGATGCCGGGCGCCTGTACCGCGCCCAGCAAGCCGGTGTACTGCAAACAATTCAATCCGAATTTCTGCAGCAGAAAATACCCGCACACCTGCGCAGTGAACAGGGCTACTGGTATGGTCTGTCGGTGCGCGCCCGCGCATTTGTCTATGCCAGCGACCGGGTCAACCCTGCGGAATTGAGCAGCTATAATGACCTCGCTGATAGCAAGTGGAAACGCCGTATCTGCATTCGCTCATCCTCCAATATTTACAACCAATCCCTGGTGGCAAGTATGCTGGCCAACGTAGGCGAACAGCACACAGATACCTGGCTGCAAGGGCTGGTGGCAAACTTCGCCCGACCACCCCAGGGGGGCGATCGCGACCAGATCAAAGCTGTCGCGGCAGGGCAATGTGATATCGCTGTGGTCAACAGCTATTACTTCGGCGCGATGCTGCAATCCAGTGACGAGGCCGAACGCGATGCAGCGACACGCGTCAGCATCTTCTGGCCCGACCAGGACGATCGCGGCACCCACATCAATGTCAGCGGCACAGGGGTTACTGCATCGGCTGGCAATCCGCAGCAGGCGCGTGCCCTGATCGAATTTCTGGCACGCGACGAGAGTCAGCGCTGGTACGCACAAACCAATAACGAGTACCCGGTGCACGCCGACATACCCAGCAGCGAGTTGCTGCAGTCCTGGGGCGACTTCAAGACAGACCCGCTGAATGTGACAGAACTGGGCAAGCGCAATGCCGCCGCGGTTATGGCGATGGATAGAGCCGGTTGGAAATAGGCACCCCGGCATCATTCTCCTCCCGCTCCTCAGGTATGTCATGGTGGCGCGGCGGACTGGTTACTACTGCGCTGCTTATCGCAGTACCGGTACTGGTCATCTGCGCCAGCCTCACCCTGCCCTTTAGCGACACCTGGCGGCATCTCGCCGACACCGTATTACAAGACTATATCCTCAACTCCCTGTTGCTGATGCTCGGCGTAGGCGCCGGGACCCTGGTACTGGGCGTGAGCGCTGCCTGGCTTACTGCCATGTGCGAATTTCCCGGACGCCGTTTTTTCAGCTGGGCATTACTGCTGCCCATGGCCATGCCCGCTTATATAATTGCCTATACCTATACCGGCTTACTGGATTTTACCGGTCCCTTGCAATCCAGCCTCCGTGACACTTTCGAATGGGGCTACGGCGACTATTACTTCCCCGAAATCCGTTCCCTGGGTGGCGCAATTTGTATGTTATCGCTGGTGCTTTACCCCTATGTTTACCTACTGGTGCGTGTCGCATTTAGCGAACAGTCCACGGCATTGCTGGAAGCGAGCCGCAACCTGGGTCGCGGGCCCTGGCAAACACTGTTCCAGGTAGCGCTGCCCATGGCACGTCCGGCTATTGTCGCAGGTGTAAGTCTGGCGCTTATGGAAACCCTGGCCGATTACGGTACCGTTGATTACTTTGGTGTCAGTGTGTTTACCACGGGCATTTTTCGCACCTGGTACGGCCTGGGGGAATTACAAACCGCTGCGCAGCTGGCCTCCTTTTTATTATTGTTCGTGTTCGCACTGATCGTGCTGGAACGCGCTTCGCGACAACGCCTGCGTTTTCATCACAACAGCGAACGCAAGTCACCTCAACGTATGCTATTACATGGCTGGCGCGGCATCTTCTGCTTCGGCCTGGCAACAACCATTTTGTTGCTGGGCTTTTTACTGCCCGCCACACAGTTGTTGCTGTGGGCCGTTAAAACCTGGCAACAAAATATCGACCTCGCCTTCCTGGTCCTTGTCGCTAACAGTTTTCTGCTCGCCGCCATTGCCGCGCTGTGCTGTCTGCTGGTCGCCCTGTTCCTGGGCTATGGCAAGCGTCTGCACCCGGGTAAAATAGAGGCCAGCGCTGTGCGCATATCCGCTATGGGCTACGCAGTGCCGGGCACGGTCATCGCCGTTGGCGTGCTCCTGCCTTTTGCCTGGCTGGATAATCACATCGACGCATTCATGCGCCAGCAATTTGATATCTCCACCGGACTGCTACTCAGTGGTTCTCTGGTGGCTCTGGTTTTTGCTTATGTGGTGCGCTATCTGTCAGTGTCCCTGCAGGCGGTGGAAGCCGGCCTGGCACGGATACGTCCCAGCATCGACGAATCTGCCCGCTCCCTTGGGAGCAGCCCGCGCCGGGTACTCAGCCGCATACACTTGCCTATGCTACGTGGCAGCCTGCTTACAGCGCTGTTACTGGTGTTCGTTGATGTGCTCAAGGAATTGCCGGCCACATTGATATTACGGCCGTTCAATTTTAATACCCTGGCGGTACGCACCTATGAGCTGGCGTCAGATGAACGCCTGGCCGATGCGGCAGCGCCTGCCCTGGCGATTGTGCTGATCGGTCTGTTACCGGTTATGCTGATGACCCGCAACATGGCAGGGGCGCAACGCATCAATGACTAGTCAGCTGGCCTTACAGCAAGTGTCGGTACACTACGGTAACTTTGCCGCCGTGCGCGACGTCAGCCTGGATTTGGAGCGAGGACAAATCGGCTGCCTGCTGGGCCCGTCCGGCTGTGGAAAAACCAGTTTATTGCGCGCCATCGCCGGCTTCGAGCCGGTGAGCAGCGGGCAGATAGCGCTGCACGGTGAGGTGCTGAGCACATCTAACAGCCAAGTGGCGCCGGAGTTGCGCCGTGTGGGCATGGTATTCCAGGACTTTGCCCTGTTCCCGCATCTCAATATCGAGCGCAACATAGGCTTTGGCTTGAGCGGCCTGCCTCGAGAGCAACGCAAGCAGCGCGTTAAGCAATTACTGGAACTGGTGGATTTGCCTGGCTACGCCAAAGCCTGGCCCCACGAACTTTCCGGTGGACAGCAACAGCGCGTCGCGCTGGCCAGGGCACTGGCCCCCGAACCGGAGATTCTGCTGCTGGATGAACCCTTCTCCAGCCTGGACAGTGAGTTGCGCGAGCAACTCGCCGGCGAGGTCCGCGACTTGTTGAAGCGCAATAATGTCACCGCAATACTGGTCACCCATGATCAACATGAAGCCTTCGCTATGGCCGACCACATCACCCTGCTACAGGATGGCCAGGTCGCCCAGGCAGACACACCGTATAACCTTTATCACCGCCCTAACAACGAATTCGTGGCGGAGTTTATCGGCCAGGGCAGCATCGTTACCGCAAGGGTCGACCAGGCCGGACGACTGGATAACCAGCTGGGAGAATTGGATAAAGACCACCATCACTGGCACGCGGGTGATCAGCTCAGGCTGCTATTAAGGCCCGACGATATAACGCACGCGCCCAACAGCAAGAAGCGGCTGCGCGTTACCGGCAAGGCATTTCGCGGCGCTCATTACCTGTACCAGTTGGAACTGGCCGACGGGCAGCGCGTGCCCTGCCTGACCCCCAGTCATGTGGACGTGGCGATAGGCGAAGAACTACCGGTGCATTTTGACCTGCGCCAGATTGTGATATTTGATCGCTGAGCGACTGAAAGTGGTTCAGCTGTCCTCGGCTGTATCCGGCAAGACCACCCACTCGGGGTCCTCAAACTCACCGACCAGGTGAATCGCTACAAACTCGGCCTGGGATTCGATAATGTCTGCAATTTTCTGCGCCTGCTCCTCCTCCATCGCGTCGCGCTCCGCTTTAGACGCCCAGGTAGCGATGGCCAGCAATACCGATGGGTCGCCAATTTTACGGTGCAGACGCGTACCCTGCGCACCCGGCGCGCGCTGGATGAGGCGACTGGCACGTACCCAGGCAGCTGCGTACTGCTCCGCCTGGTAACCCGGTTTGAGATGAACTTCAAAGATAAATTGCATAGTTCCAAGTGAAGCAGCTTCCCGCCCATCCTTCAAGTTTACGCTGACACCTGGCCACGCCAATATGTGACAATAGTGACTTGTGCAATACATCTATTACGGCCACCCCATGTCACTAAAGACCTGCTTCGCGCTATTTTTTGCGCTGTTGATCACCGCCTGCAGCCAGGCCCCGGTTTACACCGATACGCCATTGGGCACCTTACAGGGCTACCTGGACGAAGACGTTGAGTACTACCTGGGTGTGCCCTACGCTCAGGCGCCCATAGGTGAGCGACGCTGGCGTCCGCCCTTCCAGTTACAACCCTGGCAGGGCACACGTAAAGCCGATAAAAACCCGTCTGTGTGTACACAATTTTCCCCGGTGGGTGGATCGCTTACCGGCTCTGAAGACTGCCTGTACCTGAACATCTGGACACCTGCAGATAAACCCGCGAAGCCAATGCCCGTCATGGTGTGGATTCATGGCGGCGGTTTTATCGTCGGTCAGGGCAGTTACTTTGACGGCGATGGTATGCGTCTGGCCCAGCGTGAAGATGTGGTAGTGGTCGCGTTGAACTACCGCCTGGGCATCTTCGGTTTCATGGCACACGACGAGCTCACCGCAGAAGACGCCACACACCCCAGCTCCGGCAATTACGGCATCATGGACCAGACGGCTGCACTGCACTGGGTACGCGACAATATCGCCGCCTTTGGTGGCGACCCGGACAATGTCACCATCTTCGGGCAGTCAGCCGGTGGTGTCAGTGTTTGCGCGCAACTGGCATCGCCTCAGGCGGCCGGGCTGTTTCATCGCGCGGTGATCCAGAGCGGACCCTGTGTCAGTCCAATGTCATCACTGGCAGCGGGAAGCAAATTAGGTAGCGAGGCTGCAGACCAGCTGGGCTGCGGTGAGCACGACGACACACTGGCCTGCCTGCGTGGCAAAAGCACCAGCGAGATTGCCAATACCCTGCCGCCAGACCCCACCATGGGCTTCAGCGAAGGCTATACTTTCTGGTGGCCGATCAATGATCCGGTGATATTGCCGCGGCAATTCATGGACGCTTTCAAGTCCGGACAATTCAACCAGGTGCCGGTCATCAACGGCGCCACCCGCGACGAGGCCACCCTGTTGATCTGGCTATCGCATAACTTGCGCTTCAAACCGCTCAAGCCCGAGCAATACTTGCCGCGCCTGGAGTATCTCACTGGCAGCCAGGAACTGGCCCAGCAGGTTGCACTGCAATACCCGCTGGAAAATTATGCCAGCACATACGACGCCCTGACAGAGGCCTTCAGTGATGGCTTTTTCAACTGTATGGCCCGGCAGCAAGCGCAGGCCCTGGCGCCGCATGTGCCCCTGTGGAATTACCAGTTTGATTATGACGAACCAGCTTTCTACATTCCCTGGGCGGATCTACGTGCGTTTCACTCGGCAGAGATCCAGTACATTATGGGGAGTCCGATGAGCTTCACCCGCAGCAATTTCAAAGCCAAAGAGCAGGCACTGGCCGATAGTATGATGAATTACTGGGCCGAGTTTGCGCGCAGTGGCAACCCCAACGGAGATGGCCCCAGCCAGTGGCCGCTTTATGACCAGCGCGACCAGACACTGATATTCAATTTGCAAAACAGCATTGCCACCGGGGTGCATGCGGCCGATTGTCGGTTCTGGGAGGACCTGCCGTATTTACGTGCGCCTTACCAATAACATGGGCTGGTTTGTTATATGGCGCATTTTGGCCTAATACTTAAGGTACATCCTGCAGCCACGGACTGAGGTCCTCACTATGCCACAGCAGCAATTGCTCCCCGACATCATCGGTAACACTCCCCTGCTCTATCTGCGCCGCGTATCCGAACTGACCGGCTGCCATATCTACGGTAAGGCGGAGTTTATGAATCCCGGTGGCTCAGTGAAGGACCGCACGGCGCTGGGCATTGTCCGTGCAGCGCAGCGCTCCGGCGAATTACAGCCCGGCGGTGTAATCGTGGAAGGTACCGCGGGTAATACCGGTATAGGCCTGACCCTGGTGGCCAATGCACTGGGCTACGAGTGTGTGATTGTAGCGCCGCAAAATGCCAGCCAGGAAAAAATTCAGCACCTGGAAATGCTCGGTGCCGAACTGCTACTGGTGCCATCAGTTCCCTACAGTGACTCCCACCACTACATCCATACCGCCGAGCGCGTGGCCAGGGGGCGCGCCAAAGAGGAACCCAATGGTGCGGTATGGGCGCGACAATTCGATAACCCTGCCAACTTGCAGATTCACTACGCTACCACCGGCGTAGAAATCTGGGATCAGACAGAAGGCGCGGTAGACGGCTTCATCTGTGCCGTTGGCACCGGGGGTACGTTGGCCGGAGTGGCCGCCGCATTGCGTGAGCGTAATCCCGGCGTCAAGATCGGCCTGGCGGATCCCATGGGCTCGTCGCTATACCATTATTTCAACAGCGGCGAACTTCGCGCTGAGGGTGAATCCATTGCCGAGGGTATCGGGGTGTCTTTTGTACCCGGCAACTTACACGGTGTAGAGGTCGACTTTTCCTGCCAGGTTGATGACGACGACGCACTGCCGCATATTTTTGAGCTGCTCAAGGACGAAGGCATATCCGTGGGCGGTTCCGCTGGAATCAACATCGCTGGCGCAGTCGCCATGGCCCAGGACATGGGTCCTGGTCACACCATCGTCACCATCCTGTGTGACTCGGGAAGCCGCTACCACAGCAAACTGTTCAATCCGGAATTTCTGTGGAAGCACAAGCTGCCCTACCCACAATGGATGGCTAACTGAGCCCCTGCGCTGGGCATCCGCAAATAAAGCGCCTATACTCACCGACTCAATCCTAAGGGGTGGCTGCGGCCTGAGAATTTCGTCACACGACGAATAAACCCTTGAACCTGATCCGGTTAATACCGGCGTAGGAATAGGTGTGCTTTTACCGCTTTCACGTCGTTCACCGGGTCTCTGTATCATTAGAGGCTCAACATGAATAACCCCTACCGCCCTCTCGTGGCCGCGCTAGTACTGTATGGCACAGGCGCACCGGCATTCGGCCAACAAAACACCAGCGACGCCCTCGAGGAAGTCATTGTCACCGCGAATTACCGCGACGCGGCACTGATGAACACCGTGGGCAGCATCAGCGTGGTGGGCCAGGACACTATCTCCGAACGCGCGGCACAGCACCTGGAAGACGTACTCAACGCCGTGCCCAATGTCACCTGGGCCAGTGGTGCATCGCGCAGCCGCTTCGTGCAGGTGCGCGGCGTGGGCGACCTGGAACAATACTACGACCCCAAGTATTACCCTTCCGTGGGCATGATGCTGGACAAGCTGGAACTGGGCGACAGTGCCAATGCCGGTATGCTGTTTGATGTTGCCCAGGTAGAAGTGCTGCGCGGCCCCCAGGGCACCCGTTTCGGCGCCAGCGCGCACGCGGGCATGATTAATATTCGCACCCACGCCCCCACCGACGAATTCGAAGGTGAACTCAGCGGCGGCGCCGGAAATTACGACAGCTATAATCTCGGCCTGGTATTGAGCGGCCCCCTGAGTGAGAACCTCAAGGGACGCGTTGCCGTGCAGCAAAACAACAGTGACGGCTATATCGATAACGACCGCCTGAACAGGGACGCTACTAACGACTTCGACGAGCTCACCGCGCGCACTCGTTTACAGTGGACACCAACAGATCGTTCCAGCTATGAACTCAGCGCCTTTTACTTTGACAGCGACAATGGGCTGGACGCCTGGTCACTGGACAATGATCGCACCACCCAATCAGACCAGCCCGGCAAAGATACGCAGGAGACCCTGGCGTTCACCGCCAGCGGTAACTGGCTGCTGGATGACGAGCACACCGTCGAAGCCACTGTCAGCTACACCGACACCGAGTCACACTATCGCTACGACGCGGACTGGGTCTCCGATGAATTATGCCAGACCTATTTGTGTTCCTTCGGTAATGACACCGCACAGGAGATATTCGACAGGGACAGAGACCGGCTGGTGGCAGATCTACGACTACTGGGCGGCGGCAACGACCTGGGCGCTGGGGAGAGTCGCTATGTTATCGGCCTGTACGCCAACGACGGCAGCGAAACCCTGGATTACAGCTACCCCAGCATATGGTACGGCAACTACTCCTCAAGCAGCGACTACGACACGGATCGCTATGCAATCTATGGCGAGTACGAGTACCAGGCCAGCGATCGTCTGAGCCTCACCGCGGGCCTGCGACTGGAGCGATTTGAAGATGACTATAAAGACAGCAATGCATTCAGCACCGACGGCAGCGACGACTTATGGAACGCCGAACTGAGTGCACGTTACGACTGGACCGACGACACCATGGTGTATGCCACCGTCGCACGCGGCGGCAAGCCGGGCGGCGTGAACACTACCGCCAGCGCCAACCAGCCGTGGATGTCGCCGGCCTTCCAGGACTTTACAGCAGAAAAACTCAGCTTCGATGACGAGACACTCTGGAATACTGAGATCGGCATTAAAACCCGGCAATTTGACCAGCGCCTGAGCCTTACTGCGGCCCTGTTCTATATGGACCGGGACAACGCGCAGCTGGAAAACTGGATGTGGGACGATAGCGCCGGTCTGTGGATTGGCTATCTGGACAGCACCAGTGGTGCCAACAGTTACGGCCTGGAACTGGAGAGCACCTTTTTGGTGAATGACCGCCTTGAACTGTTCGCTAATGTTGGGTGGCTGGAAACCGAGGTGGATTCCATCGCAGCCTTTGATCTGGATGCCTGGGACTTCGTAGACAAGCAAGATCGCGACCAGGCCAAGTCACCAAATTACCAGTACAACATCGGTGCGCGGGTAAGCTTCACACAACAGTTATCCGGCCGGCTGGAGGTGGAAGGACAGGATGACAGCTACTATGGCTACTACCACGATGGCAAGCTGGACAGCTATGATCTGCTCAACGCCAGCCTGCAGTGGACCAGTAGCAGCTTTGGCGTGACCCTGTGGGGGCGCAACCTGAGCGATGAAGACTATGCGGTACACGGCCTGTACTTTGGCAACGATCCACGCGATGACTTCGGGGCCTTCCAGAACGAAACGTACCTGCAATTGGGCCAGCCGCGCACCTACGGCCTGAACTTCACTTACAGTTTTTGATCGGCAATACACAATATGCCCACTGAATGGCCCAGCGCCCTGGTTATAGAAATTCTGGCTACGACTGCCAACCTGATTTTCGTAATCTTCATGATCCGGGAAAACATCATCTGCTGGTTTTTCGGAATCGTGGGCAGCCTGCTGAGCATCTACCTGTTCATTGGCGCCAAGCTGTACTCCGAGGCCTTTCTCTACTTTTTTTACGTGTTGTTCGGCATATGGGGCTGGATACGCTGGCATCGGCGCCAGGAGCAGGACAGCAACCCGGTCAGTAAATGGAGCGTGGCATCACACATCCGCGCACTGCTGGGCGCCAGCGCACTGGCGCTGGGCCTGGGCTATATCGCATTGAGTCTCACCGATGCGCAGCGACCCTTCATCGACGCCTTTACCACGGCATTCAGTTTCCTGGCAACCTACCTGGAAGTCGCCAAGGTACTGGACGCCTGGATATACTGGATACTGATCAATCTGGCCTCTATATGGCTGTATCATGATCGCAGCCTGGATATTTACGCGGTGCTTATCGGCGTATACGCGCTGCTATCTGTCTGGGGGTATATCAGTTGGAACCGGGCCTACCGCGAAAGCATCGCCTAACGGGCCGCAGGCGACACGTCGCTAACACCAGCAAGGCGCTGCAGCTAGCCTGGCACTCGTTCAGGGACAGTCGCCCCGCTCGATCTGTATAGTGGAATGGTCGATACGGTGCTCCGCTTTCAGGCGCGCATGAATCCGGTGTAGCATTTTTTCTCCGTCGCTGTTCTCGCTGATCCTTGCGTGTAGCGTGGCGATTGGCCGTTCCTGTGTCAGCGCCCAGATATGCATGTGGTGCACATGCTCCAGCCCTTCGATATTCTCCAACAGATCATCCTTGATGGCCTGGTAGTCGATCGCGGCCGGCGTGCCCTCCATCATGATATGGGCGGCATCCCGGGTAATCTTCCATGCAGAGCGAGCGATCAGTGCGGCGACAAACAGGGAGAGTAGAGGGTCTATCGGGGTCCACCCGGTGGCGATGATCACGCCGGCGGCGATGATCGCGGCCACTGATCCCAGCAGGTCACCTGCCACGTGTACCATGGCTCCGCGGATATTGAGGTTGTCCTTATCGCCAGCTTGCAACAGGGCGAAACTGACACAATTCACCAGCAGGCCGACCACCGCAATCCACAACATAATGCCCCCCAGCACCGGTGTCGGTGCAAACAGGCGGTGCAGCGCCTCATAGATAATCCAGACCACCAGCGCCAGCATGGCAACGCCATTGATAAAGGCGGCGAGTACCTCTCCCCGGTAGTAGCCATAGCTGCGGTGATCATCCGCCGGACGTCGGGACAGGCGAAAGGCCATCCAGGCGAGTAGTAATGCCGCCGCGTCGGTAGCCATATGCCCCGCATCAGCGATCAGCGCCAGGGAACCTGACACAATGCCACCGACCACCTCCACCACCATAAAACCGCCGGTGAGCAGCATGGCCAGAAATATCTGTCGCTCGTTGTCGGAGCTTACTTCCGGGGTGTGGGAGTGGTTGTGGCCATCCCCATGGGTGTGCTGTTGGGTGCGCTGGTGATCGTGCTTGGACAAATTTGAACTCATCGAGATCAGGCTCTCATATCAGCTCTCTCACATCGAGCGCTGGTATTTATAAATGCTGAATCCATAGATATGCGCTTCGTCCTTTGGATGGTCAACCAACTTCAACGTTCGCCACCCCTCAAAATCAAAAGCATCCACAAAGGTATCTCCCAATATGTCAGCATGCACCACGGTTTCGTAGACCGTGTCGGCCATGCTCAACGCATCACGCAAGCACCCCGCCCCGCCGATAACAAAAACCTGAGCATGCGTCTCTCTCGCCAACCCTAGCGCACTTTGCAATGATACCGCGCGGTGCACACCCGCTGCCAATGGGTAGCTCTCCTGTCGGGTAATAACAATATTGCATCGACCCGGAAATTCACTAGAGTGATCTTCATAGGTCTTACGGCCCATGATGATCGCCGCATCCCTGGTCGTAGCATTGAAATGCTCGAATTCATCAGGCAGAGACCACGGCAATCTTCCGTTTCGGCCTATACAATAGTTTTCTGAGCGAGCATAAATTAGTGCGAGCGGCACGCAGCGAAACCCCACAAATTCGATAAAAGTACAGTATAAACGCTATGCACACCGAATACCGAAATAGTACCTCTGCAACGACAGGGATTGCCATGGCCATGGAGAGTTTTGCCAAGTTGAGCATAAGGTGATCCCAACATGCGCAGTGCTGGAATCACTTACTGTCCGAGGAAGCGCCGAACGCGAGAATGCAAGAGCCCGGGGCACTCCTCACTTAACGCCCGTCGTGTCGGTGTACAGCCAGACAATGACTACGCTGGATTTCAAGCTGAAAGATGATTCCAGTACTTCTCGCGTAAATTCAGCTTGCGAATCTTCCCAGTAGCGGTCATCGGCATTGCATCAATGAAGATGACATCATCGGGCATCCACCACTTTACGATTTTTCCATCCAGGTAATCCAAAATGTCCTGCTTTTCCACGGTCTTCCCCTCGGTCAACGTCACAAACAGCAGGGGCCGTTCATCCCATTTTTCATGGAAGGTCGCCACTACCGCGGCCATACTGATTGCCGGGTGATTGGTGGCAACATCCTCAATATCAATTGAGCTAATCCACTCACCGCCTGACTTGATCACATCTTTGGAACGATCGGTTATTTTCATGTAACCATACTGATCGATATGCCCCACATCCCCAGTGGGGAAAAAACCTTCGGCATCCAGTACATCTCCTCCGTCACCGTGCAGGTAACCTCGGGCGATCCATGGCCCTTTTACCCAGATATCCCCTGCCGATTTTCCGTCGCGCGGCGCACGAGAGCCATCCTCAAGCACGATCTTCATTTCCACACCCCAGGGTAATCTGCCTTGCTTCAATAACTGTGTGTCTTTCTGCTCTGCCGTGAACGCTGCCACCTCCCGGTTCGCACGCCCAATAGTGCCCAGCGGGCTGGTTTCCGTCATCCCCCATATTTGCACCGCGCTCACACCTTTTTCACGCAGTCGGTCGCGAATATTAGTCGGCAGCGCTGTACCGCCAATTAGCAGGCGCTGCAACTGACCGAGGTCAAGGCCGTTCTTTTCCGCATGCTCAAGTGCCATGGTCCAGATGGTGGGAACACCACAGCCGGTAGTCACTCCCTCTGCACGAATCAGCTCCAGTAAATGCTTACCGTCCAGGTGGCGTCCCGGCAATACAAACTTACTTCCCACCATGCAAGCAGCATAGGGTAAGCCCCAACTCTGGGCGTGGTACAGCGGTGCCGCAGGCAGCACACAGTCAAGCGCCGATAGCGACAGGTTGTCCGGCTGAGCAATGGCCATCGAGTGCAATATGGTAGAGCGATGAGAATAGAGAACGCCCTTGGGGTTTCCCGTTGTTCCAGACGTATAACACAGGCCGGAGGCACTGCACTCGTCAAATTCCGGCCACTCGATCGCTGTGGACTCGGTAGCGATCAGGTCATCGTAGTACAGCACGTCACCCAGGCCTCTGGGCTCTTCGACACAACCGCGTGACCCGAGAATAATAAACTTATTTACCAGGGGTATCTGGTCGACGATACGCTCTACCAGCCCGACAAAATCCTGGTCCACTATCAATACCGAGTCTCTGGCGTGGTTGATGATGTAGACAATTTGTTCCTCGAACAAGCGCGGGTTCACCGTATGACATACAGCGCCAATACCAGAAATGGCGTAAAAGCATTCCATGTGCCAATGGTGGTTCCAGGCGAGGGTACCCACCACGTCGCCGTAGCTCACACCCAGATTACAAAGCGCATTGGCAGCCTGCCGCGAACGGTCAGCAAGGTCAGCATAGGTGTAGCGAAAAATGCTACCGTCCTGCAGCCTTGCGACTACCTCAGTATTACAATGATTAGTGGCCGCATGCTCCAGCAAAGTGGGGATAGTAAGACGAAAGTCCTGCATCAAACCTGCATTGAGATCGTTCATCATGTTTGTTCCTGTTTTCACTTTTCGAAAATATTTATGGTCACTGTGCATGCCGCAAGAAGTAGCCGACCAGTCTGCGACGGCGCAGCGGGTCAATGTCTTGAAGTATCATTGCTTGCTCTGTACGCATAAGCAGAATCTGAGCTCACCGTGGAGGTAAAAATTCGTCCCGCAGGCGGGCTCGCCGCCCCTTCGCTACTGGCCCATAATTGGCAGCCAGGTAGTCCAGTACCAGGTCCTCATTATCGCCCAGGGGCCACAGACCCTGGGTTTGCTGCATCCAGCGAATCATCGCCAACCAACCCTCACGGTCAGCGCGGTTCTGACTGATCAGCCGAGCGGAGTGGCACACGGTGCACTGGGTGCTGACCACCTCAAATCCCGGCGCCAGCACCAGGCCGGTTTTCACGTCCGTTTGCGCTGCCCGGGGAACTGCCGCAGCTAGTAAAAATGCGATGACCAACAAGACGCGCGGCAGCAGAAGCACGCTTATACCACCTTCACCGCGACGCGATGACAGGCATTATTCAGGTAGCCTTTCGGGTTCCACCCGGGCACCACCATCGGCTGTGCCCTGCCGGTATCATCGCTTGCGCGCGCCCAAATTTCGTAATAACCGGTCTGGGGGAATGTAATTTTTGCGTTGAAGTGTTGCCAGGCCAGGCGATTCACAGGCTTTTCCAGCCTCGCCGGCTGCCATGTCTGACCAAAGTCGATGGAGACAGCCACCTTATCCACGGCGAGATCCCCAGCCCAGGCATGACCGCGTACCACCAGCGGATCAGTCAATTTTTGTACGACACCCGATCGCGGATAGGTCAGCAGCGATTTCACCGGCATTGATTCGATGATACACATATCTTCCTCCGCCACCTCAGCGCCCGCCACCACCGGTTCACAGGGTACACGGTAGGAGTAGCCCCCCATCTTGGATCCATCGTGTATCCGGTCGCGCACACTGATGCGCTGCAGCCACTTACCTGACGTTGATGCAGGCCAGCCCCCTACCACAAGCCGCAGAGGGTAGCCGTTCATCAGCGGAAGGTCCTCGCCGTTGATCTGCCACGCGATCAGGGTTTCGTCTTCCATGGCCTTGGCAAGGGGTACCCCACGACTGATCGGCCGCTTATCCGGGTTGCCGCTGATATGGGTATCGGCGCCGTAGTACCCGATGTAAACCGCATTGTCCTTCAGCCCAGCTGCGCGCAACACATCTGCCAGGCGCACCCCGGTCCAGCGCGGACAACCCACCGCGCCAGTGGTCCATTGATTGCCACGAGCAGGCGGATCGAATTCCGACCGACCGTTACCGCCACATTCCAGAACGAGTTGGTAGCTGTAGTGCTTAAAACGCTGTTTCAGTTCCTCGAGGGTGAAGCTCACGCTTTCTTCGACCGCTTCACCATCGATAGTCAGGCTCCACTTGGCAGGATCGATTTCCACCGGGGGTAAGCCGTTGTTACGTACGAAAAGGCGATCAACGGAGGTCACCCGATCATCCAGTAAATGCGCAGGGGTCTCTGCATTTACCGGCCGGTCGTTGAGCACTACCAGTCCCGGGTGTTTACCCGGGATAATGAAATCAGTGCTTGTCTCGGCCAGCGCCACTGGCATCAGGCCACCCGGCATGAAACGGCTGAACACTACTTCCGCACCCAGTAGCGCAGACATTGTGCCCAGCCCGCCGAGGAAACCCCTCCTCGTCAGTGGATCGCTTCTGCGCCCAAACAGATCCCAGTCTGCCTGCAAAGGATCTTCCGCGTAAAGTGCCCGAATACCCTTGCGGGTTGCCTTGCCGCCCATCGCCATCTCTTTAATAATTGCTATCAGCAATAGTGTAGAAGGTGTAGCGGAACGCTGCTTGTTAATCGAGGCAATGTTAAGCACCCGGTGAGAGATGAGCGCGCCCAGGCATACATGGATAACTTTGCATCCACCCTAAGACAAAAAAGAATACAGCTTTACTGCCGCAATTGACCTGTAACCGCCAGCGTAAACAGATACGCTTGTTGCATCTTCGATGTGCCACAGGCGCGTGACATCACTCCAATCTAGTAACAGGACCCATCCTATGAGCCCCCTGACTGCTGTCCTTATCTGCGCGATCATCTATGGCATTGGCGATTATGTCTCCAACCGCAGTCGGGCGATGCTGCCCATGCTGTTTGTATCGGGTTTCCTGCTGTTAATCGGTTTCTGGACTGTGCTGCCCTCCACCTTGCTAGAAGACACCGGATTGTTCCCGATCAGCGTCCTGCTGGCCCCCATGTTCGTCGTACACCTGGGCACCATGCTCAACCTGCAGGAGATGAAAAAGGAGTACCGGACAGTTGTTATCGCTCTGGCGGCAGTCGCGGCGATTACCTTACTGTTGTTTTTCATCGGCTCCCTGGTGATAGGGCAGCAATTCGCGGCTTCTGCCGCAGGGCCGCTGAGTGGCGGGCTGGTCGCCGTGCTTATCGTTCAGGAAACTGCGGGCGCAATGGGGCTGGACGAGATAGCGATTTTCGTCACTATCCTGTTTGTATTGCAGCTGTTTATCGGCCTGCCAATCGCCGCTGCCTGTTTGTCTGCAGAGGCCAGGATTGCACTGGAGAAATACCGGCAACGCGGCGGCGAGACGACCGCGATCGACGCTGACGCCATGTCAGCTTCTGAAGCGAAATGGAAGATTTTTCCGGCCACACCTGCACAGCTGCAAACACCTTTCATCCTGCTCGCCAAGTTGCTACTGGTCACCTGGCTGGCACTGTACTGTGCCGACCTGATGTCGGGTACGATCAATAAGTTTGTAGTGGCACTGCTGTTCGGAATCCTGTTCAAAGAGCTGGGTTTTCTGGAGGCAAAGGTTCTGGAAAAGGCCAACGGCGCGGGCCTGGCGCTATTCTTCCTGTTTCTGCTGGTGTACTGGTACCTGCCGAAGGCAACACCGGCTTCATTGGTAGAACTGACCATTCCGATCGTTGTAGTTTTTTCGCTGGCGGTAGTTGGTGTGGCCGGCTCTGCCTTGCTGATGAGCAAGTTTTATAATTACTCTTGGCGGCTGTGCATGGCGATAGGTATTTCCTGCATGTTCGGCTTCCCCGGCACCTACATCATTCCCGAGGAAGTGGCCAAGGCCCAGGCCAGCAACGAGGAAGAGCGCGAGTATCTACTGGGCTTATTCTTACCGAAGATGCTGGTGGCGGGTTTTGTCACGGTCAGTATCGCATCCGCCTTTATCTCCGCGTTTATGGTGAAGTTGCTGCAATAAAACCGACTCATCGCCGGTTAAAGATTACGCAAGCCTTCAGCCATGCGCTCGAAGCTCCAGATCGCACGATCCCAGATCATCTGCCGCCATTCGTCCTTGACGCAGTAGAAAGAGTCGCGCATTTCCTGCTTGATCGCCCTGCCCTGCTCTGAATCCAGGTCACCGTTGATGTGCAACCAGTTGTCCGCGCGAATCGCCTTGATTACCCGGTCGAATTCTACCGTGCCGTACTCATTAACGAGGGCAAAGCTGCGATGCTCAGGCAGGATCGTATCCAGGGAGGATACAATAGGACCGCGCGGTACTGCGGCAACTACGTCACCGTACTCTCCTGCGTTGATCGCGATCACTTCCTCACCGAACCAGTTCTGCAGCTCCTTATATTCCAATGTGTCCGCAGGGTAGGAGTGGATCAGGTCGCCATGGCCATATGGCCCCAGCCCCGTGTGGATATCCATGAGGGCAACATTCTTCTGCTGCGCAAGAACCTCCGGTAGAACCTTGTGCATCGTTTGGTTAGACCAGGTGGCTTTGGTGCCGCCGTAGAACACTCCCTGGGAATCGATGCGCTGACCGCTCATTACCGCTTTCTGGTAGTTCTCTACACCATTCTCCGCGATCCAGGCCTGCATCGCCGCCTCGGACTCATCGCCAAAGGTCTGCGGCAATACCAGGTCTTTGACCTCCAGGTAGTATTCATTGAGATCCTGTGGTTCGCTGAAGTCCACGTAGTTGCGGTTGAGATCGACGTTGTCTTCATTCACCCGGCGCAACCAGGCAAAACCATGCGGGTTGTGGCCGTGAATCATGACCACTTTCACATCCCCCAGACCTGCCAGTGCCTCTGGGTTATTCAACAGCGCGGTCTGCACGCCTGCACCGCAAAAACCTTCAATACCGTGGGTTCCGGCAACAATTACCACAGCATTCTCTGCATCCTGTCGGCCGACGCTGGCGACATCCATATACAAGGCCTCGCCATCCGGCCCCTGCCCTGGATGCTTTATGCTAGTCAGGCGTGCATCTGCAGCATCTGCCGCCGCGAGAAACTTCTCGCGGGACTCGGTATAGGATTCGGAAAAATAGCTGGCAATGGGATGGGCTGTACTCGCTGTCATGACAAATAGACCTCTAACATAATGAGTTAATCGACTTACATGATGACTATGCTACTTGTTCATCGATGCAGGCGTTATGGCAATTCGGGCAATATAGTGGCCGCTGCAAGCAGCGCCTTTGAGTACCTTGACCACAACATTGCCGCGTTGGGACAGGCACGTAACGCCTGTTTCCATGACAATCCCAACTCGATCAAACACACTACGGCCAATGCACAAACCTCTTCCCCTGCAACCCTTGAGCGCCCCCCAATCATTACTGGGAATAGCTCTGTTACCGGGCCTGGTGTATTACGGCAACCCCGCCGTGGCTTTGTTGGTCGGCGCCTGTCTCTCGTTGACGTTCAACAAAGCCTGCTTCGCCCACGCCAGCAACCTGGGCAAGTACGCCTTACAAGCCGCAATTGTCCTGCTTGGCCTGAAACTGAATGCCAGCCAGCTAATGAAGATCAGCGCCGATTACAGCGCACTAGTCACCGGTTATGTGCTGCTGACACTGTCCCTGGGCCTGGGTTTAGGCCTGCTGCTGCGCAACCAACGCAAGTCCAGCCAACTGATTGCCTCTGGAACGGCGATCTGCGGCGGCACCACTATTGCCAGCCTGTCACCGGTGATTCAGGCACGTCCAGAGCAAACCGGGGTGGCCCTCACCCTGGTGTTCCTGCTCAACGCTGTGGCCATGTTTACCTTCCCGGCCATCGGTAAGTATCTGGCCCTGAGCCAGGAACAGTTCGGAGTCTGGGCGGCGCTGGCCATTCACGACACCTCGTCTGTGGTCGCGACCAGCGCCCTTTATGGGGAAGAAGCGGCAATGGTCGCCACTACCGTCAAGCTGGGGCGCACTTTGTGGCTGATCCCCCTGCTGCTGGTATTCAGTGTGTTACAGCAACAGGGCTCCGCCAAGCTGCGTATCCCGCTGTTCATTGTGCTGTTCATTATGACCGCTTGCACGGGGTCGGTGATCGAGCTGCCGTTTGAACTGGTCGACGCCGCCTCCACAACCAGCAAAATGTTACTCGTTGTCGCCCTGTTCTTTATCGGTACGGAGATCAGCCGTGAGACTCTGCGTGGACTGCGCGGCTCGGTGCTGGTGCACGGGCTGCTGTTATGGGCAATAGTAGTCCCCCTGACATTGCTGGTAGTAACCCGGCTAGTTTAGAACTACACATCACATTTCCCCTATATTTTGTAACTTTTGGTTATAACTATATAGAAATCAGTTACTTCCTCGCCCACCCCGGTGGCCGTAAACTCCTCCCCCATGAGTATACAGAACGTTAAAATTGATCTCGTTAGTGCAGCAGCCATCGGCGCCTTCGCGCTCTATTTGCTGTCCCCCCTTTTCGTCTAAATATTTTACCTTCAGAAGCATGAGCGCGACGTATTGCGCGCGCCAGTACCTGTCTTCTCAAAATGCCCCAATCCACTGCAAAGAAAGGCTTCAGCAATAGCGGGCACCGATCTTTGCCGTAATTGATATCCACGATAGCGCGCCTATTCCCTACCCTGTGTCCTCACACTGGCAAAGGACTAAATCCGGAATATGCAACAGCTCACGCCGATGGACGCTGCCTTTCTCTATCTGGAGAACGAGACCACACATGCCCACGGCACGCTCGTGTGGATTTACGACGCCAGTGATTGTGACCCAGACTCTGTCACCCGCAAGGCCCTGCTGGACCAGATGCGTTCACGCCTGCAAGTTTCCCCGGTATTCACCCGCAAGGTAGAGCGCCTGCCGCTGGATTTCGATTACCCCTACTGGGTAGACGACAGCGCTTTCGAGTTGCTGTATCACGTACGCGAGCGCTCTCTCGCCACCGCGGCTTCCTGGGTGGACTTCTGCGAACTGGTTTCCGAGGTTCACGCGCAGCCTCTGGATCACAAGCATCCACTGTGGGAACTGACCCTGGTCCCGGGCCTGAACGGCATCCAGGGCCTGCCGGAGCATTGTTTCGCGATCCTCGGCAAATTCCACCACGTGGCGATCGATGGGGCTACCGGGATGCACATCATCAACGGCATTCACGATATCCCCGGGAGAGTCAGTTCCGCTAACCCAGGGGGCATACGTCCCGCACGCAGCCCAGCCCTGGGCGAGAGCCTGTACCGGGCGGCTATCAGTAACCTGGGGGCCCTGGACAAAGGTCTGGGCCTGCTGGGCTTGTCCCGGGCAAGCAAAAATGATGATGAGCCGCCTGCCAGCGCAGACAGTGATGCCGTCGTCGCGGAGGCCGAAGACGCAGCTCCACTGCCGCAAACACTGTTTAACAAGGCCATTAACGCCAAAGCCACCTGGGATAGTCGTAGTTTCGACCTCGCTACCATCAAGGGCATGCGCGCCGCAGTAAACAATGCCACGGTCAACGACGTCCTGCTGGCCATTGTGGGCGGCGGTCTCAGGCACTACCTGGAACACTGCGATGCATTGCCGGAAAACCCGATGCGTGCCGGCTGCCCGATCAACATCCGCACAGAGGAAGAAGCCGGGGCTGGCGGCAATATGATTTCCGCGATGATCGTCAGCATGCACACTGACATTGCAGCGCCACTCCTGCGCCTGCGCGCCATTAGCCGCTCTTCTGCTGCGGCCAAGCAACGCGCCGAACAGCGCGGTTCGCGCAAAATTCTCGATGTGGCGTCCGTCGTACCCGCACAAGCTCAAGCCCTGCTGGGCCAACTCGCGGGCAAGGTAAGTGGCAAGCTGAACCGGGCAATACAGTTCAATTGCTCTGTATCCAACCTGCCAGGGCCTCAGGAGGAGCTCTATATGCTTGGTGGCCGCCTGCAGAGCATCGCTGCGGCCATGCCAATTATGAACGGCTATGGCCTATTCATCGGGCTCACCACCTGCGCCGGAAGACTGAACATTTCCATGAGCTCCTGCGACAGTATCCTGCCGGACCCAGAAAAACTGGGAGACTGCATGGAGCAATCTTTCCAGGAGCTGCTCAGCGCCACTCGCAAAAAAAATGTAGGCAAGAATCCTGCGGCGCGCAAAGCCAGGACGGAAAAGGCCGTCCCCCGCAAACAGAACAGGAAAACACGCTAATGCCGGATTATCGCTCACACCTGGGTTCACTGCGCTCGCTAAAAGGCAGTAAAAACCGGGTAGCCTTCTTCGACCTCGACCGCACGCTGATCGCCGTATACAGCGTAGTCCCTCTGCTAATGGAACAGGTAAAAGCCAGGCAAGTAAGTTGGCTGGGCGCCGCACAGCAAGTGTTTATGGCTCTGGGGCAGAGCCGTGAAGTGTACGATTTCGAGGAAGTTCTGGACACTGCAATCGGTATGCTGGAGGGCGTGAGCGAACAGGAATTCATCCGTATGGGTGACCGCCTATTTCACAAGCACCTGCAGAAAAAACTGTATGTGGAAGCACAAGAACTGGTAGATACACATCGCCAGCTCGGCCATCACCTGGTGATCGTCTCGTCGGCAACCCGTTACCAGATCGAAGCGGTCGCGGAAGCATTAGATATCGACCATATCCTGTGCACCGAACTGGAAGTACGCGGCGGCAAATTCACCGGTGTGGTCAAGGGCGAGCCCTGCTGGGCTGAGGGCAAGCTGCATGCAGCTGAGGCCTGGAGCAAGCAGCACAAGATAAAACTGGATAACGCCTGGTTCTACACCGACGCCCTGGAAGACCTGCCCCTGCTGGACGCAGTGGGACACCCGGTTGCGGTCAACCCTGCGCGGGATCTTGAAGGCCATGCGCGGAGGGCCGGCTGGCCAGTGTGCAAGTTCCGCAGTCGTGCCCGCCCCTCCCTGCTAGATGTCGCACGTACCGGTGCCATGTTCGGCGCCATGGCACCGGCCATACTTACCGGCAAGGCGGCCAAGTGGCTGGGCGCAGCCGACAGCCACGCTGCGGCGTTAATGAGCTTCACCAGCTACGCTGAGAGTGCACTGGATCTCGCCGGGGTAAAACTGGAGGTTAAAAACGAAAAATACCTGTGGGAGAAAAGACCCGCGATTTTCGTGATCAATCACCAGAGCGTGCTGGATGGCTACCTGACACCGGCGTTGGTCAAGCGTGACTATTTCATGATGGGCAAGATTGAGGCGGGCAATGTACCGGTGCTGGGGCAGATGCTGAAAGACGCTGGATTCATCTTGTTTGACCGCACCAACCGCGAGGCGGCGATAACCGCCTGCGATGATGCCGCCGAGCGCATCAAACAGGGCTACTCACTGTGTATTTCGCCGGAGGGCACCCGCAGCTATAGCAAGCGTATGGAGCCTTTCAAAAAAGGCGTGTTCCACATTGCACTACAGACCGGTGTACCAATCGTGCCCATCGTGGTGAAAAACGCCAGTGAACTATGGCCTCGCGGCCAGAACTTCGTGCGCCCCGGCACCCTGCATATCGAAATTCTAAAACCGGTTCCCACCAAAGACTGGACGCGGCAAACACTGGACAGGCACTTGCAGGCGCTGCACAAAAAATATCTGAAGGCGCTGGACACGCCGGACTGAGACAGAATAATAATTCGGGAAACTATTATGACCACGCAAGTAGAGAAACAGACATTCATCTTTTCCGCTGCGGACGACACGCAGGTGCACTGCCACCGCTGGCCGCTGGAGAAACCGACTGCCATCGTGCAAATCGTACACGGCGGTGCCGAACATGCCGGGCGCTACCAGGGACTGGCCCAGGCGCTGAATGCGCGTGGTTACGCGGTGTATGCCGAGGACCACCGGGGTCACGGCCGCACAGGAGAAATCAACACCAGCCTGGGCGACATGGGCGCAGCCAACGCCTTCGAACGTGTGTGCGACGATGTCCTGGCACTGGGCAGAAGGGCTAAAACCGAATATCCGGACATACCGCTGATTATCCTCGGCCACAGCCTCGGTTCGCTCATTGTTCAGCGTATCTTATTACAGCATTCACATGAGTACGCGGCAGCCGTGCTGTCTGGCTCCCCCGACATCACCGGCATCGCTGCGGGCGCCGAGCTGGTTCACGCTGAAGTGGATCGGGTTGGCCGTGGCCAGGTCAGTGACGCACTGGAAGCGGCTGCGGTGGGCACTCTCGCCGCAGCTATACCGAATGCTGAGACACCCTACGACTGGCTTAGCCGGGACAGGCAGCAGGTGCAACTGCATGCGGACGACCCGTGGTGTGGCTACGCCCTGTGCGCCGGCGTATGGCAGGACCTGATCGCCGCCATGCTGGTGACTACCGAGGTGTCCGCCGTTGCCGCCACCCTGCGCCGGGATATGCCTGTTTACATAGTCTCCGGGAGCGACGACCCGGCGCACGGCAACTGGGCCGCCATTGACCGACTGGCGGGGAACTATCGGGAATGTGGGTTGCGCGACGTGACGGTAAAGAACTATCCCGGCGGGCGCCATGAAATGTTTAACGAAATCAACCGTGACGAAGTTGTGGCCGAACTGCTCGAATGGCTAGATAGTAAACTGTCATGAATGGTACCCCAATAACCGATCCGCATGACCTGCATGACCGCCTGGAGCAGACGAACCAGCCGGTTCTGCTGCTGGCTGATTGCCGCGGAAAAACCGAGGAACAGGTCATGCAACGCTGGCTGCAGGGCCAGGTTCGGGGTGCCGGTATCAATCTGCAAACCCATCTACTGAGCCTGGACCTGTCGGGCAACGCCGGCGCCGCAGCACTATTGGAACATCGCACCAGGGACCTGCCCGATGACACGCTGGTAATTCCGCTGCGAATCCTGTGGCTGCCGGCAAAAGATCACGGTCATCGCCTGCGTGACCTGCTGCGTGGCAACCCGCACAACCCGGGATGGCTTAAGCAGAAACTGATCCTGCATTTTACCCCGGACCGCTGTTCACCCGTATATGGCGAGGCCGCCGCCCTGGAACAATTGCGCGGGGAATACGCCGACAGCACGGCCGAACCGACTTTAGGGCAGTTCATCTTGCGCCGGGCAGTCCTGACCATGAAACAGGTGGAGCGTAAACTTCGCGGCCAACGCTACAAGGAACCCGCCTTTGTGGAGGGCGATATCCTGCAGGATCCGGAATTTCGCCAGGACCTGGTAAAGATAGGCAGCAAGAGCGACAAAGCGCCGCGAGACCTGGAAGAAGATGCCCGCACCTACATCAAGGAACTGGTGCCTACATCCACACCCATGGGACTGGATCTGCTGATACGGCTGAGCCGCTATGTGTACACTCGCGGCTACGACCGCGATATCGTGATAGACCCTGAGCAGGTGCAGAAACTGCGCGAGCTAGCCAGTGAACACCCGGTGATCCTGTTGTGCAACCACCGCTCCCAGGTGGATTCCTTTGCCATCTATTCCGCCCTGTACGATAACGATCTGCCCCATCCGCATACATTTGGCGGAATCAATATGAAGTGGCCGATTATCGGCAACATCCAGCGCTCCTCG
>JAIBDN010000067.1 GCA_024686215.1 Gammaproteobacteria bacterium | reverse complement strand
TTTTTAGCGTTAATAGAGCTATGCTAGAAGGCTCTAATTTATACATCGTTGTGATTATTTGATGCTGGAAATCATTAAAATATTCTGTGCTGACCTGGAAGTCGGCATGTATGTCTCCAGGCTGGACAGACCCTGGCTGGAAACTCCTTTTTCTCTGCAGGGATTTCAATTGCAGAGTGAAGAGGAAGTGAACCGTCTGCGTGAGTACTGCCAGTATGTGTACGTGGATACTTCCAAGAGCTCTCAACACGCGGCTAGTGTGCGGCGTAAAGAGCGCACAGAGCGCCCGCGTGAGTCCAATCAGCAACTATTCCCCGATCGTATGCTCAAGGCATACCCGGAAACCAGCACCTGGGAAGAGGAATATCCCCGGGCGAAGCAGGCAGTGCAGACCCTGTCAGACGGCATCGATGTTATTTTTGGCAAAATCGCCGATGGCGGCTCCCTGGACATGGTCACGGTAAAGAAATCAATTGAGCCGATGCTTGAGAGTATTGTGCGGCACCCGGCTGCGTGTATCTGGCTGGCGCGGCTGAAGCAGGAAGATCAGTACGCCTACCAGCACCCCCTTGGGGCGTCGATCTGGGCAGTGGCGCTGGGTCGGCAAATGGGCTTGCCCAAGGCTGACCTGCGCACACTGGCAATTGGTGGCCTGTTGTTCGACGTGGGTAAGCTGGGTGTGCCAAAGGAATTACTGGACAGCAGTGAGCCGCTCAGCGATGCGCAGTTTCAGCAGGTACGCGATCACGTCAAGCTTGGCGTGGAGACGATCAAGGGCAGTGCTTTGATGAACCAGGACGTGATCGACATGATCACCTACCATCACGAACGTCATGATGGTTCCGGGTATCCTGAGCGCTTGCGAGGTGACGCTATTCCCTTATTTGCCCGCATCGCTGCGATCGTCGACTGCTATGATGCCATTACCAGCCATCGCGCGTATGCCCGCGCAATACCACCCTCCAGCGCGGTTAAAATGTTGCACGAGTGGAAAGATATAGATTTTCAGGCAGAACTGGTGGAAGAGTTCATCCAGGCAGTCGGCATCTATCCTGCGGGTACCCTGGTGGAACTGTCCACTGGCGAAGTGGCCGTGGTGATGGCCGGAGATAAGAGTCACCGTTTACGGCCCCGTGTCCTGGTGCTGCTGGATGATCAAAAACGGCCCCTGGCAGAACCCAAAAGCGTTGACCTCGTTAGTGTAAAAACGGCGGATGACGGTACTCCGCTGGATATTAAAGGCAGTCTTGAGCCTGATGCCCACGGTATTGAGATGGACGCCATCCAGCTCTGAATACTGCTGTACGGGTGCACTAGCAGGTATACTTGCCGTCTCCTAACGCTAGGGATAAGTCTCTGATGCCAGCTCCTACCGATCATATGCCACCTCTGGATCTTGGGCTCTCTGCGCAGGAACAACAGCGCATCGCGCGTATTGGTGAAGAACTGCGTGAGGGTATCGAAAGCCTGGCAGACATCGGTCCGGCGGTCAGTATCTTCGGCAGTGCCCGCTCGCAGCCCGATGATTGGGAGTATCAAAGCTCGCGCCAGCTGGCCAAGATCCTCTCAGCTCGCGGAATCACCGTTATTACCGGCGGCGGCCCCGGCGTTATGGAAGCGGGGAATCTGGGTGCATCGGAAGAAAATGGCAAATCTGTTGGTTTGAATATCGAGTTGCCCCACGAACAGCTGGCCAACCCCTACCTGGACATCGATCTGGATTTTCGCTATTTCTTTACCCGAAAATTCCTGTTGATCCGCTACGCCATCGGTTTCGCCATCTTCCCGGGGGGCTTTGGCACCGCAGATGAGCTGTTTGAATTACTCACGCTGGTGCAGACCGGCAAGTTAAAGCAACGACCTATCGTATTGGTGGGAGAAGAGTACTGGGGCGGCCTTTACCAGTGGCTGGTGCAACACATGCAGGCCAGTGGCTTCATCGGCGATGATGACCTGGCTTATCTGGATATCGTGGCTGACGCAGATGCGGCGGCGGAGATATTACTGACCTATTACAATAACGGCTGCGGCTAGTAACCAGTGTTTTCGCATGGGCACCAATTAACGTTTGTCACGTGCACTGGCAAACGCCGCCGCAAAAGCATTATTCGCTTTGGGTTTTTCCGGCTTGTGCGCAGGAGCTCTGTTATTACCGCCGGTGCGCCTGGGCTGACTGCGTTTATCGGCCTGTTCATCGGCTTTATCTGACATGCGCATACTCAGACCGATGCGTTTGCGTGCCGCATCAACCTGCATCACTTTTACGCGCACGATATCCCCGGCCTTTACCACCTCGCGCGGGTCCTTGACGAATTTTTCTGCCAGGGCCGAAATATGTACGAGTCCATCCTGGTGCACACCAATATCCACAAAGGCGCCGAAGTTGGTGACATTGGTCACCGTACCTTCCAGTACCATATCCGCTTGCAGGTCGGAAATTTTTTCCACTCCGTCCTGGAAAGTGGCCATGCGAAACTCGGGTCTGGGGTCGCGACCCGGCTTGTCCAGTTCCTGGATAATGTCTTTAACGGTAGGCAGCCCCACGCTATCACTGGTGTAATTGGCCGGCTGCAGGGCGCGCAGGAAAGCACTGTCACCGATAATTGAGCCGATGTCCCGTTGTTGGCTGGCGGCAATCGCTTCCACCACGGCGTAGGATTCAGGGTGTACGGCGGAGGCATCCAGCGGATTTTTGCCGTTGCTGACGCGCAGGAAGCCAGCAGCCTGTTCAAAGGTTTTATCGCCAAAGCGAGAGACTTTCAGTAAATCCTTGCGGCTGCTGAAGCTGCCCTGGGCATCGCGCTGGGCGACTATGTTGTTGGCAATGGTCTGGCTTAAGCCGGAGACCCTGGCCATCAGCGGCGCCGACGCGGTGTTCACATCCACACCCACTGCGTTCACACAGTCTTCAACCACCACGTTCAGCTGTCGTGCCAGTTGTACCTGACTGACATCGTGCTGGTATTGTCCAACGCCAATCGACTTGGGGTCGATTTTTACCAGCTCTGCCAACGGATCCTGCAGGCGCCGGGCGATAGACACCGCGCCGCGTATGGTGACGTCGAGGTCGGGGAATTCGCGTGCAGCAAACTCTGACGCGGAGTAGATTGATGCGCCAGCCTCGTTGACCATGACCTTGCTGCAGTTAATGTCCTGGTGCTCGCTCAACACGTCACCCACAAATTTGTCGGTCTCGCGGCTGGCAGTGCCGTTGCCAATGGCGATTAGTTCTACAGAGTGTTTGCGGATCATCTGCACTAGAACGGCGGCTGCCTCCTGGATGCGCTTTTGCGGCGGGGTGGGGAAAATCGCGGCGTGGTCCAATAGCTTGCCGTTAGCATCTACCACCGCCAGTTTTACTCCGGTGCGCAGGCCTGGATCCAGGCCTATAGTGGCGCGCGGTCCCGCCGGTGCGGCCAGCAGTAGATCCTTGAGGTTGTCGGCGAACACCTTGATCGCCTCGCGCTCGGCCTGTTCGCGCAACTGTCCCATTAGATCGGTTTGCAGGTGGGTCAGTAGTTTGACCCGCCAGGTCCAGCGCACTGTATCGCGTAGCCAGCGATCAGCCGCTCTGCCCAGGTCTTCTATGCCCCAATGCTGTGCAACCATCGCTTCGCAGGGGTGTGCATCACTGGGTTTCTCATCGGCACTCATCACCAGATTGACATTGAGCACGCCCTCATTGCGGCCGCGGAACATGGCCAGGGCCCTGTGCGAAGGCACTTTACTGAGTGCCTCGGTGTGCTCGAAGTAATCCCGGAATTTCGCTCCCTCGCGTTCCTTGCCGTCTACCAGGCGGGCGGCAAGTTGAGCGTGATCTTGCAGGAATTGCCGGACCTTGCTCAGCAGGTCAGCGTTTTCGGCAAAGCGCTCCATCAAGATCTGGCGCGCACCGTCCAGGGCAGCTTTGCTATCGGCAACGCCGGCGTCGGTGTTGAGATAGTCTGCTGCGCTAGTCTCAGGATCCAGTGAGGGGTCGGCCAGTAGTGCATCCGCCAGGAGTTCCAGGCCCGCTTCGCGCGCTATCTGCGCCTTGGTGCGGCGTTTCTGCTTGTATGGAAGGTACAGATCTTCCAGGCGGTTCTTGGTCTCGGCCGCGACGATAGCCGTGTGTAGATCAGCCGTTAGTTTGCCCTGTTCCTCGATACTGTTGAGAATCGTCTGGCGACGTTCTTCCATTTCCCTCAGGTAGTGCAGGCGCTCTTCCAACTGGCGCATCTGGGTATCGTCGAGGCCGCCAGTCACTTCCTTGCGATAACGTGAGATAAAGGGCACGGTGGCGCCTCCATCCAGCAGGGTAATAGCGGCGTTCACCTGGTTTTCGCGCACAGACAGTTCTTCCGCTATGCGCAGGGGGATGCTTTTAATCATGGTGTTTTCTTATCCGGATGGTGGCAACTGGTTACAACATTGAATGTGGAGTATGCGACAGTCGCCGGACTAATACGATCTGGTAATTTAAAAAATTTTGTGCAGTGCCCTACAGGTAAAGTGGGTAGACACGAAAAGACTGAGCCCCGCGTGCGCAGGGATCAGTAACGAGAGCGGACTCTCTAGTTACGGAATTTCTTTACCGCACTGAGCAACTGGCGGCAGGTGATCTGCCCGATCAGCTTGCCGTCTTCTACCACTGGTCTGCGGCGTTTATTCTTCAACAGCATATCCTGAGCCACGTCCACGATGTCTTCATTGGGATGGGCGACCACCAGATTATCGCTGGCCATGAACTCGCGCACCTGGCCAATGTTGGTGTTGTTATAGATGGCGCCAAGCGCAGCTCTCAAGCAGTCCAGTTCGGACAGTATGCCGACCAGGTTCTGATCGTCATCGACCACACACACGCCAGACACCTTGTTGTCGATGATGACCTGCATGGCATCCAGCACGTTGTCGTTTGACCGCACTCTGACCGGGTTGGTCAGCATGTAGTCCCTGAGGTTGACTGATTGCAGCATTAGTATCTCCTATCGGGAGGGTTATCAAAGTATAGACTGTAAATACGACATCAGCGGCTGTGGCAGCATGCCCAGCAGTAATATTCCCAAAATCAATGCGCAGGCCAGGCCGCGTGTCAGCCAGCCACCGGCCGCTTTAGGCTGCGTATGGTGTTTCTCCGGCCTGCGGCTCAGGTGGTAAACCACCCTTAAATAGTAGTAGATACCAATTGCGCTACCTACAATCAGCGCGCCCAGCAAGATCCAGTTGTGCCCGCTTACCGCCGCGTTAAAAATATAGAACTTGCCGATGAAGCCGGCGGTCAGCGGTATTCCCGCCAGTGACAGTAGTGACACCAGGAATAATCCCGCCAGTAGTGGCGAGTGCCAGAACAGGCCGTTCACATGGTGTAGTTCAACGTTTTCCCGTTCTGCCTGGTTGGCGCTGATCACGGTCAGCAGGCCAAACGCGGCAATCGTAGTCACTGTGTATGCCACCAGATAAAAGGCGGCGGCCTCTATGGCCAGCGTGCGGCTGCCCAGATCCAGGCTGACCATAAAAATAATCAGCAGATAGCCGATATGGGCGATGCTGGAATAGGCCAGCATGCGCTTGATATTGCTTTGTAGCAGCGCCAGCAGGTTGCCCGCGAGCATGCTGAATATCGCCATCAGTCCGGTCAGCTCTATCAGAATACGGTAGCGCAACAGGTCTGCTTCCAGGAATAGTCGCAGCATCACCAGCAGCACGGCGGCTTTCCCCACTGAGGCGAGAAAGCCGGTAATAGGTGCCGGTGCGCCGCTGTAGACATCCGGCGTCCACAGGTGGAAAGGCACCGCCGAGAGTTTGAAGGCAAGCCCGGCAAAGACCATCGCTGAGCCCACCAGCAGTATTGGGTCGGCGCCATCCAGTGTTGCCAGGCGTAAGCCCAGTTCGCTAAAAGAAAGCGTGCCGCTGGCAGCGTATAACAGGGCAAAGCCAAACAGGATAGTGGCCGATGCAGCACCCGATAACACCAGGTATTTACTGGCCGCCTCCAGCGGCAGGATGGATTTATTGGGGTAGGCAATCAGCGCATACAGAGCCACAGAGAGTAGCTCCAGTCCCAGTAGCAGGGAGGCCAGGTGACTGGCGCTGGCCAGTATACAGGCGCCCATGGTGCTCAGCACCAGTAGCAGAAAATACTCTTCGGGTTCGTCACCGTGACACTGTATGTAATCCAGTGATAACAGCACCGTCACCGCGCCCGCCAGGCAAAATACGGCGCAAAACAGCAGGGCCAGGTGATCCACCTGCAACAGCGGCGTTACCTGCAATGGCGCCTGGCTTGCTGCCGTGATGCAAGACAGTGCCGCAACGGCCAGGCCCAGGGCGGCCAGTCCCGCTGTCACATTGACGCTGCGCAGGAAGGCGACTTGCAGCATGAGTACGGTAGCGGTGCCAGCCAGTACCAGCAAAGGCAGTAGTGCGGTGAAATCAGCGGGACTCATGGTCGCACCTGCGCTACCAGCATTGAATCCTGCACCAGGCCGTGCAAACCATCCAGAACCGGCTGGGCCAGATCGAGCACGGGCTGGGGATACACGCCCAGCGCCACCAGGGCGATCATCATAGCTGTCATTGCGAACATTTCCCGCGAGCCGAAATCGCTCATCGAACGCTGCTCATCGGGTTTGCCCTGAAAGGTCTGTTGTATCATCCACAGGGAGTACACTGCGGCGGTAATCAAACCCAGGGCAGCAATCGCGGTGAGCCAGGGCTGCACCGCGAACAGGCCCGCCAGTACCAGAAATTCGGCGACGAAGTTGCCCAGCCCGGGCAATCCCAGTGAGGCCACGGCAAAGAACATGGCGCAGGCTCCCATGCGCGGCGCCTGGTGCCACAGGCCGCCCATGCGACGCATGTCGCGGGTATGCAGGCGTTGCTGCAGCGCACCGGCCATCATGAACAGGGCGGCGGTGCTGACCCCGTGGGCGACCATCTGCATGATGGCGCCCTGCAGCGCAAGGTTGTTCCAGGCGTATAGGCCCAGCAGTACGAAGCCCATGTGGCTGACACTGCTATAGGCCACCAGGCGCTTGAAGTCAGTCTGGGCGAACGCCAGCACGGCGCCGTAGATAACCCCAGCCGCTCCCAGCCCCATGGCCACCGGCGCAAACTGCGCCGATAAATCCGGAAACAATGGAATGCAGAAACGCAGCAGACCATAGGCACCGGTTTTCAGCAGGATACCGGCCAATAGCACACTGCCAGCGGTAGGTGCCTGGGTGTGGGCATCCGGCAACCAGGTGTGAAAAGGAAAGCTGGGCAGCTTCACCGTAAAGGCGATGAAGAAGCCCAGCATCATGATCCATCCGCTGCGGCCCTGCAGTGGCAGGCCCAGCAGGTCGAAGTAGCTGAAGCTCAAATGCCCGTTAACTTTTTGTCCGTGCCACGCCAGCATGACGATGGCCAGCAGCATCAGTAGCCCTGAAACCTGGGTAAAGATGAAAAACTTCATGGCGGCGTATTCGCGTTTCTCGTGCCCCCATATGGCGATCAGCAGGTACATGGGGATCAGCATCACTTCCCAGAACAGGAAAAACAGGAACAGGTCCATCGCCAGGAACACGCCGCATACACCGGCGAGGGTCCACAACAGATTGGCCTGGAACAACCCTTGTTTAAACTCGATCTCTGACCAGGAGGAGGCGATGGCCACCAGTCCCAGCAGCAGGGTTAGCACCACCAATAGTAGGCTAAGACCGTCCATCGCCATTTCCAGGGCGATGCCAAAGCGCTCGATCCAGTCAATGTGCAGGTACAGTAACCAGCTACTGCCATCGCCGGGGTCGGGTGTCAATTGCAGACTGCCCTCGGGCAAGCCGGAGATAATACCCAGCAAGTAAAGCAGGCTGACAGTGACTGTGGCCAGCGATACCCAGCGCGACAGGTTGACGGCAATGCGCTCTGCCAGCCACGCCATTACGCCACCGACCAGCAGCAGGCCTATCAGCACCAGCATGCTCATGTGGCATTCCTCAGCATGATGGCGAGCAGCAGCACCAGCCCAAATACCATGCTGGTGGCATACCAGCGCAACTCACCGGTTTGCAGGCCCAGCAATGTGCGATGGCTCCATTGGCTGGCGGCGACTACCGCGTTATACAACTGGTCTATCGGTTCGTTGCGCCACCAGTGGGCGAGATTGGTATAAGGTCGTACCCACAGGGCGTTATACAGATTGTCGATCCGCCAGCCGCTCAAGCAGAAACTTTTCAGCGCCTGGCCAGTGGGCGATGCCAGCAGTTTGTCGATGGACAGCTGCCGACCCAGGAACAGCAGGTAAGCCAATAACAGGCCCAATAGAGGCGTGGCAATGCTGATAATTTCTACGCTGTGGTTGACCTGTGCATGCCCGTTTTCAGGAAAGACACCACTTAACGGCAGAGCGAACCAGCCGCCAATCAATGACAGCAGACATAACAGAAGCAGTGGCCCGGCCATTCTCCAGCCTGGTTGCCGGTCTGGCTCGGTCTGGGCTTCGCCGAAGAACACAATGAACACCAGGCGAAAACTGTAGATACTGGTCAGCAGTGCCCCGAGCAGGCCCCCGGCCCATAGCCACGGCCCTATATCGGGCTGCTCCCAGGCAGATAGCAGGATGGCATCCTTGCTGTAGAAGCCCGAGGTGAACGGCAGGGCCGCCAATGCTGCTGAGCCAATCAGGAAGCTCCAGAACACCACTGGCAGGCGGGTGCGCAGCCCGCCCATGCGGAAGATGTTGTGTTCGTGGTGCAGGCAGTGAATCACCGCTCCGGCGGCCAGGAACAGCAGGGCTTTGAAGAAAGCGTGAGTCATCAGGTGAAAAATACCCGAGGCGAAGGCGCCCACGCCCAGCGCCAGGAACATATAGCCGATCTGGCTGATGGTGGAGTAAGCCAGGATACGCTTGATATCGTGCTGTGCCAGCGCGGTGAAAGCCGCCAACAGCAGGGTAGCCACACCGATCCAGGCGACTGCCTGCATAGTGGGCGGGGCCAGCAGGAACAGCTGGTAATTGCGCGCAATCAGGTAGACCCCGGCGGTCACCATGGTCGCGGCATGGATTAGGGCGCTGACCGGTGTGGGGCCCGCCATGGCATCCGGCAACCAGGTGTGCAAGGGCAGTTGCGCCGATTTGCCCACCGCGCCTCCCAGCAACAATGCGGTGGCCACGATCGGCAGCGTATCACCGACTTGCCAGTTGGCATTGGCGGCGACCATCAGTGGCTGGATATCCAGGGTACCCAGTTCAGTGAACAGCAGGAACAAGCCCAGGGCCATGGCGGTATCACCCACCCGGGTTACCACAAAGGCTTTGCGCGCTGCTTTCCCGTTATCCGCATCCCGGTACCAGAAGCCTACCAACAGGTAGGAACACACGCCAACGCCTTCCCAACCCAGGTACAGTAGCAGCAGGTTGTCGGCCATCACCAGTAGCAGCATGGCCGCTACAAACAGGTTCATATAGGCGAAGTAGCGACACAAGGACTCGTCATCCCACATGAATTCAATAGAGTACAGGTGTATCAGAAAGCCGACTCCGGTGATCACGGACATCATGACAATGGTCAGTCCGTCCACGTAAAAGGCGACGCGCGGGGTGAAGTTGTCCACTGCCATCCAGGTCCACAGGGTCACTTCCCGCACCTGGCCATCCGCCAGGAACCCCTGCGCCAATAACGCCACCAGCAGTGCCGCCAGCCCGACTGAACCCGCGCCCAGCACAGCTGTCAGTGACCGCGGCATACGCCCGGTGCTGACCATCAGTAGCGTGGCGCTGAGCAGGGGAAGGAACGGTATCAGCCAGATCGCCATATCAGCCCCGCAACCTGTTGGCCTGGTCCATGTCCAGGGTTTTGAAACGGCGCTGTATCTGCAGTACCAGGCCCAGGCCTACGGCGACCTCGGCGGCGGCAACCGTCAGAATCAGCAGGAAGATCACCTGGCCATCCGCCTGGCCCCATTTGGCCCCGGCTGCCACAAAAGCCAGCGCTGCGGCGTTGAGCATAACCTCCAGCGACATCAGCATAAAAATGATATTGCGGCGCAGCATCAGTCCCAACAGGCCGCAGCTGAACAAGGTCGCGGCCAGCAACAATACATGGGTCATGGGGATTTGCAGGCCACCCATTAGCGTTTCTCCCGGCGCACAATGAACCGGCGTCCCAGGTGATAGGCGCCTACCAGCCCTGCCAGCAAGAGCATCGAGGAGATCTCTACCGCAAGGATATAGGGGCCGAACAAAGTGAGGCCCACGGCCTTGGGGTCTACGGATATACCGCTGGTCAGTGCGGGGGCATGCCGCAATGCCAGAATCAATTCCAGTAACAACAGTGCAGCCATGACCCCGGGCACTACCCAGTTGCGCGGTGTGAGCCACTCCTGTTCGCGTGCGACACCGCTTTCACCAAGGTTAAGCATCATGATGACGAACACAAACAGCACCATGATCGCCCCGGCGTAGATGACAATCTCCAGGGCGGCGGCAAACGGCGCGCCCATCAGGAAAAACAATACCGCTACTGCCAACAGTGACACGATCAGGTAGATCAACGCGTGGATGGCGTTGGCCCTGGTCAGGGCCGCCACCGTGGACATGACGGCGACCAGTGCGGCGATATAAAAAAGGCTCTCCATCATGGCTGAGGGCTCCCCATCATGGCAGTAAACTCTTCACATCGATGGGCTCGGCTTCATTTTGTGCCTGTCCCTTGTCCTTGCCGGCGATGGCCAGCCCGGACACGCGGTAGAAATTGTAGTCGTGATACTTGCCGGTGCCCTCTATCTGTAAATGCTCTTTTTCGTAAACCATGCTGGTGCGATCGTATTCGCACATCTCGAAATCCGGGGTCAGCTGGATCGCATTGGTGGGGCAGGCCTCTTCGCACATGCCGCACATGATGCAGCGGGAGAAGTTGATACGGAAAAACTCCGGGTACCAGCGCCCATCGTCTTTAACGCCCTGTTGTAACGCGATGCAATCTACCGGGCAGGCCACTGCGCACAGATTGCAGGCCACGCAGCGTTCCTCTCCGTCCGGGTCATTGGTGAGCACGATACGCCCCCGGTAGCGGGGCGCCAGGTAGGGCATTTGTTCCGGATACTGCACGGTCTCGGCTTTGGTGAGGGTGTGCTGCAAAATGGTCCACAGGGTTTGCAGTTGACTGACTAGCGACTTCAGCATAGGTCTAGCCCTCCAGCCATAGCGCAATGGCGCCGGTCAGTAACAGGTTCAACAGGGTCAGCGGCAGCATCACTTTCCAGCCCAAAGCCATCAACTGGTCGTAGCGCGGCCGGGGAATGGCGGCGCGCAACAGGATAAAGAACAGGATCAGTATGAATACCTTGATACAGAACCACAGCAACGGTGGTAGCCATGGGCCCAGCCAGCCACCGAAAAACAGCGTGGTAATCATGCAGGAAATAAGAATCAGTCCCAGATATTCGCCCAGCATGAACATGGCGAACTTCATGCCACCGTACTCGGTATGGAAACCGGCGGTGAGTTCGTGTTCTGCCTCGGGCAGGTCGAAAGGCAGACGGTGGCTTTCCGCAATACCGGCAATCATAAAGGTAAACAAACCCAGTACCTGGGGAATGCAAAACCACATATCGCGCTGTGCTTCCACGATAGCGCGCAGACTGAAACTGCCGGTGAGCATCACCACACCCATCAGCGACAGGCCCATAAACACTTCATAACTGACCATCTGTGCAGCGCTGCGCAGTCCACCCAAGAGGGCGTATTTGTTGTTCGATGCGAGCCCGCCCAGCAGTACGCTGTACACCGCCAATGAGGTCATGCCGAGGAAGAACAGCAGGCCGATGTTGATATCCAGTACATAGAGATCCGGGCCGAAGGGCACCACGGCAAAGCCCAGCAGCATGGCGACCACAATCGCAGTGGGAGCGAAGATGAATACAGGTTTGTCGGCGAACGGCGGCACCCAGTCATCCTTGGTCAGCAGCTTCAGCATATCCGCCAGTACCTGACCGGCACCCAGTGGTCCCAGGCGGTTCGGCCCATAACGGTCTTGCCAGATACCCAGTACGCGTCGTTCGAACCAGGTCAATACCGCCGCCCCGCCGACCGCAGCAACGATGATGAACAGGCCGAAGCTGATGGCGCCCAGCTCAGTCATTGGCACCTCCGTCGCTACCGATCAGTTGTGCTTGCCGACGCTGCCAGCCCTCGGCACGGCGCAGGGTGACCAGCGCCAGCGCTTGCAGGTTGTGTGTGCCGGTATGGCCGACGCTGTAACCGATGCAGCCCATGGCCATGCTGTCATTAATGCGAACTTCCAGGCGCGCCAGCGCCGCGTCTACTTCCACGCCGTCGCCATCGCTGACACCCAGGAGCCCGGCGTCCGCGCCGGTCATTTCGATGTAGCCCGGTTGCACCAGCTCGGAGATTCCCGGGCTGAGAGCGCTGAGTTCGTCAGTGCCAAAAATGCGTTGCCGCGGCACCAGTTGCCAGGTGCCGGCCTGTGGCGCAAAAGCTTCGCTGCTGGCAGCGTCGGTGGTGGTTGCTACGACCGGTTGCAGCAGACGTACCCCGGCGGTGCCGCCTTTGAGATGGCCGCCCACTTCCGACTGGAACTTGTGCAGTGACTGGTTGGAGTTCCAACCCGGTGACCAGACGAAAGGTAACAGTGCGCCGGGTTGATCGCGGTTAAGGCCTTCCATGGTAAAGGCCAGCGGCGAATCATCGTCCTGGGGCTGTTTCGGCTCGTGCACAGACACGTCCGCGCGCATGGCGGTGCGCCCGCTGTAGCGGTGGGTCTGGCGCGGCACTTTAACCCCGGCGTTGCGGAACAGGTGATCCGGTGCCGCCGCAGTGATTCCTGCCAGGGCAGGCACAGCCTTGGCGCAGGCCTGTGTAACATCGTCAAAGTGCTGCATGCCCATGGCCTCGGGCCGGTCCAGGTCGTTGAGGCAGGTCAGTAACCAGTTCCAGGCGGGCCTGCGCTCAGCCGCTGGCAAAAATACCGGGAAATGGCGCTGCGCGCGTCCCTCCAGGCTTACCAGGGTGCCCTCTGTCTCGGCAAAACTGGCCGCTGGCAGCACCAGGTCGGCGGCCGAAGTGGTTGCGTTATCCAGACCGTCCAGCACCACAACGTGTTTAAAAGCGGCGAGTAGTGCATTTATCTGTTGCTCACTGCCACGGCGATACAGATCATTTTCCAGTACCAGCAGTGTGTCGGCTGCGCCACTGACGGCACGTTGTTGCAACTGCTGCAGGTTCATAGCCTCGGGTTCGCAGAGCAGCGCCTGTCCCAGGCTGTTGGCTTCGGGCACC
>JAIBDN010000037.1 GCA_024686215.1 Gammaproteobacteria bacterium | reverse complement strand
CTGGCAGACCTCACGGCTACAGGCACAGCGCGTAGGCCTCTGTCGAGCATGGACCCCAGCCGCTCCCAGGCCAGCCTGGAATTTGACGCCGTAGCGGTGGAAAGACTGGGCGAGGATACCGACGGGCGCCAGGCACTGTCACAACTACAGGACAAGGCAGCGGTATTGTTTGCCTTTGAGCAGATAGGGGGTGGGCAGGCGGCCCTGGACATGGGCATGGCCTACACCCGGGAGCGCTATGCATTTGGCCGCGCCATTGCTTCATTCCAGGCCATCAAACATAAATTCGCGGATATGTTTGTCGCTTTGGAGTTGGCCCGTGGCAACGCTTACTACGGTGCCTGGGCGCTGTCTTGCGACGCGCCGGACCTACCGCTGGCAGCGGCAACCGCCCGAGTCTGCGCCAGTGACGCTTTCTACCAGATCACCCGGGAAAACATTCAGGTGCACGGCGGTATGGGTTTCACCTGGGAGTTCGACTGCCACCTGTACTACCGACGCGCACAATTATTGTCCAGTGTGATTGGCACCCAGCCGCAGTGGAAAGACGCCGTGGCCACTCGCTTGCTTAACGCCGCCTGAGGATAGAAAACAATGGATTTTGAAGATACCCCGGATCAAGCTGAATTTCGCAGCAAGGCCAGAGCCTGGCTGGACGCCAACGCGCAACGCCGCAACGATAAACTGCTGCGCGGCATGGAAGGTGAGGCAGCGTTCCTCGAAGCCAAAGAATGGTACGCGAAAAAAGCACAGGCAGGCTTCGCCTGCCTGACCTGGCCCACCGAATATGGCGGTGCAGGATTAACCTCATTGTACGAGGTGATCTGGGCGCAGGAAGTTGAAAACTACCTGACCCGCGACTCCCACTTCGTCATCGGTATCGGTAACTGCGGACCCGCCATCATGCACTTCGCCGAGGAACAGCAGAAACGTGAACTGCTGCCGCGCATGGCCAGTGCCGAGGATGTCTGGTGCCAACTGTTCAGCGAACCCTGCGCCGGCTCCGACGTGGCCGGCTTGCGCACCCGCGCGGAGCAACACGATGATCACTGGCTATTGAACGGCCAGAAAATCTGGACCTCCGGCGCGCAGCATTCGGATTATGGCGTGGTGCTCACGCGCACGGATCCCACGATATCCAAGTACCGCGGACTAACCCTGTTCATGATCGACATGCGCCAGGACGGGGTGGAAGTGCGCCCTATCAAACAGATGGATGGTGGCCAGCATTTCAACGAGGTATTTTTCAATGACGCTGTGGTACCCGACAATTACCGTCTGGGTGAAATCGGGGGTGGCTGGACTGGTGCGCTAACCGTATTGATGAGCGAACGCCTGGCGATCAGCGGCGTGCAGCCCACCGGCTTCCCACAGTTTCTGGACCTGGTGAAATCCCTGGAGCTTAACGGTGAGCCAATAGCCAACGACCCACTGGTACGCGAGCGCCTGGCGACCTGGTATACCCAGTACGCGGGGCTGCAGGCGGTATACAAACGCATGATAACCGCGGTGGCCAAGGGCGGTATTGCCGGTGCAGAAGCCTCCATGGGCAAACTGGTGGGTGCAGTAATGAACCAGGAAATCGCCAATTTCGTCTGCCAGCTATTTGGCCAGGCCGGCATTATTCAGGATGAGCAACTCAGCCCGGAGCAGGCCCACTTCCAGAAAACCGTACTGTTCTCCCCGGGCATACGCCTGGCCGGCGGCACTGACGAGGTGATGCGCAATATTCTTGCGGAGCAGGTACTGGGCCTGCCACAAGAGCCCCGCGCCGACAAAGGCATGGCATTCCAGGATATTCCGACAGGCAACAGTTAAATTCGCCAACCATGCCCGCGGCGCGAGTGCCGCGGGCGCTGCTATACCCACAGCCAGCCGGGCCTGCTAGACTGCTGAGCAATGAACCCTTCACTGTACGCTGAAATCGCCGCAGTCGTCATCGTGCTGGTATATATCATGGCCGTGGCCTCCGCCCTGGAGGCCATTCTCAAGGCGCGCACCTCCCAGGGTGCCATCGCCTGGACCATTTCTCTACTGACCTTTCCATTTTTAAGCGTGCCTTTGTACCTGATACTGGGCCGTAACAAATTTGACGGCTACCTGGAACAACGCGACGAAATCGAGGCAGAATCACTGCGCCTGGTACAGCGTTCCAGCGGCAGAATAGAAGAGCATATCGTACAACTGTCTCGCGACACCCCCATGTACACCAGCCTGTTCAACCTGGCGCGAATGCCCGCCACAACCGGCAACCGCGTAGACCTGCTGATCAACGGTGAGCAAACTTTCGACAGCATCATGGCGGGCCTGGAAGCGGCGCAGAAATACATTCTGTTCCAGTTCTATATTATTCGCGACGATGAGCTGGGCAGACGTCTGGGCCGGGTACTGGCAGACAAGGCACGCGCCGGTGTCGAGGTCTACCTGTTGTACGATGAAATTGGCAGCCGCCCCTTTGTGCGCAGCCGCCTGCACAAACAACTACAAGTCACGGGCGTACATGTGGCAGCGTTCAACACGACGCAGAGCGGGAAAAAACGCCGACGCAACCTGTTCCAGTTCAACTTCGGCAACCGTTTCCAGCTCAACTTTCGCAACCACCGCAAGGTGGTGGTAGTAGACGGTGAAACCGCCTGGATTGGCGGCCACAACGTGGGCATTGAATACCTGGGGCTGAGCAAGAAATTTGGTCACTGGCGAGATACCCATACCCGCTTCCAGGGCCCGGCGGTGCTGGGTGCGGAGCAGGCTTTCGCCACTGACTGGCTATGGGCCACGCGTAAAACACTCAAGCTGGACTGGGATTTCAGCGGCCAATCCAGGGGCGACAGCACTGTACTGATCTTCCCCTCGGACCCGGCCAGTGAATTCGAGGAGGCCGGTCTGATGTACCACCAGGCCATCGTTGCCGCCAGGGACAGAATCTGGATCGCCAGCCCCTATTTCGTGCCGGACCACAGTATTGTCTCTGCCCTGCAACTGGCCGCTTTGCGTGGGGTGGATGTGCGGGTCATCATTCCGGATGAGCCAGACAAGGCAATTGTCGGGCTGGCCAATTGGTCCTTCACCCGCGACTTGCTGCCGGCCGGGGTCAAGGTGTACCGCTACCAGGGCGGCTTCATGCACCAGAAAGTGTTCATCATGGATGAAGAGTTTGCCGGGGTGGGCACCGCCAATTTCGACAATCGTTCCTTTCGCCTGAACTTTGAAATAACCGTTCTGACGCGCGATACGGCATTCACCAGGCAAGTGCAGGAGATGCTGCAGACTGACCTGGATCACTCGCGGAGAGTTGACGCCAGCGAGTTTAAAGAACCCAAAGCACCCGAAGAACTAAACAAGAAAAACCGCCCATGGTGGCGTCCGAAGTTCTTCTACATTAGCTGGTGGCGTTTTTTAATCCGCTATTGGCGTTTTCACCTTTTCTACCTGGCAATGGCCATTGCCAGGCTCTTTGCGCCAGTACTTTGAACGCTACTCGCTGATACCCATAACAAATATCACCAGCAGTGCCGGTGGCACTACAAAACGAATAAGAAAGTACCAGACCGCGTAAATACCGCCACTTAATGAGCTCAGCTCATCCCTGCTGTCTTCACGGCGCATAAACCAACCAGCAAAGACCGCGATAAGCAGCCCTCCCAGTGGCAACAGGATCTGGTTGGAGAAGAAATCCATGATGTCATTGAAATTCCTGCCTCCCAGGTTGTACTGCGACAGCACATTGTAGGACAGAATACTAATTACGCTAAACATCGCAATGGTGCCTACCACCAGTAAAGCGCTCTTATGCCGCGGCAAGTGAAAACGATCTTCCAGCCAGGCATTAACCGACTCCACCAAGCCCACCATAGAGGTGATACCCGCCACCGACAACATCACGAAAAACAACACGCTGAACAAATAGCCACCCGGCATTTGCGCAAAGGCGACAGGTAGGGTCTGGAAAATAAGCCCGGCACCTGCCGCCGGGTCCAGACCGTTGTGAAATACCGCGGGAAAGATAACCAGCCCCGCCAACAGGGCCACGCCGGTATCGGCGATCACAATAATGAATACGGACTGACCGATAGAAATGGATTTAGGCAGGTAAGCACCGTAGACCATCATGCCCGCCATCGCCACGCCTATGGAGAAAAACGCCTGACCAATGGCTTTCAACACGGTACCAAAGCCGATCTTGCTGAAGTCCGGGGTAAATAGCCAGGTGACTGCCTCAGTGAATCCTCCGGCAAAGTAGTTGTATACCGCAAGCCCCAGCATCAGCACGAACAGCAGTGGCATCATCACGCTCACCGCACGTTCAATACCGTCTTTGACACCGGCATAGATAATCCCGCCGGTAATCGCCAGTCCAATCAGGGTCCAAAACAACATGCCCAGGCTGTTGTCCAACACGGCAGCAAACTCTGCTTCAGCCACGGCGGCATCAACACCAACAAAACCCGTGGTGACGGCCTTGAACAAATACCACAGCACCCAACCGACGACTACGGCGTAAACAATTTCGATAGTGTAGGCCGCCAGCAGTCCCATACCACCCACCCACTGCCAGTGCCGCGACCTGCCATTCTGGGTGGCGACGTTAGCCATAGCCGAGGGCGGACTGCCCTGCCCGCGGCGGCCTATCAACAGCTCAGCCATCAGGATGGGCACCCCGATACCAAATACACAGGCGAGATAAACCAGTACGAAGGCGGCGCCACCGTTCTCGCCAGTGACATAGGGAAAGCGCCAGATATTGCCCAGGCCAACCGCAAAGCCCACCGAGGCCATAAGAAACGTAAAACGGGATGACCAGTGCGCGCCGCCAGCTGCTGCCATCATCAATCTCCAATCTGGATTATTATTGTCTGCAGTCTACACAATTCGGGGACGGGGTTCAGCAAGGCATCTGTGCACAGCAACGATTCAGCCAGCAATTGGCGCGGTCGCCTGTGTCAGCCACGCCCTGTCACTCTCGACCAGCAGCGGACCTATTTCATGCATTACCCGCTGGTGATATTGATTCAACCAGTGCAATTCCCCAGCAGTCAGCAGATCTACATCCAGCAAGCGACGATCGAAGGGTGCCAGTGTCAGAGCTTTGAAGCCCAGCATGGGTCGCTCGCCTCCGGGCGTTTCAACCTCGGTCACTACCACCAGGTTTTCGCAGCGAATACCGTAGGCGCCGTCGCGATAGTAACCCGGTTCATTACTGACAATCATACCCGGCCGCAGGGCGACCCGGCTGGGCTGCTTGGAAATGCGCTGGGGGCCCTCGTGGACGCTGAGAAAAACACCCACTCCGTGACCCGTGCCGTGATCAAAATCAAAACCCTCGCGCCACAGGAACTGGCGCGCCAGTGCATCCAGCTGTGTGCCGGTAGTGCCTGCAGGGAAGCGCGCCTGATCCAGCGCAATATGCCCTTTCAATACCAGGGTAAACATGCGGCGCAATTCATCACCCGGGTCACCAATGGCCACGGTGCGGGTGATGTCCGTAGTGCCATCGGTATACTGTGCGCCGCTATCGACCAGATAGACGGAGTCCATGGTCAATGCCACGGGCTGTGCGTTAAGGTGATTGTAATGCGCCATGGCGGCATTCGGGCCGGCGGCAGAAATCGTGTCGAAGGACAGTTCCTGAAAATGCTGATTGCCGGCGCGAAAGCCCAGCAATTTATCCGCAAGAATCGCCTCGTCATGCAAGCGTCCCGCCGCAACTTCCGCATCCAGCCAGGCCAAAAAGCGGACTTCTGCAACCGCGTCGCGTACATGGGCGCTGCGCGTACCCGACAGCTCCACCGGGTTTTTACAGGCCTTGGGAATCAGTACCGGATCCTCACCTGCCACCAGGGTAGCACCGCCGCGCTGTAACTCTAACTGGGTCCAGGCGTTGGCCGTGTCCGGATCAGCCAATACACGTTTGCCGTCAAATGATGACAATACCGCACTTGCCTCACTCTCTGCCACTACCGCCACGTTCTCCCCTACATGCGCAGCAAAACCTTCGGGCACGCGACCGGGATTGACCAACAAGGTCAACGTAGCATCCGCGTTGAGCAGGGCAAAACTCTGCACTACAGGTAATTGCGGGATGTCGCGCCCGCGAATATTCAACAACCAGCTGACGGAGTCAGGCGCAAATATCAAAGCAGCATCGCAACCCGAGGCTGCCACCTTACCGGCGATGCGCTGACGTTTGCACAGGCTGGATTCACCGGTAAACTCCTGCCCCAATAACAGTGCCGGGAGCACGCTGGCCTCGGGCCGCTGCAGCCAGCATTTATCAATCAAATTCTCGGTCAGGGCCTGTAACGAAATATCAGCCGCCGCCAGCTTGCTCTGTGTGTCACGATACCAACGCATGCTGTGCAGGCGTGGGTCGCAGGCGACTACGCTGGAAGGGGTCAGTTGCTGCGACAACCACTGCGCTGGCGGCTGCTCCAGCAGGTCGCAATACTCGAACAGTTGGCCATCCACCTGCTTGCGCACCTGCACGGTATAGCGGCCATCGACAAAGATCGCCGCCTTTTCGCGCAGGATCACCGCGGCCCCGGCAGAACCGGTAAAACCGCTAATCCACAGCAGTCGCTCATTGTGCGCCGGCAGGTATTCGCCCAGGTATTCATCGGATCGCGGCACTATCAGTGCGTCGATGTTCGCCTGCAGCATCAGTTGCCGCAGCGCCTGCAGGCGCTGGTCAATATCGGTCATGTCTTTATTCCAACTCGGTGAGGGTTGATTTAGCGCTTCAGGGACTGCGCCAATACCGTGGGACCTGGATGATTTTTCATGGGGGTGTCCTCATGGCGATTACCACAGCGGTCTAACATACCATCGAATAGCCCAGATTTCTCCGGGCACAAAAAAACCCGCCGCGGCGGGTTTCTGTCTACTGCCTGGTCACTCTTCAAAGAGATCGAAATCCGCCTTGGATATCCCGCAGTCGGGACACTCCCAGTCCTCGGGGATATCTTCCCAGCGAGTACCCGCGGCAATACCGTCATCCGGCAGGCCCTCGGCTTCATCGTAGATAAAACCGCAGATCACACACTCATATTTTTTGTAGTCACTCATTAAACTTTCATCTCCAGGGTCTTTTTTCCAAGCCGAAGTATACGCCATTAGCAGCGCATATCACCGCCAGCTGGTTACAACAACTAAACCAGCGGCTAGAACTGTCCATTGAGTTTAACGCGATAACCGCCGGACTCGGGTGCCGCTACCAGCGACAGCGCTTGTTGCAGCTGCGCGTCCATCGCCACGGCACTGTTAAGCAGAATATCCACCTGGTATTCCCGGCCCTGCAGTTGCATAACGCCCGTGGCTTCTAACGGCCCTGACAGGGTCAACACCTCGCCACTGAGCATCTCGCCGGGCGCCTGCTGTATCTCCACTGCATAACTGCCCAGGGGTTGCAGCCCACCTGGCGCCTGCCAGGCGGCGCCCTGCCATACCAGCCGCCCTGCGGCACTGTGGGGCAACCCTGCACGCAGCTGCAGTTCACTGAACTGGGCATTGAAGTTTCCCTGCAGTGCTACCGGTGCATACTGGCGCAACAGGTCGGCCGCCACGCTGGCGGTAAAGTTGTGCAAGTCCATATCCTGGTCACCACGCAGCACCAGCTCAGCGGAAATCAGCTGCTGCCCCCATTTGCTATCAAGGCTGATACGCGGGGCTAACAGTAGCAGGGATAATGGCTCCAGAGACCATTGCACCGCTCCCAAATGCATATAGCCACTGCCCAGTCGCACCAGGGCACGGCTGGCACTGCCCTGCCACACGGTTCCTGCATAACCCTGCAGCTGCACCTGGCCCTGGGGCAGAATCACAGACAACAAGTGTGCCGGAGCCGTGCTCAGCAAGCTGACAAAAAAGACCAGACCGAGGAGTATCCCCGCAACACGCCGCGACATCATTAGCCCGCCTGCGCGATACGCACAGTCGCATTGACTCTACCTACTGCACCACCTTGAGTAATAGAGACCTCACGCACCAGCAGCGCCTCGCGATATTCCATTTCATGCAACCACTGCAATAGATCATCAAACACCGCACTTTCCAAACGCACCTGGATCTCACCACGGCTGTTGGGCTGCAGGCGACTGACCTGCAACTGCAAGCGCCCGGTACTCTGGTTGATCAATGATGTCAGGTTGCGGCGTTTGCTGTTGCCGCCACCGCTGTCGCGTAGCTGTGTAATTTCCGACACCATGGCGTCAACCCGTTGCAGGCTTTCCGACACACCACGGTTCTGTAATGTGAGTTGATCGCGGGCACTGTCCAGGGGAGACCAGAGCAGCATGTACAGCACGTACATACCCAGTGCAAAGGCCAGCAACAACAGACTGAGCTGCTCACGCTGCTCCAGCCGCAGAAACCAGGTTTTCATGAGCGTACCCCTACACGCAAGCGTGCGCGCACGCGATCGCCCTGGGAACTGCTGCTTTCCATCACCGCGTCCAGTCCAGCCTGATTGATGGCTGCGCGCACTTGTTCCACCGCTTCGAAATCTGTGGCGACAATGTTCATGCGCATTTCGTCGCCCTTATCGTTGTAATTAATACTGGCAATACTGGTGCCGGGCTTTGCTGCTATCACTGTGCCCACCCGGTCTAAAAGACTGACAAAGCCACTGCTCTGTGCAGAGCCGCGCAGGGACGCCAGTTGCCGCTGCAACTGCTTTTCCGGATCAACAATCGCGCCTTTGGGGTAGGCTTTACGGTAACTCTCCTGCACCGCGCTACGCAGTGCCAGGTTCTCGTTTTTGAGATTGCGATAATCCGCATAAGTGGCCATCAGTTGCAGGGCAAAGGCGACCGCAAACAGGATTGCCACCTTGCGCCAGGTGCCCCACCAGCGACCCAGCGGCAAGCGCGGCGCATAACTGCCCTGCAGCATGGCCAGTGCCGGGGTCGTCACATTACTGAGCATTAAGGCGCTGAAGAAATTTCCCGCGCGCCACTGCACAACATCCTGCAGTTCCTCGGGCAGCAAGGCTGTATCAGACTCCTGATTATTACCGTAGACAATCACTGCAGAGGGTTTGCCGGTTTCCACCAGCGCCGCTGCCAGCATTGCCGGCAACAAATCCAACTCAACGGCGAATCCAGCGCACGCACCGCTGCGCACAATAGCGCTGTGCTGTTCGACCACCAGGCACCACTCACCGGCCTGCCAGGGCAGCAACAGGGGTTCAGGCTGCCACAGGGTAACGCCGGGGAATTCCGCCAACAACGCCTGCCATTGTTGCATTGCCTGGTGAGAACACAGGCCTACCGCCAGGCTATCTTGTTGCAGCGCGCCGGTGGCGAAATGCAGATCTTCTATTTCCTGCGCTACCTGCTCCTCCAGCATAAACGGCAGCGATTTCCCGATATGCTTTTTCTCGTCGGCGCCAAGCGTCATCGACAACAGGCGCACATCGGCTCCCGGGACAGCAAAACACACCGTCACCTTGCGCTGGGCCAGAGTGGCACGCAGTTTCTCCCGCGACAGGTCATTATCCAGCCACTGCGGTTCATCACTGGACCCCGGTGGATACCAGGCCAGCTTACCCTGCAGTACACGTATCACAGCTGTTGCTTGCAAATCCCTTCCACTCCCCACTTGATCATTCTCTCACTAAGGGCTGCCACTGGTTCTGGTAAGCGCCGCGACGCGCCGGCCACGGCGTTCCAGCACACTGTACAAGCGCATCTTCCTGTCGGCAACATCCACCTCCGCCTGCAACAGGAAATATGAGGACTGCTGCCCCAGTAAGGCGCTGATCGCCGTCATCTTGTCGCGTTTACCCTCAAACACCGGGTTGGCCAAAAAATCATCAGTATCGGTAAATCCCGCCTCCTCCCGATAGGCCGCCAGAGACTCGCCGTCGGCTGCACTGAGCGGACTGAGGTCCTTGTCGGCATTCACTGAGCGCAACACCATGGCAGGCGCGGTGTGTATATTCAAGGTCGAGGGCGTCTGCGGCCAGACCGTTACCCAGGGCAGTAGAGCGGTGTAAATTTCCGCTGTGACATAGGCTACCGCGCGCAATTCACTGACACTGATCATGGCTCTATTCGCCGCGCGATGGGCTGGCGTGCGCGAGAAATAATAGTCATCTTCAGCCCCGTCGGGCGCCGGTCTGTCGTCCTGATCCAACCAGTCTGCTACCGAGGCAGTAATCAACACCGCCTCCTGCTCACTGACCGGGGGTTCTTCCAGGGCCTGCAACAAACGGATGAACTGCGCCTGGGCCGGGGTAAAACGGTTTTCTCCTGCGGCCGTCCCCACCAGTGAATTAAGATTAAAGCGCCCCTGCAGGTCCTGCAGCGAACCCAGTAACCAACCCCCTTCATCCAGTGCATAGGGTGTGGTCGGCTGCGCCCAGATCTCTTGTAAATCATCCCGTGGCTGCTCGCCCCCCTGATCCTGGTCATAGTCCAGCAACAGGGCCAGGCCGGCCAGCTCTTCAGCGCCGCGCAGGTAAGCGTAGGCCTGCTCGGCGACAAGTATATTGGCAGTGCGCTGATACAGCCGCATGAAATCACTCTTCATCGACACAATCAGAGCGGCGCACAGGGCGAATACCAGCATGGCCACGACCAGCGCGGCACCACGCTGCTGACCGGGCCGGCTAAGGTACTGGGAGTTCATACAAACGACTCATCTCACCCCAGTCACTCAGCTGCAGGGTGACTTGCAGGGCCACCGGTGGCGCCAGCACCGATCCCGGCGCGCTGGTATCAACCACCCAGCTGTCCGGCCAATCACGCGTTTCCAGGCTGGAGCCCTCGCGGCCGGCCTGCACCGCAGCCAGGGACGCCAGAAACGCCAGGTCCAGATACTCCACCCCCTCCAGTAATTTAACGCTGGTGGGCTCGGTATCAGCCGCCCGGTCCAGCACCGCGTAACTGTCACGCCACAGGGCCTCATCCTCAACGCGGTAGTTCACCCGCTGCAGATTGCTGCGCAGATGGGCATTGGGATTATGCCAACCCGAGCGGGTAAGACTGAGAGCAAAACGCGCCGCAGGACCACCCTGCAGGGCTGGCTCGGGTTCGCCGAATTCATCGCGCACCGGGCGATTGACGAACTGGCGCAGGTCGCGGGAAATGATCATCCAGGCGCGGCTCACTGCATAGGCCCGCTGAGAATTTTCACGGGTAACCTCCATACCGGTTATTGCCGTGGACAAGCTGGTATAAGCTATGGTGGCGACAAAGGCGGTAATAGCCAGCGCTATCAGCACCTCTACCAGGGTAAAGCCAGATGCGCGTTTACTGTGGCGCATCTTCGACCTCGGATTCGGATTCTGGTTCTGGTTCTGGTTCTGGTTCTGGTTCAGGCTCGACGCGCAAATCAGACGACAGGAAAGCGACCAGGGTGTAAAGAGGCTGCTCGCGCAAAGTCTCATTCCTGGCCACAATAATTTCGACCCGTGAGAACTGCTGCACTTCCGTGGCCTGTATTTCCATCCACCAGTACCATTCGCGCTCTGCCATCTGCGCCAAACCGCTGTCCTTGCCGTTAACCAGGTTCTGGCTGGCCTTGCTCAGGATACGCAGCTCGGTCAATTTATTACTCGCCAACATATGCGCCAGCGACTTGTCGCGCAGGTATCCGGTGCTGTCCACCTGCTGATACAGCGCAATCAGCAAGGCAGGCAATGCGATGGCCACTACAGCCAGGGCAACCATAACCTCAACCAGGGTAAAGCCGTTACGCCGCACTAGCTATCCTCCGGGGTGTCGCCCTTCAGCAACAGGGTGAAACGACCCAACAGGTCCCACTCCAACCGCCACAGTAATTCGCCGACGTCGCGGCGCTGCACATCCAGCGCTCCGGCACTGACCTCGCCACTGGAATAAAAAATGATTTGTGGAGTTGCCTCAGCGCTACTGTCATCCAGCACCAGTTCAGCCACCGGTGCGCCTTCCAACTCCAGCTGTATATCCAGATACTCTTCAAACTCGCCCGCTGCAAACACGTCTTTACCACTTTCCGGCTCGCGCCAGCCCTCGGGTCGTCGCTCGCGCCAGCTGTAGGCATAGCGCAGCTGGCCGTCGCGGCTGGTCTGGTAAAGCACCAGGCCATAGTCCACGCCGAGCATCTGCGCTTCATCCACAGCATAAGCGGCCACATTCGCCAGGTTGCGCAGCTGCGACTCCAACTGTATATCGCGGCTTCCGGAGCCCACGTTGAGCGTGACCATGGAAGTTATCAGTACCACCACAATCAGCACAACCAGTAACTCCAGCAGGCTGAAACCGCGCTGCAGGCCTGTGGCCCACAGCCCCCGGGCGGGCGCCATAGGGGCTTAGTCCTGCTTTTTCCAGTTACCGATATCGGCGTTCTGTCCCTCACCACCGGACAGGCCATCGGCACCCAGGGAATATAGATCAATTTCACCATTCTCCCCCGGGCTCAGGTACAGGTAGGGGCGACCCCAGGGGTCTATGGGTAATTCCGGCAGGTAGCCGCCTTCCTTGAAATTGCGCGGCTCAGGGTCCAGCGCGCTGCGCTCCACCAGCGCCTCCAAGCCCTGTTCTGTAGTGGGATAAACATAGTTATCGAGGCGGTAGATTTTCAGCGAGGTTTCGATGGCCTTGAAGTCGGCGTGTACTTTCTGGATCCGCGCGTCATCGGCGCGATTAAGCACCGTGGGTGCCACCACGCTGATCAGCAGGCCCATAATCACCAGCACCACCAGGATTTCTACCAGTGAGAATCCGCGTTGCATACTGGCACCGCTGCTGTGGATATTTTTCATTCACTTCACCATTGTATTGAGATCAAATATTGGCAACAGGATGGCCAGAACTATGGTCAGCACCATACCGCCCATAAACACCACCATCAGTGGCTCGAACAGACTCATCATCGTGCTCAACGTCATTTCCAGCTCGCGCTCCTGGTTGGTCGCGGAGCGCTCCAGCATGGTTTCCAATTCACCGCTGGCTTCTCCGCTGGCCACCATGTGCACCATCATCGGGGGAAAGCGCCCACTGCGCTCCAGCGCACGGTGCAAACTGCTGCCTTCGGCTACCCGTTCAGCCACCACCACGCTGTGTTCGCGCAACACCAGGTTGGTTAGCACCTCCCCGGCAATACGCAGGGATTCCAGCAATGGCACCCCGCTGGCCATCAGTATACTCAGGGTAGAGGCAAAACGTGCAGTATCCAGGGCCACCAGCAGGCGCGATATCCCGGGAGTGGCCAATAGCAGGGCATGCCAACGGCGGCGGCGGCCAGGGTTACGTAACAAGCGTCGCGCGCCCCAGGCCAGCGCCATCAGGCCTGCCAGCAACCACAGCCCCCAATCGCGGAAAAAATCACTACTGGCAATCAATCCGCGCGTCAGCAATGGCAATTCACGACTGGAATGGGCGAATATGCCCACCAGTTCCGGCACGATGAACACCATTAGCAGGGTAATCACCGCGATGGCCACGCCCACCAGGATAAAGGGATAAATCATCGCGCCCTTGAGCTTTTGGCCGGTGTACTGGCGCTGCTCGGTGTAATCCGCCAACTGCTCCAGCACCGGACCAAGAAATCCCGCATGCTCGCCGGCATTGACCATGGCGCGGTACATCTCATTGAACACCAGGGGGAACTCAGCCATGGCATAAGCCAGGGTATGCCCTTCGGCAACCCGCGAGCGCACCTGCAACAACATACCTTTAATACGTGAACTGCGGCTTTGCGCGGCCGCTGCCTGCAAAGCCTCATCCAGGGGCAGGTTAGACAGCACCAGGGTGGCTAGTTGCCGGGTAATCAACGCCAGGTCACCGGTGCTGATGCGCTGGCGCAGCAGTGGTAAACGCCAACCGCCGCCGCTTGGCGTGGGCCGATTGGCCTCGGACACATCCACCGGACGCAGACTCTGGTTGCGCAACTGCGCGCGCACCTGGCGTTCGGAGTCGCCCTCGAGCACCCCGCGCACCAGCTTGCCTCCGGGGTTGAGTGCCTTGTAGCGGTAGGCCGTCATAATCCAGGCATCTGCGATCAGGTGACCGCAGTCACCCGCAGCACCTCGGCAATACTGGTTTCACCGCTCAGGATACGACGGCGTCCGTCTGCATCCATACCCGGGTACTGGGCACGCGCCACCTTCAGCATCTCCTGTTCGCTGGCACCTTCGTAAATCATCAGCCTGAGCTCATCGTCAATTTCTATCAATTCATAAATTCCGATACGGCCGCGATAGCCGGTGTAGTTGCAGTGGCTGCAGCCCTTGGCGTTGAACACCGTAACCTCGTCACCGTCACCGAGGTGTAATTGCTCCCTCTGTGCCAAATCCGGCGCCACTTCTTCGCGGCACTCCGTGCACAATAGACGCACCAGGCGCTGGGACATCACCCCCAACAGGCTGGATGACACCAGAAACGGTTCTATGCCCATATCCTTGAGTCGCGTAATAGCGCCTATGGCGGTATTGGTGTGCAGGGTAGACAGTACCAGGTGCCCCGTCAGCGAGGCCTGTACCGCAATTTCACCGGTCTCAAGGTCGCGAATCTCCCCCACCATCACCACATCAGGGTCCTGCCGCAAGATGGCCCGCAAGCCACGGGCGAAGGTCATATCCACCTTGGTGTTGACCTGGGTTTGCCCCACACCGGGCAGCATATATTCAATCGGATCCTCGATAGTGAGGATATTGCGTGAAGCCTCATTAATGTGCGACAGGCCCGCATACAGTGTGGTGGTCTTACCCGAACCGGTGGGGCCGGTCACCAGGATAATGCCATGCGGGGAGTGCAGAAATTTTTCGTAGCTGGCCAGCACCTGTTCGTTCATCGCCAATTGCGTCAGTTGTAATTGTCCCGCTGCAGTATCCAGCAAGCGCAACACTACACGCTCCCCGTGAGCCGAGGGAATGGTGGACATACGAATATCCACCGCATGGCCGGCAATCTTCACCGAGATCCTGCCGTCCTGGGGTACACGCTTTTCCGCAATGTCCAACCTGGCCATGACCTTGAGTCGGGAAACCAGTAGTGGTGCCAGCATACGCTTGGGTGACAATACTTCCGCCAACACGCCGTCTATGCGGTAGCGCACACTGAGTCGGTCTTCAAAGGTTTCAACGTGAATATCCGAGGCCTTGTCGCGCACTGCCTGGGACAGGATGGCATTGATCAGGCGGATAATGGGTGCGTCGTCTTCAGCATCCATCAGGTCGCCAGAGTCGGGAATTTCATCCGCCAGGCGCGACAGGTCTACATCGGTGCTGATGTCTTCCGCCATCTGCACGGCTTCGTTATTACCGCGCTGGTAGGCACGGGTCAGGCGGCTCTGGAACTCGGTATCGGAAACGGGCTGCAACTGAAACGAGCCACCCAGTAAGCGCCGCAGCTCACTGAGCACCTGCAACGCCGGCTGGCCCTGATGCACAATGACCGCCTCTGCGCCACTGGCATCCAGCAATACGCCATACTGCTGTGCATAGCCGAAAGGCAGACTCTGCTGCCCGGGCGGCACCGGTGCCAAAAGACTTAAGTCAGCATCAGGCTCCATTAACTGCCCTCCGCCGCCGCGGAACTCTCCGCGGGCACGTCTTCGGTATCGTTGTTCTGTTGCAACTGGTCTAACTGCGTTTGCCATTCCGGCAGCACCGGCAAGCTCTCATCACCAAAGAACATCAGCCCTTTCTCGCGACGCAGTGTCTGCTGCTCCTGGATATAGCGGTATTTATCCGCGGTGGCACCCGCCAACTGTTCGTCATCACGCAAAATAGTCGTGCGAATAAAAATCATCAGGTTGCTCTTGGTAATCTGCACGGCGTCGGTGCGAAACAGACGACCCAGGAACGGAATATCACCCAGTATGGGGATTTTTTGGGTGCCGTCCTGCACATCATCCTTAATCAGGCCGCCCAGCACCACCACGCGCCCATCCTGCGCCAGTACCTTGGTTTGTATCTTGCGCTCATTGGTAATCAGATCCGAGGCAATCAGCGACAAGCCGGTCAGACTGGAAACCTCCTGCTCGATATCCAGTACCACCGAGTCACCCTCGTTGATATGCGGGGTGACCGTGAGGGTGATGCCCACGTTCTCTCGTTCAATAGTCTGGAAGGGGTTCTGGGCGCCGTCACCCCCGGCACCGGTATTGGTGTAAGAACCGGTGACAAAGGGCACGTTCTGTCCCACGGTGATATAGGCCTCCTGGTTATCCAGGGTCAGCAGACTGGGTGTGGACAGGATATTGGCGTTGGTCTGTGATTTCAGCGCGTTAAGTATCACCGCCATATTGAAATCATCATCCAGGGTCCCCCAACCCAGAGAGAAACCCGGGGTCTGGGCCAGGGCACTGGTGAGGTCACCCAACTCGAAATCGCCATCACTACCATCGTCATTGCTGGGGGGGATCACGGCCTCGGCAATGTTACGCGCGCGTGCGTCATTGGCATTAATATTACTGCCGAACATGCCATCCTCATTAGCAAACAGCCACTGCAGGCCCAGATCCTGCCCGTCTATCAACTCCATCTCCACGATAATGGCTTCCACCAGCACCTGGGCGCGGCGTATATCCAGGCGATGAATAACCGCTTCCAGTGCCGCCATTTCGTCTGCATCGGCGGTGATGATCAGTGCGTTAGTGCCTTCGTCAGCTTCTATAGTCGAAGTGTTACCACCCGAGCTTGGTTGCGGCTTACCATCTCCGGTGTCCAGGCGGCTCATATTTTGCATCACCCGGGTGAGCACCTCGGCGATCTCCGAGGCCTGGGCGTACTCCAGGTACATCACCTTGACGTTACCGCTCTGCTCCAGTGGCGTATCCAGATGTGCGATTAACTTGCGCACGCGGCCTCGTTCCAGTTCATCACCGCTCACCAGTACACTATTGGTGCGGTTATCAGCGACCAGCAGTACCTCGGGCTCAGCGCCACCGCTTTGCTTGGCCTCGGACTTGTTTAACTTATCCAGCATGCGCACCACATCTTCAGCAACCGCATAGCGCAACTTGATGATATCGGTCTGCTGCACTGCGGATTTGTCCATGCGTTCGATAATGGCACGGATGCGATCAATATTGGCCGACACATCGGAGATGATAATGGCATTGCTGGGGGCATAGGCCGCCATATGCGCCTGCTGCGGCACCAGGGGACGCAACACGGGAATCAGTTTGGCCGCGGAGATATTTTCCAGGCGAATCACCTGGGTAACGTACTCATCGCTGGTCTGCACACTCCTGCCATCGCGCACCTCCACCGGCGCTGAACGGGCATCCTTGCTCTGGATTACCCGCACTACCCCGCCGGAGTTCACCGCGGTATAGCCGTGCACCTCCAGAATCGACAGAAACAATTCATACAACTCCTCGCGCGAGACCGGCTTACTGGACACTACCTTGACCTTGCCCTTGACTGCGGGATCTACCACGATTGTGGTGCCGGTAGCCTCTGCGACAAATTTAATCAGCTCCTGGATATCAGTCTCTTTCAGGTTGACGGTGAAGTCCTGTGCGGAGAGAGGCGCGATGACACCCAGAAACAGGCACAAGAGAGCAGCCAGTAGTGGTGTTCGGCGTGGTCGGTTTGTAAAATTCACTGACGTATCGTCCTCTTGTCGTAGTCCTTCACTGCGCCGCACCACTGTCCAGGTTGACACTGATAGACAATGCCTGCCCTTCCCGTTCCAGGTCGAACACTGCTTCGCTGGCGGTTCTCAAGGTCTGGTATAGGCGCATGGTATTGGCGGGGTCATTCAGCGCAATCCCGTTAATACCCGTTACCAGGTCACCGCGTTTAAAACCCAACTGCTCAAACTGTTGTTGTTGCTTGCCTGGTGCCACTTGATAGCCCACTAAAGCACCATCCGCACGCACCGCACTAACGCTCACCACCTCAGCCAGGGATTGCGGGTCCTGGTACAGACGGTCGCGAAAACCCCTGGCCAATTCTGTAGTGTCAGAGTCATTACGCTGCTGCAATTGCCGCTGTTGTGGCGCTGGCGAATATGCCGGCGACGCTTCCTGGGCGGGTATCTGTGCGTCCAGAGCCGTATCTTCAAACAGGGTCAGCAACTCATAGGTGCCACTGTTATCCAGCACCACCTGCCGCGGCATGACCTTGGCCAGCGAGACCTGGCCGGAGCCCGGCAGCTTGTCTTCCACTGCGTAAACCTCCTGGCGTTTCTGGTGCTCAATAATAGCGTGACCCAGACCATCCTCGGTGGAAGCCACCACCCCGCGCAGGGTCAGATCCAGACTGGTTTCCCGGGCGCCTTTTTCGATGCCCTCGCGACTGCTTTCCTGGGTGGCCAACTGTTCACTGACCACTTCGGTTGCTGCAGACAATGTGCCGGCCTCGCCGAACAGGTGCCAGGACGTCATGCGCTGAATATCAACCGCCTCGCCACTCTCACTGCGCTGCGCTTGTTGCACCGGGTTGATAACGCTCAAACTGGCGTCGACGGGCGTTTCCCTGGTGGGCAACAGAGCCCAGAGCAGACCCGATAACGCGAGCACCGCCCACAGGGCGAAAATAGCCAGCAGTATCTGGCGCAGGCGCAGTAAACCCGTCGGGCTACTGAGGGTATGCAAGGAACCCTCAAGCGCCGCACCGACTCGCCCTGATCTGTTTACCGAATTACTAAGCCACTGGGCTGGCAATTCTCACTCCCCCCTATCCCGGCGCTGACAATCGACCGGGCATTCTAATACCCCGATTATAGGCGGCACAGGTTAAAGTTAAAATGTAACAGTTGCCGATATTGGCGTTAAAAGATGCGTACAGGTAAAGAATTGTTACGAATGGCGCAAAAAAGCAGAGGACCCCTCAGAAAAGGGGCCCTCGATGGGGCTCAGCTGTCCTGCAACTGGTAGTAATCAGAGAGGATCTTGGCTACTTCCGGGCGCGAGAATTCGGGTGGTGGCGCAATGCCCTTACCCAGCATTTCCCGCACCGCAGTGCCGGACAACAGCACGAAGTCATCGTTGGTGTGATCCGGCACATCGCGCATCATTACCACCTTGTTCAACTTCTTGCTGTAAGCCGTGTGATCCGCACTGAATATTTCCAATTCCAGCGCGTCGTCGGGTACTTCTTCATCAAAGATGGTCTGAGCGTCAAAACCGCCATAGTAATCCCCTACCCCGGCGTGGTCGCGACCGACAATCAGGTGGGTACAGCCACAGTTCTGGCGAAATACCGCGTGCAGTACCGCTTCACGGGGCCCCGCATACAACATATCGAAGCCGTAGCCGGTGACCATCACGGTGTTAGGCGGAAAGTAGACTTCAACCATCTTGCGGATAGATGCGTCGCGCACCTCAGCAGGGATATCACCTGGCTTGAGCTTACCCAACAGCATGTGGATAAGCACGCCATCGGCATTCAGCTGCTCCATGGCCATGCGACACAACTCTTCGTGCGCACGGTGCATCGGGTTACGCGTCTGGAAGGCCACCACCTTTTCCCAGCCGTGCTCGGCAATTTCGTTGCGAATCTCCACCGCGGTGCGGAAAGTATCGGGAAAATCAGCCTGAAAATAGGAGAAATTTAACACCTGGATGGGACCGGACAACAGGGTACGACCCAGGCCGCTGAAGGTAGCAACCCCCGGGTGATTTTCATCCAGGGTGCGGAAAATTTTCTCCGCCATATAATTGATCTGCTCATCAGAGACGGCTTCCACTGCCTCCACGTCCATCACAGCCAACACCGGGTTGCCTTCGACATTGGGGTCGCGCAGGGCGATACGACTACCGGCCTCGACACCGCCTTCGTTGGTCATATTGACCACCGGCACCGGGAAGAACAAGCCATCCACGGTGTGCATTTTCTCCGCCACACTCAGGGCGTCAGCGAGATTCATATAGCCGGTTAGCGGGTTGAAGTACCCGCCGCCCATCATCACCGCATTTGCCGCGGCCGCGGAATTTAGCAGGATGGAAGGCAGGGTCTCGGCCTCAGCTACCAGTGCATGGCGTTGCTCAACGTCGTATACGAACAGTGGGTTCAGCTCATCGGAACCATGGGGCTTGATCATTGTTATCTCCTTGTCTATTCGCCGATGATGCCGCGCTCACGCAGCACATCAAGTATGGCATTGACCTCGTCTTCCAGGCTTTGCTGGTCGGTATGCAGGTGGATCTCAGGCTCCCTGGGGGCTTCATAGGGATCGTCAATACCGGTGAAGTTTTTGATCTCGCCTGCCCTGGCCTTTTTGTACAAACCCTTGGGGTCACGGCTTTCAGCCGCTTCCAGGGAACAATCGACGAAGATCTCGATAAATTCCATACCTGCCGCATCGTGCAAGGCTCGCACCTGGTCGCGATCTGCACGGTAAGGGCTGATGAAGCTGCTCAGGGCGATGACACCGCTATCGACAAACAATTTGGCCACCTCGCCAATACGGCGGATATTCTCGGTGCGGTCCTCGGCAGAGAAGCCCAGGTTCTTGTTAATACCCATGCGTACATTGTCGCCGTCCAGGCGGTAGGACAGAGCGCCCATCTCCTGCAGGGTGCCCTCCAGCTCTACCGCGACCGTGCTCTTGCCGGAACCGGACAAGCCGGTAAACCATAATGTGGCACCCTTGTGGCCCAGTAGTTTAGCGCGGTGAGCTCTGGTGATATCACCCTCGTGCCAGTGTACGTTGGTTGCTTTTTGATCTGCCATTGTCGCTATCTCTCCCGTTATTACTGTTAGTCATTTGTTGCGGCTTACTCATTGCGCGCCATCAGGCTTGAATAAAGCGCTGTCGATAGTCGCAAAACTGCTGTTGTAAACCCGTTTCACTTAAACCGTACTGCTCCAGGGTGTATGCATGCGGCGGGCGCAGCTCGCGGCGATTGAAATCCTGCCAGCGCGCCATTTCGTCGCGGGCCTGGGCCGTCAGCTCCATACCCAGAAAAGCATATATTTTGCGGATTTCTTCCAGTGGCTGGCTCACCGTGTCCGTGAACCACAGGTCAAGAAAACGCTCATCGCCCAGCTCTTCGCGCACCGCCATGGTATGACGCATGCCCCGGGCGAATTTTCTCGCCCACTGCCGGCCCACCTCCACCGGGTCTGCCTCATCCGAATAAATCACCCACACCCCGGCGATCAAACTGGCCAGGGAGGGAATAGTCTCTACCGGATCGCGATGGGATTGTACCACTTTCGCGTCGGGAAACACCTTGAACACCAGATCCATGTAATGCAGGTGATGCGGCGCCTTCAATACCCAGCGCTGCCCTGGCTGGCCGCTGCGCTTTTTCTGCCATTGCAGGAACTGCAGCAAGACGCGGAAGTACTCGTAGCCCGGGGTGTGATCCTGACTTTCTATCCAGGCGTCAAAACTGGGAATATTGGCAAATGCCTGAATATTGAAGCTGTAAAAGGACTGCTCCAACAGCATGATGTCTTCATCCGGTCCCATCGCATCCATGGGGTGTATAGCCAGCAAATCCGGATTGGCATCCAGCATAGCCTGCATTTCCCCTTTTGCATCAACAATGCGCTGATCGCCCGCCTGGGTGAAGTCCCAATCCAGTGCCGGGCAGGGAAAACGCACCTCGTACCACAGCGGAGCATACATGCGATGGTCTGCGGCGATGGTGCGGTGCAACATGGTAGTCCCGGTGCGCGGCAACCCGACAATGACCAGCGGCTCCACGATCTGCTCCTCCAGTATCTCCGGGTAGCGCTGAAGATAGGCCTGGACACGCAGTCGCGTGGCAAGAATATCCACCACCCGCTGCCGTAATACCGGCCTACCAATATCATTGAGCCGCGCCTCGTGCTGCAGGGACCACAGCAGCCTGGTCAAGGGCTCACGATAACTGTCGTCACCAAAATCCGTCAGGCCATCCACAGCCCGGGCATCAGCGACCACAGTGTCGGCATCGAAGTTCGCCTCATGCATGGTCATTTCCCGATAAATTGTCTCGCAGTTGCGCCAGCGGCACTACTTCAGTGTGTACCGGTGGCTGCTCGCTTGACTCCACATAGCGCAGCAGCATGGCGCCGCAGTCATGCCCCGTGGTACTCAGCCAGTTGGGGTGCCCCGGGTCCTCTGCCGCGACCACAATGCGGACACTGCCATCGGCTTGGCACACCGCAGAGTCCTTGTTGATACTGATACGGTGATAGCGATAGTCCAGGGACTCCATCCAGTAATTGGATAACTGAAAGTTCCAGGTACGACAGACCTGCGGTGGCATAAATTCGATCACCAGCGCCTGCTCCGGTGCCAACTGCCAGTAACTGTTGTGATAGTAGATCGCGGGATCACCACCGGCACGCAGGCACATGGCCTGATCATTGCCTGGCAACTGGTTGAGATGTCCGCTGAAGCCGTCCATCCACTGCTTGAACAGGCCTGCAGTGCCGCTTACGAAGGGCACAACTGAGTGCAATTGATGCATAAATTCGGCTGCATTCAGGGTATCGCTACCCACCGGGTCCAGGCACTCGATGTGCAATTCAGCGCGTTGTTCGCTAGCCCGGTCGCGGAAGGTCTGGCGCACCAGCAGATTGTCTGATGCGGGTGTCATGCGCAGCCAGTTCCCTGGGTACTGCCTGGCACTGACCATCAATTCGAAGTCGCCCTGGTCATCCACCTGCAGTTGTTCCAGCTCCACATGGCCGGTGGGTGCCATATCACCACCGCCGGCAAAGGATCCGGCCTTGGTTTCAATACTGAGGTAGGACACGGAACCGCGATTGCCACGAATGCGGTATTCCCGGCGCCCGTCTATGGCGCAATTCTGGTAGAAGTTATCCGGGTTGTCATTGCCGATTTTGGCCGTTTCATGGGACAGCGAATAGAACTGCGGATAGTTGGGGTCTGCGAATTCAATATTTTTTTCCAGACTCAGGCGCAACAATCGGGTCAGATAGCGGAAGCCCTCGGCCCGGGTGAGATCATCCTGGGGGACGCCACTGTCCAGTATCTGCTCGCCAGCGTCAGCCAGCGCAGCGCAGAAATCGCGCCATG
>JAIBDN010000023.1 GCA_024686215.1 Gammaproteobacteria bacterium | reverse complement strand
TGCAGTCTGGTCAGCGAAAGAGCGAACGCCCCAACGGTATGCAGTCTGGTCAGCGAAAGAGCGAACGCCCCAACGGTATGCAGTCTGGTCAGCGAAAGAACGAACGCCCCAACGGTATGCAGTCTGGTCAGCGAAAGAACGAACACCCCAGCGGTATGCACTCTGGTCAGCGAAAGAACGAACGCCCCAGCGGTAGGCAGTCTGGTCAGCGAATGAGCGAACGCCCCAACGATAAGCGGACTGCTCAGAAAAACTCATGGTTCCCCACTGATAATCGGAAGAACCGGCATAGGCCTGGGATGTGGATTTCTCGTTAGTTGCAGAGTTGCCCCACTTGTAGCCGCCACGGGTGGTGGATTCGGCCCACTGGGTATTTGCTGAGTCAGACTGAGAAACTTTTTTACCCCACTTGTATCCGGCATTGGTGCTGGCGGTGTAGGCGTCGGCGTCGGCCAGGGAGTGGCTGACACGGTGAACGAGGTTGTGTGAGCCTGATCCTGAATTTGCTGTAGCTTGGGTGGTCTCGGCAAGGCTCACTGCGGGAGCCATAAGGGCCATTGCCAGTGTACCGATGCCTGCGTAGCTAATAGTCTTTAAAGTTTTCATTGTCAGAGTCCGCCTTCGTTGTGTCTTCAAGTTGTTGGTCACTGTGTGACCTTGTTCTGTTTGTTCGGTCCTCGTGTGAGACCTGTTTCACATCTTGGTATCTCGTTGCTTGACTACGTTATACGGGGCTGGTGGGTGCTGATGAAGGGGGATATATACCCTCTTTGGGGTAGGGTGTGTGTCACGTGAAAAACAGTATGAGGTTGGAAATGCCACTTAAGGCATTGAAATATATAGGGAAAAGTGGAAATTGAAGGGCGTGGCCTGTGGCGACGGATTTTCCGGGGTTGTGTTGTGAGAGCTAAGGCTGTTTGGTTTCCGGCGGTGGCTGGTCGGCCAGGTTCTCGATTTTAGCTCTTTCGCTCTGGTACATCTGTCGCCAGTCGAAGGGGCCCTTGGGGTTGCTTGGGGAATCAACCAGCGGTGGATCGTTGCGCTCGATGTGTGCCTTTACTCCCCATTTGCGGGTATCACTCAAGCCTTTTGCGCTGGGCAGGGGTGACACCATCGCTGTCAGGCCCGGGAGACCTACAGCGCCATCTTCGTCGACAATGGCTGGGCCACGGAAATGTTCCAGGCCCTGCATGTCTTTGTGAATATCGAGGTCTGCATTACCACAGCCGGTTGCGCCCAGTGTTACCGCTCTGGTGGCGTTGACCTGGCCGTGACCCTGCTGAAACGGGCTGTAGGCGAGCCGGCCGTCGCGGTTGATGGCGGGCTCAGCACTGCTGGTGAGTTTGCACTTGATGTCATCCGGGCTGAGCTCTGGCTCCAGTTGCAACAACAGTGCGACGATGCCGGAAACCAGGGCGCTGGCCTGAGAGGACCCGGTCATTACGAAGTCTCCATTGTGCAGCAAGTATTCTGGCTGTTCCCTGGTGAGGGTTGAGCCTGGTCGCGTAATCCCTGTTATATGCCCACCGGGGGCGACGATGTCGGGTTTAATGTGGGCATTGGGAGTGGGGCCGCGAGAGGAAAAATCTGGCACGTAGTCATCATCGCGAGTGCCGGGAGTCCAGGAATCGGTGATGGCGCCCACCGTTATTATGTATGGCAGGTTGCCGGGAGCGCCAATGCTCATGTCACCGGGGCCTTCATTGCCAGCGGCGGCCACCACGGTAATGCCACTCGCCCATGCGCGCATTACAGCTTGATTGATCGGGTCCTCCCAGTAATTCCATCTCGGTCGTGCCGCGAACGACAAATTGAGAACCTGAATATTGTAAGTCTGGCGATTATCAACGACCCACTGTATGCCGCGTACGATATCCAGAAGGTCGCCCTGTCCTTCCACATCAAATGCCTTTACGGGCACCAGGCGTACGTCGGGTGCAGTGCCCTTGTAGCCACCTGTCGGGCGTCCGTTGGCTAATACCGGGCCACTGTGAGCAATTACGCTGGTCATGTGGGTGCCATGTCCACTCTCGTCGAAGGTTTCAGAACCAGCAATATTGGTTATGGCATCGTAACGGGCCGCTACCCTGGGCGCGCCAGATGTGTCGCTGGCCAGGGCCGGGTGCTCCCATAGGCCCGAGTCCAGCACCGCTACGGTTATTCCCTTGCCGGTAATGCCATGCTTATGCAGGGCATCAGCCCCAGCGACTGCGGCGTAATAAAAATCGTGGTCATTGTTATCGTAGCCGGGTATCAATGTCGTTGTGCAATCACCGTGGAATGTCGCGGTGAGACTGAAGTCTCGCTGGCGTAATGGCGTCTCTGCTTGTGAGGTGACGGGTGCGGAGAAACTTATGTGCAGATCCGTCTGTTGGCTAAAAGTCGCGCTAGTGGGGCTGTTGAGCTGTAAGCGCAAGCTGCTGTCAGGTAACTGTTTGTACATCGACGGGCTTACGGGTGTGTCGCCCAGTGTGATGGCATCGACCCTGCCCAATTCCGCTGGCCAGGCGAACTCAAGGCTCTGCAATGCCGCGGGGCTGGAGAGCTTGTTATACAGCGGCCAATGAACGGCTGCGGCGTCAATTTGCAGTTCCAGAGCGCCGCCTACGTCACAGGCTTGCTGGTCTTGTCCGGATGGGGGGTCTTCATGCTCGCTTACCAGCAGGTCATCGATGTGGCGGGTAACCAGCGGTGATGTCAGCACTTTATCCAGCTGTGCCTGCGTTAGTGAAGCTCCCACGGCATCTATTATATGCAGATCGTGGGTGATGCTGCCGCCGTTTCTCTCCACCAGGCTGCGCAGGTCGGTGCTCGCAGCACCCTGCAGCATCACGTGGAGATTGTCCGGTGCAGGCGCACCGGCAGCGGCGCTTATGCATCCAGCTGTAAGTGCGACGAATAGGTAGTGGCGGCTCATTACTGGCTAATAATCGCGGGCTAGCCGGCGGTGGCTTCTCTAATCTGTTCGCTAAAGTTCTGGCGCAGCATGTCCGGCACATCTTCCGGGTAGATCGGGCGAGCAAAGTAGAAACCCTGGAGTAGGTCGCACTCCTTTTTTACCAGGTAAGCCAACTGGTGCTGGTCTTCTATGCCTTCGGCAATCACGCGCAGGTTCAGGGTTTTTGACAGGGCCAGGATGGCGTCGACGATGGCTGCGCCATCGGCGCTGTCCAGGTCTGCTACAAAGCTCTGGTCAATTTTCAGGGTGTCGATGGGAAAGCGTTTTAGGTAGCTAAGCGATGAATAACCGGTGCCAAAATCATCGACGGCCAGATCAACGCCTATGGCCTTCAGTTCGCGCAGTTTGGCTATGTTGGTCTCTGCGTCGGTCATGATGGCGCTTTCGGTGAGCTCCAGCTCCAGTCGCTCCGGAGGTAGTCCTGAATCCTTGATAAACTGGGCAATCCATTCGGGCAGGCTGCTCTGGTTAAACTGCAAGGGCGAGATGTTGACGCAAACGCGGAAACTGTTGAGTCCCAGCGAGTCCCAGTACAGGCAGTGCCTGGCGACCTCTTGCATTACCCACTCGCCGAGTTCGATGATCTGCCCGGTGCGCTCCGCCACTGGAATAAACTCAGCGGGAGGAACCATGCCGCGCTTGGGGTGTTTCCAGCGCACCAGGGCTTCCATGCTGACAACCTCACCGTTGCTGATATCCACCTGGGGCTGGTAGCGTAGCTCGAGTTCGTGATTGCGCATGGCATCGCGCAACTCTTCCTCCATCTTAAGTTGTTCTACCGCGCGGGCATTCATCTGCTCGTCGTAGAAACGATAACAGGCCCGGCCTTCGGCCTTGGCCACGTACATTGCAGTATCGGCGTTGCGGACCAGGGCATCGGGGTCGGTGCCATCCTGGGGGTAGATCGCAATGCCAATACTGGGCGTCACTACCGGGTTGTGCGACTGCAGTGCAATAGGCTGCGAGAGGGTGTCCAGTATTCGTCTGGCGACGACTTCAATATCGGCTATTTTTTCTACATCTGACAACACCACGGTAAACTCATCGCCGCCAAGTCGGGCTATTTCAGTGGAGGCTTCGGAATCGTCCTCGTCCTCGGCGTTACTGTCGCTGAAATAGTTAATGGCGTCGTCTTCACGCAACTCCATGGTCAGGCGCTTGGCGATCTCCACCAGTAGTCTGTCGCCGCGGGCGTGCCCGATCGAGTCGTTGATGCGTTTGAAGTGATCGAGATCGATAAATAGCAGGGCAGCGCTGGTTTCATGTCGCTGGCTGCGCCTGAGAATGCGATTGAGCTGCTCATTGAAGCTGCGTCGATTGGGCAGGCTGGTCAATGGGTCATAATAAGCCAGGTAGCGCAGTCGATCTTCCTGGCGTTTCAGCGCATTGAACGCATTGCTGGCGCACAGCATATACTGAACGTCGCGCCCCAGTAGTGACCAGTTCACAGGCTTGGTCTTGTACTGCGTAGCCCCGGCCTCGAAGCCCTGGTCGATAGACTTGCGATCGTCCGAGCCGGTAACAATCATAATCGGGATAGTTTCGCCCTGCGGCATTTTCCGGATTCGCTGGCACACTTCCAGTCCGGTCATACCCGGCATTTCAACATCAAGGAATACCAGATCGGGACGCTCGCGTACGAAAACGTCGATGGCTTCCAGCCCGTCAGCCGCCTCTACCACCGTCATGTCATCGGCTTCCAGGCATTGCCGGGTAAGAAATCTTACGTTCTGGTCATCGTCACATACCAGGATTTTTGGGCGTTGACGGGAGTGGTCTTGATTGGACATTCGGTGCCAGTATCAGTGCTTGTTATCGATGGGCAAGGCTACCATTACTCGGCACTGACGCCTAGTGCGCCCCTTCAGGAAAGCAGTTTTTCGCGGCGTTTGAAGCGCTGTTGCTGTACGAAGCGCGGCATCATTTGCAGCGGAATAGCGGCACTGTAGTAAAAACCCTGCACTTGCTGGCAGTTCTGTTCGCGCAGGAAGGCAATTTGCTCGTGGGTTTCTGCCCCTTCTGCCACTACGGTCATGCCCAGGCGGTGGGCCATCTCTATAATCATGGTGCAGACGGCTTCCTGGTGTTTATTGCCCGGTATGTCACGCACGAAGCAGGCGTCTATTTTTAACGCAGAGATGGGTAGCTCGGTCAGGTGCGACAGCTGCGAGAATCCGGTGCCGAAATCATCCAGGGAGAAAGAAATACCCAGCTCACGCAATTCATCCATGCGCGCCTTGATGGCTCCAGGGCTCTTCAGAATGGTGGATTCGGTGAGTTCAAACTCCAGTAAGCTGGCGTCAGCACCGCTGCGGGTGATGATGTCTTTGACGATATCGACAAAGCGGTCGTCCTGGATCTGGGAAAATGCGATGTTAACCGCCACATCGACAGTGCTGAGATTCTGACTACTCAACCATACCTGGGCGCCGCAGGCGTGCTGTATCACCTGGTAGCCAATGGTTTTCATCAGGCCCATGTCTTCGCAGGCGGAGAGGAATTCAGCGGGACATACCAGTCCGCGCTCCGGGTGGTTCCAGCGCAACAGGGCCTCCAGGCCCACCAGTTCGCCGCTTTCCAGGTCAATGCGTGGTTGGTAGTGCAATTCGAACTGGTTTTTACGCACTGCGGTGCGCAGTTCTGCCGCCAGCGATGTGGGGCCGCCCACGTCGAAAGTGATCTGATCGCTGTAGCGGATATACTTGCCGCCGCCTACGCTCTTGGCTTGTTGCATGGCGCTGCGGGCACATTCCACCAGCTCGGAGAATTCCCGCCCATCGTCCGGGAATATGGCCGCACCCAGGCTAGCCTCCACGGCTACTTGCTGCTCACTGAGAATCATTGGTGCGGAAATCGACTTGAGCATCTTCTCGGCTATCAGTTCAACATCGGCTGCAGAGCTAACATCCTCCAGCACCACTGCGAACTCGTCGCCCCCCAGTCGGGCAATGCTGTCTGTGCTGCGCATTTTGTTGATCAGGCGGCGCGATATCGACTTGATCATTACGTCACCGTCCGCCTCGCCGTAGTGATCGTTGACGTTGGAGAACTGATCGATATTGATATACAGCAGCGCGGTATTGAATCCGTAGCGCTCGGAGCGATCCATAGCGCGTTCCATATGGGCGCGAAAGCCCACACGGTTAAGGGCACCAGTGAGCGTATCGCGATTGGATAACTGACGGATTTTCTCTCTGGCTTGCTTTAGCGCGATACTGTAATCGAGAATGCGGTGTACCAGTGCATCCTGCAGTTGCCCGCGTATCAGGTAGTCCTGCGCTCCGTATTCGCGCAAGCGACTGATGACGGCCTCATCGGCCTCATCCAGGAGTACCAGCAGCGGTACTGGGGCATCGTTTTTTTGTGCCAAACGCAACAGGTAATCAGTTTGCGGACCATACGCCATGATAACGGCATCGATATTGGGATCCATCAGAGCTTCCAGTGGACGCTCCAGGTGCTCATGGGAGGTTAGGTTAAAACGCGCGGGCACGGCGCGCTGCAGGCACGAGGACAGGATCAGGTGATCTGTGCTTTGCTCCGAAATGATAAGTACTGTGCGTTGTTCCACTACTATTTCCTGAATGTCCACTCGCGCTGCGCTGAAGGCGGCGATTATTATGCTTGCCACGTACCTGCGGTCCAGCAGAGGCCCCTATGCCTCTACTAACGCCGTTTAGCTGATGCAAATTCTTTATATAACAGGAGGTTATACGGAATAACTTAATGAAATTCTAGTGAATGTTTTAGAAAAATTACCGGTTTTTATACGCTATAGCGGAAACGGCCTTGGACGGCCATTTGCCGCCTCGCTATGGCAAGGCAAGAAAGTGGTATTGAATCGTGGCCACGATCGCTATTGCCACACCTTTACCGTGCATTAAGCTGATGGCTATATCGAAAGTAAGCGGAACACCCATGAACGAAGAGTTATTGTTTGAAATTACCGATGGTGTGGCCCTGATCACACTGAATCGTCCCGAGGCATATAACACCCTGTCATCAGCCATTATCGATGGTCTGGGCGAGGCCTATCGTCGCTGTGATGAAGATGATGCGGTTCGCGTGGCTGTGGTGACAGGTGCGGGCAATGCATTTTGCGCCGGGGCAGACATGGGCGCTGGGGGGGATACGTTTGACGGTGCTGCCCAGAGTGTGGAAATTGATTCCTGTCCATTGAGCATGCAGGCGTGGGATGTGCGCAAGCCGGTTATCGCGGCCTGCAATGGCCACGCCGTAGGCGCTGGCCTGGGACTGGCGATGCAGGCGGATATGCGCGTTTTCGCCAATGAGGGCAAGTACGGTTTTCTGCAGTCCCGCCGAGGCGTGGTCACTGATTTCGCCATGGAGTATGTATTGCCGCGGCTGGTGGGTTTCGAGCGGGCTTTTGAACTGCTGGTGCGCGCCCCACGACTGAGTGGTGAAGCAGCGGTGACCTGGGGGCTGGCCGGACGCAGTGTGCCTGCCGGGCAGGTGCTGGATACTGCCTTGGACATCGCCCGGGATATCGCCACGCATTGCGCGCCGTTGCCTGTGGGTCTGCACAAGCAGTTACTGTGGCGCGCTCTGGACATGAGTCGGGGGGAGCTCGCCGCTGCTGAAAGTCGCGCACTGAACTTCAGCATGACCAAGCCTGATGCGGTAGAAGGGGGTATGGCCTATTTTGAGCGTCGTACCCCCAACTGGAGCGGCAGTGTTTCTGGTGACTGGCCCGAATGGTTGCCCTAGGTGCTCCTGTAAGGGCACTGGACGGCGGTTATTAAAGCCCGCCGCAACCGGGAACTAATCACGCCTAAAACTGTGATAGACTTTGCCTTCGTTTCCCCCCGCCTTTCTGAACCGCTATGAGTCTAGCCACCGACAAACTGGAAACCATCCGCCAGCAGGTGCAGTTTCACCTGGATCACGCCGAACGCAACAGGCTTTCGCCGGTGCAGGAGTCTGCGCTCAAGGAGCAGATCAAGCGGCGGTTGCAGCAGGAAAACGCCGTTCTTATAGCGCATTACTATACCTCACCCGCTATCCAGGCCCTGGCTGAAGAGAGTGGTGGCTGTGTCTCGGATTCACTGGAAATGGCGCGTTTCGGGCATGACCATCCGGCCCAGACACTGGTAGTAGCCGGGGTTAAATTCATGGGTGAGACGGCCAAGATCCTCACACCCGAGAAGCGCGTGTTGATGCCCACCCTGGAGGCCACCTGTTCGTTGGATTTAGGGTGTCCGGTGGAGGAATTTTCAGCTTTTTGTGATCAGCATCCCGAGCGCACCGTAGTGGTCTACGCCAATACTTCAGCAGCGGTGAAAGCCAGGGCAGATTGGGTGGTCACCTCCAGTATCGCTTTGGATGTGGCAGAGCACCTGGCAGATCAGGGAAAAAATATCCTCTGGGCACCGGACCAGCATCTCGGTGATTATGTGCGCCGCGAAACCGGGGCGGATATCATCATGTGGGATGGAGCTTGTATTGTGCATGAAGAATTCAAAGCCCGGGGTATAGCGGACCTCAAACGTGTTTATCCCGATGCAGCCGTGCTGGTGCACCCGGAGTCACCCGCGTCGGTGCTGGAATTGGCTGACCGCGTGGGCTCCACCAGCCAGATTATTCGCGCGGCCTGTGAAATGGACAATGAGCGCTTCATCGTGGCCACCGATCAGGGTATTTTCTACCAGCTGCAACAGCAGGCACCGGATAAAGAGTTTATTATCGCGCCCACCGCTGGTAACGGAGCTACTTGCCGCAGCTGCGCGAATTGCCCCTGGATGGCGATGAATGAACTGGAGACTCTGGCCGGGGTGTTCGAGCGCGACGATAATGAAATTTTTGTGGATGCGGCGCTGGGCAAACAGGCCATGGTGCCGTTGCGGCGCATGCTGGACTTCGCTGCGGAGCTGCAAGTCACGGTGAAAGGTAACGCCTGACCGGCAGTCGACCTGTGCTGGCCTACATATCTTCCATCTGCTCGCGCATTCTAGCGATATCGCGCAGCCGTTGCGTCACCTTGGCGCTGGTCAGGTAGTCATTGCCCGCGAGTTTCAGGGCGTAATCCAGTTGTTTTTCGGCCTGATCCAGGTTGCCATTGCGAATAAAATACTCTGCCCGAGACTGGTGCAGCCCCACGATATTTCCGGACAGACCCTGCAGCTCCGCCAGTAAATACCACAGGCCCGGATCGTTGGGACGCAGCCTGCTTTGCTCAATCAGCACTTCTTCGGCAATATGCGCCTGTTGATTTTTCATCAGGGCGTTGGCATAGGTCATGGTAAGCGGATGGTTGCCGGGCGATAGCGCCAACTGCTCCGACAGCTTCTTTACCGCGAGCCCCGGTCGGTTCAGGGCCATGTCGATCTCGGCGTCGGCGATAATGTATTCCAGTCTGTCCGGGCTGGCAGACCACAAGCCGTCCAGCTCCAGGCTGGCCTCTTCTGCCCGCCCGCCGTCTGTCAATGCCAGCACCAGGCCGTAATTGGCCGCTTCCCGGGAACGCGGATCGCCCTCGAGTTCGCCGCGAAATTTGTGAATCGCTTCCTCTGGGGTTTTGGCCAATTGATTAACCACTCGTGCACGCATCAACTGGTAGTCCAGGCTGGTCGAGGGGGGCTGCTTGGGATACTGCCTGGCCCGGTTGCGGGTGTCGGCGATACGGTTTTCCGACAGGGGGTGGGTGCGCAAAAACTCCGGCATGCGATTGCCGCTGGAGTATCGCGAGGCCTGCAACATGCGCTCGAACATGGCTGGAGCTGCATGGGGGTCCATTCCGGCGTCAACCAGCGTCTGCATGCCGACCCGGTCGGCTTCCTGTTCATTGCCCCTGCTATAGCGCAAAGAGGCGTCCTGAGCCGCCGCTTGCGTGGCCGACAGAGCCGCCATGCCGACATCACTGCCGGCGGTGGCCATTAGGACCAGGCTGGCCAGCATTGCGGCGATGGTTACCGGCTGTTGTTTTTTCTGGAATTCCACACCGCGTGAAAAGTGCCGTTGGCTGAGGTGGGCAACCTCGTGTGCCAGCACCGTGGCCAATTCGTCTTCCGTCTGTGCCCATACCAGCAGGCCGTTGTGTATACCTATTACCCCGCCTGGCACAGCAAAAGCGTTAATGGTTGGATTGTCGACGATTACCAGTTCGATACGGCGATCTTCAAGCTTGCTGTGGGTAACCAACTTGTAGATCAGGTTTTCCAGGTAATCAAACAGCAGCGGGTCGTCAACGGTGGGCACCTGGGCGCGAAAGAAACGCAGCCAGGCGCGACCCAGCTGGTGCTCGAACTCGGCCGAGAACATACTGGTACTGGACTCGCCCAGCTTGGGCAGCTTGAGCTCCTCACTCTGGCTGGCACTGGCGATAAAAAGTATGCAGGACACTATTAGCAGTGCGCTGGTATGGCGCAGGCGAACAGCTATCCGTTGAAAATCAAGCACGGGATGGAACCACTAATCTACAAATTGAATGGTCCTGCATTGTACTGCATGCAGGTAGTATCGGGACAAGTCCCCTTACTTGGAAAGGCCAATAGTGTGAAAGTTCATTCTCGGGTCGTGTATGGCTTATACTGGCGCGCTAAAATCGGTTGGAAGCGGGTGCATGGGTGAGATGGAGGTTATAGAGTTGGATGCCACGGGGTTGCAGTGCCCAATGCCACTGCTCAAAGCCAAGCGCGCGCTCAATAATATGGATGCTGGCCAGCGTTTGCGGGTCACGTCCACGGACCAGGGTTCGGTGCGCGACTTTCAGGTATTTGCCGAGCAGTCTGGCCACCAATTGCTGGAAACGAATGATAGCAGTGGGGTTTATACCTATCTGCTGCAGAAACGCTGATTACCGGAGCTCGAAGCGACATGCTCGAAATTTTCAATAAGTGGTACCGCCGCTACCTGTTCGAAGAGGAGTCGGTATTGCTGCTGGTTATCCTGGGTATTTCCCTGGTCCTGTTAATGACCATTGGGGATATTCTCACGCCAGTGCTGGCTGCCATCGTGTTGGCTTATCTGATGCAGGGTGTGGCGTCTCAGTTACAGCGTCACGGATTGCCCCAGGGTCTGGGTGTCGGCATCGCCTACGTGCTGTTTGTCGGAGTGTTTTTTGGTGTCACGCTGGGCCTGTTGCCGCTGGTCTGGCGACAGTTATTGAGTCTGGCCAGCGAGATGCCGCGCATGCTGGAGCAGGCGCAACTATTCTTGGGGGTATTGCCAGAACGCTATCCGGAGTTGGTGACTCAGGAGCAACTCTCAGGTGTGCTCAACATGGCCCAGACAGAACTGGCCGGCCTGGGACAAACCATCGTCACACGATCGCTGGCCTCTATCCCGGGCATCCTGACGGTGATGGTGTATATGATCCTGATACCGTTGCTGGTGTTTTTCTTCATGAAAGACAGGGATCAGATAGTGAGCTGGGTAGCTGGGTTTTTACCCGCAGAGCGGCCACTGCTGCGGCGGATCTGGGGCGAAATGAATATGCAATTTTCCAATTACGCCCGGGGTAAAGTGCTGGAGGTCATAATAGTCGGATCGATCACCTATTTTGCCTTTGTCTGGATGGGCCTGAATTATGCCGCCTTGCTGGGTTTGTTGGTGGGGCTATCGGTGATTATCCCCTATATGGGTGCTGCTCTAGTGACAGTGCCTGTGGTTATGGTGGCATTTTTCCAGTGGGGTGTGGGTAGTGAATTTTATACGGTATTCGCTGTCTATGTAGTGATCCAGGGATTGGACGGCAACGTCCTGGTGCCATTTTTGTTCTCGGAAGCAGTGAATTTACACCCGGTCGCTATAATATTGGCGGTACTGTTTTTTGGTGGCATCTGGGGTTTGTGGGGCGTGTTTTTCGCGATTCCCCTGGCAACCCTGATTAAGGCCATAATCAATGCCTGGCCTACCCAGGTGCTGTTGGCCGACAAAGTTGAAGTAGAAGCTGAAACGCTAAGTTAATGGAGTAATTAATGTCTGTGTTGTCATCCCGGTGGGGGCTCAAGCCTCTGCTACCCCTATTTGTGCTTTCGCTTACCACATTGCTGGTGGCCTGTTACAGGCCCTCTGATACGGCTTCTGCTGCTGCGGTGCAGATTCCCGAGTCGCAGCCGGTACAAAGCCCTAATGATGATTTTAACTACCGCTACCTGGTGCTGGAAAATGATCTGCAGGTGCTGCTGATATCAGACCCCGATACCCCCAAGGCAGCAGCGGCACTGGATGTCATGGTGGGTAGCGGCGACAATCCACCTGGACGCGGTGGTCTGGCGCACTTTCTGGAACACATGTTGTTCCTGGGGACCGATAAGTACCCCGATGCGGCCGAGTACGAGCGCTACATCACCGAGCATGGTGGTAGCCGTAATGCCTACACCAGTTTTGAACATACCAATTACTTTTTTGATGTGGGCGCCAAATACTTGCCCGAGGCGCTGGACCGCTTCTCACAGTTCTTTATTGCCCCGCGTTTTGACGCTCAATATGTAGACCGTGAAAAAAATGCAGTGGAAGCAGAATACCAAATGGGGCTCAAAAGCGACTCCCGCCGCGGTCTGGATGTATTGCAGGAGGTGATGAACCCGGACCACCCCTACAGCCAGTTTTCGGTTGGCAGCCTCGATAGCCTGGCGGACAGGCCGGGCTCTGCGGTACGTGACGAACTGATCAGTTTCTACGAGAAGCACTACTCGGCGAATGCGATGCGTCTGGTGGTGATGGGTGCGCAGTCCCTGAATGAATTGCAGGACCTGGTTGTGCCTATGTTCAGCGCCATCCCCAACAAGGCCTATGAACCACAACCCATTGACCAACCACTGTTCACACCAAACAGCCTGCCCATGCTGGTAGAAGTGCAGCCACAGGCCACGTTGCGGCAGTTACAGGTGTCCTTCCCGATTCCTGATTATCGCGCGCAATACGAGGTAAAGCCGGTCTCCTACCTGGGTAACATGGTAGGCCACGAGGGAGCGGGCAGCCTGTTGTCCCAATTGAAATCCGAGGGTCTGGCTGAGAGCGTTGCGGCCGGTGCTGGACTGGGTTGGCGCGGAGGCTCTTTATTCAGTGTCAGCATTAATCTCACTGAAAAGGGTGCCGCTGATTACCAACGGGTCCTGCAACTGTTGTTCGCCTACACCGATATGTTGCGTGATAAAGGCCCGCAGCAATGGCTGTACGCAGAGCAGTCGCAATTGGCGGATCTGAATTTCCGCTTCAAGGAGCAGGGGAGTCCCATCAACTACGTCAGTGCCCTGGCCAGCGGCATGCACAATTACGCGTCGGCGGATATCCTGAACGGCGCCTACACTATGAACCGCTTTGAACAGGGCACTGTGCAGGAGTTGTTTGATTATCTGACCCCGGATAACGCGGTGGTGATCTTTAATGACAAAAACGTGAGCACGGACCGGGTCTCCCAGCGTTATCAGGTGCCCTATAGTCGCGAGCTCATTGCTGAGCAGCAACTCGACAGCTGGCGCAGTAACAACAACGCCCAGACCCTGCACCTGCCCCAGGCCAATGAATTTATAGCAGACGATGTTTCTCTGGTGACGGTGGATGCAGATAACTCCCCGACACCGGAAGTGGTGCTTGAACTGGCCCGCCAGAAAATCTGGTTCATGCAGGATGAAAAGTTCCGTATCCCACGGGGTGCCACCTATATCAATTTCCGTTCCCCGGAGGTGGGCCTGAGTGCGCAGCAGACCGCTGCTGCTGTACTGTATACGGCCTTGCTGAGGGACCAGGTGAACGAGTTTGCCTATCCTGCACTATTGGCCGGCCTGAGCTTTAATATTTACAAACATGCGCAAGGCATCAGTTTGCGCATCAGCGGCTATGACGACAAGCAGTCGGTGTTATTGCAGCAGTTACTGGCAGTCATGGGCAAGCCGCAATTTGATCCCCGGCGCTTTGAAAACATTCGTAGCGATATGATACGCAGCCTGCGCAATAGTGTAGCCAAGCGTCCCAGCAGCCAGGTGATTGAAGATCTGACGGAATCTCTTCTTTACGGCGAATGGGGGGAGCAAGCACTGATTTCCGCCCTGCAAAAAATAGATGTGCAAGCGCTGGATAAGTACGTTGCTGGTTTCTGGCAGTCAGCCAGCGCAGAGGTGATGATCTATGGGAACTACGATAAGCAGGCAGCCACGCAGATTTCTGCGATGATTGCGACCATCATCCCTGCAAGTGAGCCGCCTGCGCTGCCCGACCTCAAGGTACTGAAGCTGGCCGCAGGTGAGCGCGCCCAGTACGTGGTGGATGTCCCACACGACGACGCGGTGGTCGCCTGGTATCTGCAAGGTGCTGGCAATACCTGGGAAGATCGCGCGGCAACAGCGTTGACCGGACAGATTATAAAGTCCGGCTTTTTTCAGCAATTGCGCACCGAGCAGCAGTTGGGCTACGTGGTGAGTGCTTTTGCCTGGCCGCAGCGCGATGTTCCAGGCCTGGTAATGCTGGTGCAGTCGCCGGTGGCAGACGCCGCGGCTGTGGCGGATGCCATGCAGGTATTTATGCAGGGCGTCATTCCGGACCTGGACCAGGCGCAGTTTGCGCGGCACCAGGAAGCGCTGGTTAACGAGATATTGCGCCCGCACAAGAACATGTGGGAACAAGCGGAATTTTTCTGGCAGTCGATCGCCAAGAAGCAATATGACTTTGAGGGTCGCCAGGCACTGGCTGATGCAGTGAAGAAGCAAACCCTGGATTCCTGGAAGAATTATTACAGTGAAGTTTTTCTGGCCCAACGCCATTCTTTGCAGGTAGTGGCACCGGGTAAGTCCGGGTTGCTGCCCGAGGGTGATATGCGTCGCTATGAAAGCGCCGAGTCGATCAAGGCTGGGCATCAAGCCTATATCATCGACTAAAGGTTGCGTGTAGTAAATTTACAGGAAGGCGCCCACTGCGGCGCCTTTTTTGTTCGAAAAATGGCGGATTTCCGGTATTTAAAGCCAATAAAACCATTCCAAAATAGAACTGATCTTCTTTTCGGTGGCCACCTGTTGTAGTATTTTTACCTTGGGCCGCGAATAGCATTATTTATCACCAGCAGGATCGTGGCTAGCACCTATACTAATTATACGGGCTCGTCATTTAGGTTCCAATATAGAACTAATTAGAGGCGAGTTTTTGGCTATTGGCAAATGCTCAGGAGTACAGTTGGACATGGCGGACGATATCGATCCCCTGGAAACCCGGGAATGGCTTGACGCGCTGGATGAAGTGGTAAAACACGGTGGCCCTTCGCGTGCTTCGTATATTTTGCTGGAATTGGCCAAGCATGCGGTTGACGCTGGCATTCGGTTGCCTCCCGCCATAACCACGCCCTTTCGTAACACCATAGCCCCGGCCGACGAGAAAATGATGCCGGGAGATTTATTTATGGAGCGGCGTGTGCGCTCTCTGGTGCGTTGGAATGCCCTGGCCATGGTGATGCGCGCCAATGATAACGACGAAGGCCTGGGGGGACATATCTCCAGTTTTTCCTCCAGCGCGACCCTATACGATATTGGCTTCAACTACTTTTTCCGCGGTTCCGAAGGTGGGCACCTGGGTGACATGGTGTTTTACCAGGGCCACAGTGCGCCAGGCATGTATGCCCGCTCTTTTCTTGAAGGCCGCTTTGATGAGGCGCAGCTGGATAAGTTTCGGCGGGAAGTCGATGGCGGCGGTCTCTCCTCCTATCCCCACCCGTGGTTAATGCCCGACTACTGGCAGTTTCCCACCGTCTCTATGGGGCTGGGTCCCATTCAGGCTATCTACCAGGCCAGGGTGATGAATTACCAGCAGGCCCGTGGACTGGTAGATCACGGCGACCGCAATGTCTGGTGTTTTATGGGTGATGGTGAATGTGATGAACCCGAATCTCTGGGCTCCATTAGTCTTGCCGGCCGGGAAAAGATGGGCAATCTTAATTTCGTGATCAATTGCAATCTACAGCGACTGGACGGTCCGGTGCGCGGTAACGGCAAAATCATTCAGGAACTGGAAGGCGTCTTTCGCGGTGCCGGTTGGAACGTGATCAAAGTCATCTGGGGGCGAAAATGGGACCCCCTTCTGGAAAAGGACAAGACCGGCTTGTTACAGCAACGTATGGACGAGGTCTGTGACGGCGAGTTGCAAAACTACAAATACAACGGTGGCGCGTATACCCGGGAGCACTTTTTCGGTAAGTACCCGGAGTTGCTGGAGCTGGTTGCAGACCTGTCTGACGATGACATCATGTATCTCAACCGGGGTGGGCACGATCCCTATAAAGTTTATGCGGCTTACGCTGAAGCGGTAGCGGAGACCCGGCGCCCGACGGCGATTCTGGCGATGACCGTAAAAGGCTATGGTATGGGCGAGGCGGGGGAGGCCAATAATGAGACGCACTCGCTGAAGAAACTGGATACGGATAGCCTGAAGGCATTTCGCGACCGTTTTGCCATCCCTATCAGTGACGAAGAACTGCAGCAGGTGCCGTATTATCGGCCAGACCCGCAAAGCCCGGAAATGCGTTATATGAACGGGCGCAGGAAGGATTTGGGGGGGCAGATACCGGCGCGACGACACCAGGTTGAACGCTTGATTACACCGGAATTGTCTGCGTTCGCCAATCAGCTCAAGAGCAGCGGCAAACGTGAGATCTCTACCACCATGGCCTTTGTGCGCATGTTGTCGAGCCTGGTGAAGGACAAGGACATGGGGGAGCGGGTGGTGCCTATCGTGCCCGATGAGGCGCGTACTTTTGGTATGGAGGGCATGTTTCGGCAGCTGGGGATCTACTCATCAGTCGGTCAGCGCTACACACCACATGATGCCGGCCAGATCATGTTCTATAAGGAAGATGAAAAAGGCCAGATTCTTGAAGAGGGTATCAACGAAGCGGGGGCCTTCTCCGCATGGCTGGCGGCGGCGACCTCCTACAGCACCAGTGGCTATTCAATGGTGCCTTTCTACATTTACTACTCTATGTTTGGCTTTCAGCGTATCGGTGACCTGGCCTGGGCGGCAGGTGATAGCCAGGCGCGTGGTTTTCTGATCGGTGCTACCGCAGGGCGTACTACTCTCAACGGGGAAGGACTGCAGCATCAGGATGGCCACAGTCATTTACAGGCCAGCACTATTCCCAATTGCATCAGCTACGACCCGGCCTATGCCTACGAACTGGCTATTATTATCCAGGATGGTCTGCGCCGCATGTATAAGGAAGGTGAGAACCGTTTTTATTACATCACCACCATGAATGAGAATTACCTGCAGCCGGACATGCCGGAGGGCGCGGAAGAAGGCATTATCAAAGGCATGTACCGTTTGCGTCGCTCCGACCACTCTGGCGAACTGCGCGTGCAACTGCTGGGCGCTGGCACCATATTGCGCGAGGTGGAAGCCGCAGCACTCATTCTGGAGCAGGATTATGGTGTGGCTGCTGATGTGTGGAGCATGACCAGCATCAATGAATTGCAGCGCGAAGGTAAGGCCGTGCAGCGCTGGAATATGTTGCACCCGGAAGAGCCAGCCAGGGTTCCCTATATCACTGCCTTGTTGCAGGAAGACTCGGGTCCCTTCGTCGCCGCTACTGATTACATCAAGTCCTATACCGACCAGATTCGTGAATTTATTCCCGGGGATCTTACCGCCCTGGGTACCGATGGCTATGGTCGCTCTGACACGCGCGGCAAGCTCCGGGAGTTCTTTGAAGTGAGCCGCGAATACGTAGTGCTGGCTGCTCTCAAGGGGCTGGCAGATCAGGGGCGTATGGAAACATCACAGGTGAGTGCGGCGATCGCTGCGCTGGGGATAGCGGCAGACAAAGCCGACCCGATTACCCGCTAAAAATAAGGAAGTCGTTGTGGCAAAACAACAGGTAACTGTACCGGATATAGGTGGCGCTGAGGGTGCTGAGGTAATCGAGCTACTGGTTGCAGTGGGTGATGAAATTGCCCTCGACCAGAGTTTGATTGTGCTGGAATCTGACAAAGCATCTATGGAGATACCCTCCACCGCGGCGGGCACTCTGGTGGAGTTATTGGTGGCCGAGGGCCAGGAGCTGGCAGAGGGTTCTGTCGTCGCCATTATTGAGGCGGCCGGGGATAGCCCAGCGCAGCAAGCTGCGCCTTCCAGTGTTGCTGATGAGTCGGAACCGGAACCGGAACCGGAACCGGAACCGGAACAAGAGGCAACGTCAGAGCCGCAAGCAGCTGCGCATGTTGAGGCCGCCGTTGCATCCGCCGTCTCTCCAGCCCAGTCCGCCGAGCAAGTGGTTCCCGTACCCGACATCGGTACGGATGAGGCGGTGGAGTTAATAGAAGTCTGTGTCAAAGTGGGCGACGCCGTGGCTGAGGGGGACTCGCTGGTTGTTTTGGAGTCTGATAAGGCATCAATGGAAGTGCCGGCGCCGGCCGCCGGTGAGGTGCTGGAAATTCTGGTTGCAGAAGGTGGCAGCGTCAAGCAGGGCGATCCCTTGCTGCGTCTGCAATCTGTCGCAGGCGATAGTATTGCACCTGCACCTGCACCTGCACCTGCAGCAGCGTCAGCCCCGGTCCCGGCAGGGCAGCCGAAGCCGATCGCCAAAGCCGCTGTACCGGCAGCCGCTCCCGCCAAACCGGCAGCAGCGGCCCCCGCGTCAAACAAAGATATCTACGCAGGCCCTGCTGTGCGCAAATTGGCCCGGGAGTTTGGTGTCGAGTTAGGGTTGGTTACTGGCACCGGGCCGCGCGGTCGTATCCTCAAGGAAGATCTGCAGTCGTTCGTACAGAATTCGCTTAAAGCAGGGCCTGCGGCTGCAGCTGCAGCTGCAGCTGGTGGCGCACTACCGACTATTCCTGACATCGACTTTTCTGCATTTGGTGAGGTGGAGATTACCCAGCGCAGTAAGCTGGATAAATTAACCGCTGCCAACATGCAGCGCAATTGGCTGAACGTGCCGCATGTCACCCAGTTCGACGAGGCGGATATTACTGAACTGGAAGTTTTTCGGGCCTCGCTCAAGGCTGAGGCTGAACAGCGCGGTACCCGTCTCACCCCAATGCCGTTTCTGCTCAAGGCCTGTGCGGTGGCGCTGCGCGATAATCCGAAATTCTGCAGTGGGCTGGCCGCAGATGGCGAACAACTGGTGTACAAAAAGTATATCCATATTGGCATGGCGGTAGACACGCCAGCCGGGCTGGTAGTGCCGGTAATACGCGATGTCGATAAAAAGACTATCTGGGAACTGGCGGAGGAAGTCTTACTCCTGGCGGGCAAAGCCCGTGATCGCAAACTCACGCCAGCGCAAATGCAGGGCGGTTGTTTCACCATATCCAGTCTTGGCAATATCGGCGGCAATGGTTTTACACCTATCGTCAACGCACCGGAAGTGGGCATTCTCGGCGTGTCCCGGGCGGCTATGCGGCCGGTATGGGACGGCGAGGTCTTTGCACCGCGTAAAATGCTGCCCCTGTCATTGTCCTACGACCATCGGGTGATCAATGGCGGAGACGGCGGTCGGTTTTTCGCACGCCTGCTGACCCTGTTGGCTGATATTCGACAGCTGGTGATGTAGCAGGGGTTCCTGTTACCCGCAACCCCTGCGGTTGGCACGGTTTCTGCTGTGTCCTATAGTCACAATTCAATGCGGGACAGGCTTTGCAAAGGAAATCCATGGCTACGGAGGCGCCACAGTGGCAGCGGGCGTTTCTGCAGCGACATCAGTTGCCGGACAGCTATTTGGTCAGTGCACAACAATGGTTCGCCCCGCTGGCCCAGGCTATAGCGGCGCACCAAAGTGGTGCGCACCGGCCTGTGCTGGTCGCTATCAATGGCAGCCAGGGCTCGGGCAAGACAACCGTTTGTGATTACCTGCGCGATGAGTTGCAGGCCAGTTACGGATTGCGCACGTTGTCCCTGTCGTTGGACGACTTCTACTTGACGCGGGCCCAGCGCCTGGATTTGGCGGTGACAGTGCATCCACTGCTGGCGACCCGGGGTGTGCCAGGTACCCATGATATGCAGCTGCTGGCGGATACCCTGGACGTATTGCTTGACCGTGAACCCTCTGTTATCGCTATCCCTCGCTTTGACAAGGCGCTGGACGACCGGTGTCCCCGGGAAGCCTGGGATGTGGTGGAGCAGGGGGTGGATATAGTGTTGCTGGAGGGTTGGTGCCTGGGTGCTCGTGCACAGTCAGAGGCTGCGCTGGCAGCACCGGTCAATGCTCTGGAGGCGGATGAAGATCGGGATGCCGGTTGGCGACGCCATGTAAACGCAGCACTGCGGCAGGATTTTGAGCCCATGTACGCGCGGGTGGACCAATGGGTCATGCTCGCGGCCCCGTCCTTTGACTGCGTCTATCAGTGGCGCCTGGAGCAGGAGCAAAAGTTGGCAAGTAGCCGTGCCGGTGATGCCATCATGAATGCCAGTCAGGTGGCCCGTTTTATCCAGTTCTACGAGCGTCTCACCCGGCACTGCCTGGACAGCTTGCCGCAGCGTATACATCACTTCTACCAGTTGGATGAGCAGCGGCAGGTGAGCGCCTACCGTCACTGTTTAGCAGCCGAATTATGAATCTGCCACAAGCTACACAATTCCTGGTCTTTACCGATCTCGATGGCTCGCTGCTGGATCATCACAGCTACAGCTATCAGGATGCGCTGCCGCAATTGCGTAAGCTGGAAGTGCAGAATATCCCGGTGATCCCCGTGAGTAGTAAAACCCGGGTAGAAATCGAGAATTTGCGCGAGGAATTGGGCAATGAACACCCGTTTATCGTGGAAAATGGCGCTGCCGTGCTTATACCCGAGGGCTATTTCGATACTCAGCCGCCAGGCAGCGTAACGCGAGCTGGCTACTGGGTGTGTGAGATGAGTGCGCCGCGCGACAAGTGGCTGCAGCTGCTGCAGGATATAGCGGGCGACTTTGTTGGTGACTTCGAAAGTTTTCATAGTGCAGGGGTTGAGGGGATCATGCGCATGACCAACCTCTCCCGCGAGCGGGCGGAACTGGCGAACACTCGGGAATACAGTGAACCGGTAAAGTGGTTTGGTGATCAGCAACGCCAGGAGATCTTTATACAGCGTTTGCAGCAAGCCGGGGCCGGGGTATTGCAGGGCGGCCGGTTTTTGAGTGTGTGCGGGGATTGTGACAAGGGCAAGGCGCTGCAGTGGTTACGCGATGTCTATGTGGATGCGCGGCCAGGACCTGTTTGCCACAGCCTGGCGATTGGCGATAGCCGCAACGACTGCGCCATGCTCGAGGCGGCGGACTCCGCACTGGTGATTCGTTCAACGGTGCACGACTTCCCGACACTGCGGCGTACCCACGGTGTGATTTACAGCGAAGATTATGGGCCGGCCGGTTGGGCCCAGGGTGTAGCCAGTTGGCTGCACCAGCAACAACAAACAGACAAACTATGAGGCTTCTTCACCATGGGTGACTTTTACCAGAACGGCATAATCACTACCCTGCACAACCTGTCAGACAGACCAGTTGCTGAACTGGAAAGTGAGCTGCTGGAGTTTTCCCAGCAGCGCCCCATGGGCTTGATTCTGCCGTCTCTGTTTTCTGAACTCGAGGGTGAGGCATTACCCGCGATAGTGGATGAGCTGGTCAAGGTGCCGTATTTATCGGAAGTGGTGATAGGTCTGGATCGCGCGGATGCACAGCAATACCGCCAGGCGCTGGCCTTTTTTGCGCGTTTGCCCCAGCGGCATCGCGTATTGTGGAATGAGGGCCCGCGTTTGCAGGCGCTGGACAAGAAACTACAGGCAATGGATCTCGCCCCTCGCGAACTGGGCAAGGGGCGTAACGTCTGGTACTGCATGGGTTATACGCTGGCATCAGGGCATGCCGAATCGGTAGCTTTGCACGACTGCGACATTCTTACTTATGACAGGGGATTGCTGGCCCGCTTGATATACCCGGTGGCCCACCCGCGCTTTAATTACGAATTCTGTAAGGGCTTTTATGCCCGCGTAGCCGACGGCAAGATCAATGGCAGGGTGAGCCGATTGCTGGTGACACCATTGCTGCGCGCGCTGAAAAAAACCCTGGGGGATATGGAATATCTCGAGTACATGGACAGTTTTCGTTACCCCCTGGCCGGCGAATTTTCTTTCCGCAAAGATGTCCTCAATGACATTTTGATTCCCAGCGACTGGGGATTGGAAATCGGCGTGTTGTCTGAAATGTACCGCAATTATGCAAAGAACCGCCTGTGCCAGGCTGATATAGCTGACATTTACGACCACAAACACCAGGAACTGTCTGCCGAGGATGAAGAGGGCGGCCTGTCCAAAATGTCCATCGACATATCCAAGGCGCTGTTTCGTAAGTTGGCCACCCGCGGGGTGACCTTTAATACAGAATCCTTCCGTTCTCTCAAGGCAACCTACTACCGCATCGCCCTGGATTTTGTAGAGACCTATCACAACGACGCGGTGATGAATGGCCTGACCCTGGATATTCACAGTGAGGAAAAAGCGGTGGAATTATTCGCCGAAAACATCATGAAAGCGGGCGAGGCGTTTTTGTTGCGCCCTATGGAACGACCCTTTATTCCCAGTTGGAACCGCGTAATCAGCGCAGTGCCCGATGTATTGCAGCAGCTGCGCGATGCGGTAGAGGCCGACCAGGCCGAATTTGCGGCGGCCTAGGACGCGACGATGTTGCAAGCTATAGAGCAGGGACAGTTGCGGGAGCGGGTGCAGCGACACCTGGATACTATTTATCGCGACAATCCGCTGGGCGCCAAGCTTACCGGCCTGGCCGATGAGCTGCTTGAGTTGATGGGCCTGGATGCGTCCGCGTGCGCCCCGCAAATGCATGTCAATCACTGGGATCAGCGCGATGCAGTGGTGATTACCTATGGCGACAGTGTGCTGCGCGACGGGGAACATCCGCTACAGACCTTGAAGTGCTTTCTTGATGAGCACACCAGTGAACATATCAGTGGCGTGCATATTCTGCCGTTTTACCCGTGGAGTTCCGATGACGGCTTCGCGGTGCTGGATTATTCCAGCGTCAATGAAGCTCTGGGTGACTGGTCGGATATAAGCGCTATTGCTGCAGACTACCAGCTGATGGCTGACCTGGTGGTTAACCACTGCTCTGGACGTAGCCTGTGGTTCGATAATTTTCTCAAAGGGCGTTCGCCGGGCAAAGGGTATTTCTTTACCGCGTCACCTGATGATGACCTCAGCCATGTGGTGCGCCCGCGCACATCACCCCTGCTGCGCGAGGTGGAAACCAGTGAAGGAACACAGTATGTCTGGTGTACCTTCAGTCACGATCAGGTAGATCTTGATTTCCGCAATCCGCAGGTATTAAAACAATTCGTCTCCATACTGCGCCAGTACATGGATCACGGCGTGCGCATTTTTCGTCTGGATGCGGTGGCATTTCTGTGGAAAATTCCTGGTACCAGTTGCCTTAACCTGGAGGAAACGCACGAGATAGTGCGCCTGATGCGCACCCTGGTCGAGCACGTCAGCGCCGACGCCCTGTTGATTACTGAAACCAACATTCCCAACCGTGAAAACCTGTCCTATTTTGGCAATGCCAACGAGGCGCATAGCGTCTACAATTTTTCCCTGCCGCCGTTATTGGTCAATACCCTGATCACCGGGGACTGCACCTATTTGAAACACTGGATGATGAGTATGCCACCGGCCCAGAACGGTACGGCGTACTTTAACTTTATCGCGTCACACGATGGCATTGGCCTGCGTCCCGCGGAGGGCTTGCTGTCGGAGCGCGAAGTAGAAACTCTGGTGGCCACCATGCAACAGTTCGGAGGGAATGTATCCTACCGGGCTTTGCAGGACGGGGAGCGCAAACCCTATGAAATCAATATATCTTTGTTCGATGCCTTGCAGGGCACTACCTCGGGGCCGGACGCCTTTGCTGTGGAGCGCTTTGTTTGCGCGCATGCGATTATGTTGGGCCTGGAGGGGATTCCGGGGATCTATATTCATAGCCTTTTTGGTACACGCAATGATTACCAGCGGGTGGAAAACACCGGACATTACCGCGCTATCAACCGTCACCAATGGGACTACACTGAACTGACGCAGCTGTTGCAGCAGGAGCAATCCACCCATGCCCGAGTCTTTGCCAGTATCAAGGAACTGTTATCGATAAGGCGATCCCAGGCGGCCTTTCACCCTAATGCCACGCAATTTACCCTGCACCTGGGTGTTGGCCTGTTCGGATACTGGCGTCAGAGCATAGACCGGCGCCAAAGCATTTTTTGTATCAGCAATATCAGCACGCAGACGCTGCCCCTGTCATTGGAGGCGATTAACCTGATTGAAACAGAAGACTGGCTGGACCTGATTAGTGGTGAGCAGTTATTTGCGCGGGAGCAAGTGTTGGCGCTGTTGCCCTACCAGACGCTGTGGATTACCAATGTTCCGAATCACGCATAGACCAGTGCCAGTGTTCCTGGATAGCCCCGCGCAGTGGTGACGCCGCATGCGTAGCACTGTCACCTGGCCAGAGCCGGGGCTGCTGCGAGGCCAGTTCACTCAGGGATAGCTGTGGCAGGCCAGCATCGCGCAGCGCGTGAATAAACTTCAGGGTGCGAAAGGCGTCGAACCACTGGTGAAAATGGCGCAGGTATTGCCGCGGGGATTTGCCCTGGCGGCGGCAATGTTGTAGCGCTTCTTCCAGTCCCATGTCCAGCAAGGCCTGCTCACTGTTCAGGGCCAGGCTTTCCTCACTAGTCTGCGCTCGTAGTTGTTCCGCCAGGGTCGCCACGGGTGTTGCGTACAGTTGCGGGATTACGCGCAGCAGTGCGCGCAGTGCGACAAAGCATTGGGGGTGATAAAAAAGCGCCGTATCGCCGGCAGCGTCTGCTTGCATGATTCGGGTAACGGCCGGGCCGGTGCCGAAAGGCACCCGGTGCGATTGGCGCGACTGCAACTGAATACATTCACCCGGCAGCGAGCTGATGCTGCCCAGTTTGGCCAGCTTGTTAAGCAGGTAAAAATCTTCTCCCGCGGCGCGTTTGGGAAAGCCACGCACGCGCGCGTAAGCCTCGGCCCGCACTGCCAGGCAGCTGCCCAGGCTGTGGTGGGCGTAGGGGGAATCTGCGTATTCGAGTCCCAGTACATAGTGGTGTAGTCGTAATTCGTACAGCGTGGTCGCTGCGTTACAGGCAGGGTCCTGGCCCGGGACATGCACGAAAGGGTAGGTAGCTGCGACTGCGTCAGGCGGGCCATTATCGAGGCGTTCAAAATAGTCGCCGGGCAGCTGAGCATCCGCGTCGCTACTGTAGATCCAGTCACTGGCTACGGCGCCGTCAATTATCCACTGCCAGGCGATGTCACAGCCGATTTTTCGCGCCATGCCCACGGCCTTGCCCGCCGGCAGTGGCCCAAGCAGGGATTCAGTGTCATGCAGATAAACGCAGCAGTTCGGCGCCAGCGCATAGCTGTTGGCAAGCTCGGGTAGTGCGCGATACGGTGGCAGTGTGTTTACGCAAGCGCGCAGCGCCTCATTTGCCTGCTGTTGCGGGTCGGAGTCGGGTCGGTTCAATACCAGGATGGCAACGAAGCTAGTGTCGCTGTTGCTCAGTAGGGTCAGCCGTTGTACTAGATCAGCCGATTCCCGGTAGGCGGGGATCACCAGCACGTGTTGCCACTGCGGTTTCCCGCGGGGCAATCGCGGCAGGCCGGGTTCAATGTGCCGCTGCTGATAGCGCCGACTGGCGACGCTGTCACTCATCAGCGGTATGCCATCAATGCAGTGCCGCCCGAATCGGTAGCCCGCGAACAATACCGGCTTCAAACTCGAGTAACTCCTGCCAGCGCTGTGCAACCACCTCGGCGTCCAGGTACTGGCGCGCCAGATCAAGGAATAATTCGTAGTGGCGTTCTTCGGAGCGGGCAATGGACTGGTAAAACTTCTGCAGAGGGCCCGGCTGTAGCGCTTCTGCCACCAGGCTGAAGCGCTCCGCGCCACGCGCTTCGATGATGCTGGCGACCAGCAAGCGGTCCAGCATGTACTCGTCGCGACCCTGGCGAATAGCCTTGCGAAAGCCGAGTACGTAATGATCCTTCTGGTCGGGGGCGGTAATCAGTCCGCGGCGATGAATCCATTTCACCACTTCGCGATAGTGGGTGAGTTCTTCCACTGCCAGATCGGCCATGGCGGCTACCAGTTCAAGACGGTCCGGGTAGTGAGAGAGCATGGAAATGGCCATCCCCGAGGCCTTTTTTTCTGCCGCTGCGTGATCCAGCAGAAAGCTGTCGAAATCAGCTAGCACGGCTGCAGTCCAGGCTGCGGGCGTAGGATAGATAAGTGGTGAGTGAGGCATGTGCTGAACAGGTTGTGGCGGCAGGGAGCGTATTGAACTGCATGTGCGCAGCGAACACAAGATACAACGCTTACAGGCGCACGCACAGTGGTTTCGTGTTGTGGCCAATATGCTAAACTGCCGATGCGCGCGGGGCCTCGTTTGTATCCCTGTGCGCCAAAATTGACGCTATTCAGGATTAACGAGCCCATGATCATCAAGCCACGCGTACGCGGATTTCTCTGTATCACCACACATCCGGTTGGTTGTGAAGCCAATGTCAAAAAGCAGATGGATTATGTGAAGGGCAATGGTCCCATAGAGAACGGTCCCAGAAAGGTGCTGGTTATCGGTGCTTCCACAGGTTACGGCCTGGCGTCACGGATCACCTCGGCATTTGGTGCCGGAGCTGACACCCTGGGTATTTTCTTCGAAAAAGAAGGGAGCGAAAAAAAGCCCGGTACCGCTGGTTGGTATAACTCCGCAGCATTCCATAAGTTCGCCGAGGAAGACGGCCTGTATGCCAAAAGTATTAACGGCGATGCGTTCTCCGACGAGATCAAGCAAAAGACCATAGAGACCATCAAGGCAGACCTGGGACAGGTAGATCTGGTGGTGTATAGCCTGGCCGCGCCCCGTCGGGTGCACCCGGTGACCGGCGTGGTGCATAACTCCACGCTCAAGCCCATCGGTAGCGATGCGGTGCAAAAAGGCGTCAACACGGACAAGGGCGAGGTGCAGGACTTCCACCTGGAGGAGGCCAACCAGGAAGAGATCGATAACACCGTTGCGGTGATGGGCGGTGAAGATTGGCAGATGTGGATTGATGCGCTGGACGATGCCGGGGTACTGGCTGACGGCGCCAAGACCACAGCGTATACCTATATCGGTGAAAAGCTCACCTGGGATATCTACTGGCACGGCACCATCGGTGCTGCCAAGAAAGACCTGGACAAGCGCGTGGTGAATATTCGTGAGCGTCTGGCCGCCAAAGGCGGTGATGCACGGGTGTCGGTGCTCAAGGCCGTGGTTACCCAGGCCAGTGCCGCTATTCCTGCCATGCCGATTTACCTGGCGCTGCTGTTCAAGGTAATGAAAGAGCAGGGCATACATGAGGGCTGTATCGAGCAGGTGGATGGGCTGTTTCGGGATTCGCTGTATAACGACAGTCCCTATCTCGATGAGGAGGGCCGCCTGCGCGCTGATCGCAAGGAACTGGACCCAGAGATCCAGGCGGCTGTGGCGGCACTGTGGGACGACATCAATACGGAAACCCTGAGAACCCTGTCTGATTTCGACGGCTACAAGCGTGAATTCCTGCAACTGTTTGGCTTTGAGGTCGATGGCGTCGATTACGAGGCCGAGGTGAACCCTAACATCAGCATAAGTAATATGGTCTAACGCGGTGCTGGATCACGGGGTACCGTTCAGACTAAACAGCCGGGTGCGGCGTATCGTTGCACCGAATGCGGGGGTGATGACCGGGCCTGGCACTAACACCTACCTGCTGGGAGACGAGGAAGTCGCGGTGCTGGATCCCGGTCCGGCAATCCCTGCACACGTAGATGCCATTTTGAAAACAGCGGGTGAGCGTATCCGCTGGATTGTGTGTACGCATACTCACCCGGACCATTCCCCCGCCTGGCAGGCGGTGGCCGAGGCCACGGGTGCGCAGGTCATCGGCGCTTCGCCCGCGGATGATATGTTCCAGGACGATACATTCAAGCCCGACAGTGAACTACAACACGACGATGTATTGGCCACACCGGAATTCACCTTGCGCGCCGTGCATACACCCGGGCACGTCAGTAACCACTTTTGCTTCTTCCTGGAAGAGGAAAAGATGCTGTTCGCCGGTGATCACATTATGAACGGCTCCACTGTGGTCATCGTTCCCCCCAGTGGCGATATGAAGGCCTATATCGAATCCTTGCAATTGTTGCTGCGTTATTCTTTGAAGTGGATTGCGCCGGGTCACGGCGAATTGATGGAAGACTCCCGGGCTGTCGTGGAGTGGCTGGTTAATCACCGGCTCAAGCGCGAGAACAAAGTCATTGCAAGTCTGCAACAGGTGGGCCGTACCTCGCTGGATCAACTGGTCAAAGTTGTCTATGACGACGTGGATACCAGCCTGCACAAGATGGCAAAACTCTCCCTGAGCGCGCATCTGATCAAGCTTAATCAGGAAAACCGCGCCCTGCATCACCCGGGCGATGACAGCTGGGAAATGCTGGAAATCTAGTTTTTTAATCAAAACATAATTCTAATGAGGAACAATCAATGAACGGTTTGATGATGGACTCAGGCTTGTCTATTGCTTCAATCATTACGCATGCTGAGCGTGTGAATGGTGATACTGAAATCGTCTCGGTCACGCGGGACAACCCCCGGCATCGCTACAACTACAGAGATGCTTTTGCCCGAACGCGCCAACTGGCGAACGTTATGGCGCGATGGAATCTGGACCAGGGGGAGCGCATCGCGACCCTGGCCTGGAATGACTATCGGCACTTTGAAACCTATTATGCGGCATCCTGTAGTGGCTATGTTTGCCACACGGTTAATCCACGGCTGTTTCCAGAGCAGTTGGTGTACATCATCAATCACGCGGAAGACCAGTACGTGTTACTGGATCCGGACTTTGTGCCACTGGTAGAGGGTCTGGCGGGCGAGTGCCCGACGGTGAAGGGCTGGATAGTACTGACCAGCGAGGCGCATATGCCAGAGACCAGCCTGGCTAACGTGCATTGCTATGAGACCTTGCTGGCCAATGAGTCAGAGCAATTCGACTGGCCGCAACTGGATGAGAACGCCGCGTGTGCCCTGTGCTATACCTCCGGCACGACAGGTAACCCCAAGGGTGTGCTGTATTCACACCGCTCTACCTTGTTACATGCCTACGCCACCATGATGCCGGACGCCATGGGCCTGTCTGCCCGGGATGTGGTAATGCCCATCGTGCCGATGTTTCACGTCAACGCCTGGGGCAATCCTTATTCCTGTCCCATTGCCGGCGCTAAACTGGTGTTCCCCGGCAACAAGATGGGCGACGGTGAAACACTGGCGGCACTGATCAATGAGGAGGGGGTCACCATGTCAGCGGGTGTGCCCACCGTCTGGCTGGGCCTGATCGCCCATTTAAAGACCACGGGCAAACAGGTGGAATCCCTGGACCGTATTATCGTTGGTGGTGCGGCCTGCCCGTTGTCGATTATGGAAGACCTGGATACCTACGGCGTGCAAACCCGCGTGGGCTGGGGAATGACCGAAATGAGCCCGTTGGGCAGCGTCAATACCAGTCCCGCGTCGCGCGAAGATTACAGTGATGAAGCGTTTGCCAAGGTCCGCCTCAAGGCGGGCCGCCCGATATTCGGTGTAGAAATGAAAATCGTCGATGACGAGGGTAATGATCTGCCCTGGGACGGCGTGGCGTTCGGTTCGCTCAAGGTGCGCGGTCCGTGGGTCTGTTCCAGTTACTACAAGCTGGAAGATTCAGATGCACACGAGGGAGATGGCTGGTTCGAAACCGGTGACGTGGCGACCATAGATCCGCAGGGCTATATGGCCATCACTGACCGTACCAAGGACGTGATCAAGTCCGGGGGCGAGTGGATTTCTTCAATCGAGGTGGAAAATGTCGCCACGGATCACCCCAAGGTGGCAGAGGCGGCGGTGATCGGCCACTTTCATCCACGCTGGAGTGAACGCCCGCTGTTGATCGTGGTGCGCGGCCCCGGGGGTGAGGATTTGAGCGCCGAGGAGATGCTGGCCTGGTTTGACGGCAAAATCGCCAAGTGGTGGACGCCCGAGGCTGTTGAATTTGTCGATGAGCTACCCCATACGGCGACCGGGAAACTGCAGAAGGTGGCTTTGCGGGAGCAGTTCAAGGACTTTTCTTTTCCTGAGTAAGCAAACTGGCAACGCGTGTAAGCAGTGGTGGCGACCCATAGGGTCGCCACGACGACCGGTGTGCCTCTGCCAAACAACCATCCGGTCTATAGGCAGTAGCCTCATATAACTATTTGCACTATTCGTAAAATATAATTAGATATTCTACGAAATTCCATTTCAAAACACTGAATAACTGACTACTATAGCCCTCCCAGCAACTCAGGACTGCGTTCACGGCTATCACTATGTCAGTAGATTCCTACCAGCCCCGTACCTTGCCGCAAGTGGTCGCCGCCGCCGCTGACACTTACGGTCAGCGCATTGCTATTACCGATGGTGAGATCAATATCACCTACGCCGAACTTGATGCCGCCCGCGTGCAGGCCGCCCGGGCCTTTATTGCTGCGGGTTTGGAGCAAGGCGAGCGCATTGCCATTTGGGCGCCGAATATTTACCAGTGGATTATTGCCGCCATCGGCGCGCAGAGCGTCGGCGGGGTGCTGGTGCCGCTGAATACCCGTATGAAGGGCTCCGAGGCCGCCTATATCCTGCAGGCCAGTGCTGCGCAGCTGCTGTTCACCGTGGGCGACTTTCTCGGGGTCTGCTATCCGCAGCAATTGCACGGACAGGCACTGCCGGACCTGCAGCAAACGGTTATGTTGGAGGGTAGTGCCGAGGGTGCCGTGGACTGGCAGGACTTCCTGGCCGCGGGAGCGGACGTCCCGGAAGCGGAAGTCACCCGGCGTGCGGACAATCTAACCGCGCAAGATACCCTGGATATCCTGTTCACCTCGGGCACCACCGGCAAGCCCAAGGGCGTGATCACCAGTCACGGCCAGAATATTCGTACCTTTGAAACCTGGAGCGCCACGGTGGGTCTGCGCTCTGATGATAACTACTTGATTATCAACCCATTTTTCCATTCCTTTGGCTACAAGGCCGGGTGGCTGGCGGCAATCATTCGCGGTGCGCGGATGCTGCCGGTGAAGAGCTTTGACCTGGACACGGTACTGGAGCAGATACCCCGCGAGCAGGTTTCCATGATCCCCGGGCCACCGACTATCTATCAGTCCTTACTGGCCCACCCGCGGCGCGCTGAGTTTGACCTGTCCAGCCTGCGCCTCGCAGTGACCGGGGCGGCGCCTGTGCCAGTTTCCCTGGTAGAGCAGATGCGGCAAGAGCTGGGTTTTGAGGTAGTGGTGACCGCCTACGGACTCACCGAGAGCTGTGGTGTGGTGTCCATCTGCCGGGCTGACGATTCTCCCGAGCGCATTTCCCATACCTCTGGGCGTGCCATGGACGGGGTGGAAATGAAATGCGTGGACGCGCAGGGCAGTCCGGTTGCCGCCGGCAGCGAAGGTGAAATCTGGTGTCGCGGCTTCAATGTTATGCAGGGCTATCTGGATAACCCCGAAGAGACGGCGCGCAATATCACTGAGGATGGTTGGTTGAAGACCGGTGATGTGGGGGTGATGGATGAAGATGGCTATGTGCGCATCACCGATCGCATCAAGGACATGTTTATTGTCGGTGGCTTCAACTGCTATCCGGCGGAAATCGAAAACAGCCTGTGCAGTATGCCCGGCGTGGCCAGGGCCGCGGTAATCGGCGTGCCGGATGAGCGTATGGGCGAGGTGGCTCGCGCCTATATTGTGTGTGCGCCGGGCGTTGAGCTCGACGAGGCGGCCGTGATCGACTGGTCGCGCGACACTATGGCCAATTATAAGGTGCCGCGCTCAGTGCGTTTTGTGGACGAATTCCCGATGAATGCCGGTGGCAAGGTGCTGAAGAACGAGTTGCGTGAGCGGGCGGCGCAGGAGTCGCAGTGAACGATCTCGCCGCCAGTACTGTCCCTGCGTTGATTGAACTGGACGATACGGACTACGCGATTATCGAGCTGCTGCGCGCCGATGGGCGTATGCCCTACCGCGCCATTGCCCGTGAGCTGGGTGTGACCGAGGCCACGGTGCGTGCCCGGGTGCGGCGCCTGGAAGAGTCCAACACCATGCGCGTGGTGGCGGTTACGGATATTGAGGCAGCTGGCTACGACATGTTGCTGGCTATCGGGGTACAGGTGGAAAACCGTTCCCCGGAAGCGGTGGCCAGGGATCTGGCCGCGATTCCTGAGGTGTTTTCGGTGAACGTGGTGGTGGGTACCCACGATGTGGAGATACTGGTGGTGGCCGAGGACCAGACGGCCCTTGACGAGCTGATCAGCCAGCAGCTGGCCGGCACGCCCGGCGTGCGTCGCCTGACCCCGGCGCTGGCCCTGGATGTATTGAAAAACCAGCCTGACTGGGTGCCCTTGCATGACCCGGCGTAAGTTGGATGAGGTGGATAAGGCCATCGTGGCGCGCCTGTCCCGGGATGCGCGGGTGAGTAACGGACAGATCGCCGGTGAGCTGGGCGTCACCGAAGGCACAGTGCGCGCCAGGGTCAAGCGCATGGAAGAAGAGAAGCTGATTCGCATTACTGCGGTTACCAATATAGACCGCTTTCGCGATGCCGCTCTGGCTTACATCTGGATAGAGGTGGAGCGCAGTGATCAGACCCGCGGCGTGGCCCGGGCACTGGCCGAGATTACTGAACTGGGTTTTGTCGGGGTGATGTTGGGGCGCTCGGATATCCTGGCCATCACCATGGTGCGCAACACGGAACACCTGGCGGAATTTTTACACCAGCGCATCAACGTTATTGCCGGGGTGCGTCGCACCGAAAGCACCCTGGGCGTAAATTTTGTAAAACATGACTATCGCATGGCGCGCATCGTCAGTTGAGAGAAGGAAGGATAAATGGATAAGCAAATGAGCGCGGCCGAGGTGGTGGCGCAACTGCACGATGGTATGACCATTGGCATAGGTGGCTGGGGTCCCCGGCGCAAGCCCATGGCCCTGGTACGTGAAATTCTGCGCTCCGAGCTGAAGGATCTCACTATTGTGTCCTATGGTGGCGCGGATGTGGGCATGTTGTGTGCCGCCGGGAAGGTGAAGAAAGTGGTGTTCGCTTTTGTCTCCCTGGATTTCATCCCGCTGGAGCCGTATTTCCGTCAGGCGCGGCAGAGCGGTGCTATCGAGGTGATGGAAATTGATGAGGGCATGCTGTTATTGGGCCTGCGTGCGGCGGCCTGGGGCCTGCCGTTTATACCTACCGAGGTGGGCCTGGGCACGGACATTGTTGGTAAAAACCCGGATATAAAAGTGATAGACAGCCCCTACGACGACAAGGAATGGGTGGCCATGCCGGCGTTAAAGCTGGATGTTTCGCTGTTGCATGTGGACAGGGCAGACCAGCGTGGCGTGTGCCAGATTGCCGGCGCTGACCACTATATGGATGACTGGTATGCGCGCGCCGCAGACAAGACCTTTGTGTCCTGTGATGAGCTGGTGGCGACAGAGTTCTTCCACGACCCGGCCCAGGCGCGGCTGGTGCACTGGGAGCGTGCAGCCACTACCGGCGTAGTGCCGATTCCCGGCGGCGCCCATCCCAGCTCCTGCAGTCCGCATTATGGCTTTGACGTACCCCATTTCAAGGCCTATACCGCCTCGGCCAAGGATGAGGCGGGCTTCGCCGGTTACTGTGCGCAGTTCCTGGGTGCCTCGGAAGAGGAATACCAGCAAAACGTGGGCGGCCTGGCGGCCATTCACGCTCTTGAACTTCCCAACTACTGATTGGCCCGGAGAACAGGACAATGACAACAGCAACAGATTACACCCTGGCCGAACTGTGCATCGTGGCCGCAAGTAAAGCATTTGCCGATGATGGCGAGGTACTTGCAACTGGCATCGGCGTGATTCCGCGTCTGGCAGCGAGCCTGGCGATGAAAACCACCAATACCGACCTGATGATGACCGATTCCGAGGCCTGGTTGTTGAGTGAGCCTAACCCCCTGGGTAAGCGCGGCGATGATTTTGTGCCAGCCACCGAGACCTGGATGGGCTTCTCGCGTATTTTCGACAACGTCTGGAGCGGCCGGCGCCACGCTATGCTGGGTCCTACCCAGATAGACAAATTTGGTCAATCCAATACCTCGGCCCTGGGCGGTACCTACGAGCAGCCCAAGGTGATGATGTTGGGCGCCCGTGGTTTTCCAGGGAATTCTATTTCGCACCCCAATAGCTTCTTTGTGCCCAGCCATAACACCCGCGTGTTCATGGACGGTGAATGCGACTTCGTCTCTTCCATAGGTTACAACCCGCAGCGCCTGCCGAAAGGGCATGCGCTGGATGATATCGATATACGTCTGGTGGTCACCGACCTGTGTGTGATGGACTTTGGCGGCCCGGAGCACCAGATTCGCCTGGTATCGTTACACCCGGGCGTCAGTGTGCAGCAGGTAGAAGAAAATACCGGCTACGCATTGCATATCCCGGATGAGGTGGCGACAACGATTGCGCCTACAGCAGAGCAACTGGCGATCATTGCCACTTTAGATCCGCAGCGGCAACGCGACTACCAGATCAAGGATAACCCTCCCGGAGACCGTTCCTGAGGGGCGGATATAAATAATGCTT
>JAIBDN010000101.1 GCA_024686215.1 Gammaproteobacteria bacterium | reverse complement strand
GGGTGATGTGGCAGCCACCTGCGCCGATATCGACGCCCTGGAGCAAGCCGTGGGTTATCGCCCGAATACGAAAATAGAAGAAGGCGTAAACAACTTTATTGCCTGGTACCTGGATTACAATTCAAAGCAGTAATGCTTAGCGCTGCGTACCTGGGGCCGTATCCAGCGCCTGTTATCCCAAATTACACTAGTTTTTTACTTCGCTTTTTACACGCTATGCTAAGCTCAATAGTAAGGTTCATTGTGGAGTAGCATTATGGGCGAGAAGTATCTGGCTGAACGCTTTGAGAGTCTGTGGCGCGAATGCGCCAACGGGCAGGCGCCAGACGAGTCGGTGTGGCAGCAACTGCAACAACATTACCAGGAGCCGCATCGTCACTATCACACCCTGGCGCACCTGGCCCAATGCCTGGAGCAGCTGGACGCCGCCAAGGCGGCGATCAATGAATTCAATGTCACCGAAATGGCCATCTGGTTTCACGATGTGATCTACCGCTACGGTGCCGGCGATAACGAAACCTTAAGTGCGGAATTTTTCCGCGAGCGCGCTGCCCCCCAAATGCCGGCAGCATTTGTCGAGCGGGTTTGCGCATTTATTGTTGCCACCCAGCATACCGGTAAGGCCGATGACATCGGTACTGCCTTTATGGTGGATATAGATCTTTCCGGTTTCGGCTTGCCGTGGGAAGACTACCTGGCGGATTCAGATGCGCTGAGGGAAGAGGCGCCCGCGATCAGTGACGAGCACTACTACCAGGGAAAACTGCGCTTCCTCAGCGAATTGCAACGTTGGCCCAGCCTGTTCCAGACTGAGCACTTCAGGGATTGCCTGGAACCTACCGCCCAGGCCAATATTGCGCGTTACTCAGACAGCCTGCGCGAAAAGGGTTTTGGCCAGGACACTAGCCGCCAAGCCTAGACAGTAACCGCCGCACGTGATCCATCAGGGTCACTGACTTCATATCTGTCAATTCTCCCGCGTCGAGGAACACGCCCTCGCAAGTAGGACACACATCCAGGGTGATATGCGACTGTTCGCTGTCCTGCACATGATCCATGATGTTGCTGCAGCGTGGGCAGGGAATATCACGAATATCATTGGTTTTTGCACCCCCCGCCGCGGAGCCGGTATCCAACACTGTATCGGCCAGCCACTCGGTGCGTAGTTGCAGCAACGTTTGCTTCTCGCAAAACAAACCGCCGCAGCCGGTGCAGCGCGCCACGCTGATCTCGGTACCAAAATCTACCGCCTCCATGGCGCTGTCACACTTGGGACACTGCATACATTATTCTCCGTTGTATTGATCTAATAGCGTCACGTTAACACCGCCTGCAGCGTGGTGGTGGTCAATTGCAAACGCCGGGTAATCACGCGAATCATAAACTTGTGCATAGCTGCGGCAATCGCCGGATGTTCCTGCTCCAGCCGAGCATTGGCGGCCTGGCTCAGCACGAACAACTCACCGCCGGTATCCACCGTTACCGAAGCGGTGCGCGGCGAACCCAGGTAAAACCCCACCTCACCAAATACGGTACCGGAGCCAGCCCGGCGAATGCGGTGTTTCTTACCAGAGCCGGTATCCAGGTACACCGAGGCGGTGCAGCTTTGTAGCAGAAACATTTCATCAGAGGGCTCTCCCTGCTCTGCCAGCGTGTCGCCGGGGTGCACCATGCGCCGCTCCATGTACTGCGACAGGATTTCATGGTCATCGGGCCGCGGCAGAAACTTCGACAGTTGCCGCATAATGCCCTCCGCCTCCTCAGTCAGCGACTGATCCCTGAGCATGCGTTCCTCGCACCACTCAATACCGCGATCCAGGTCGGGCATGATTTGCAGGTAGGTGGTGGTTTCACTTTCCAGCCAGTTACCCATCAGGCGCTCATGCATCGCCGGCGTCATCCCGGTTAACAGCAGGAAAAAATTGGACTTGGAAGCTTCCTGCGCCAACTTCATAAAACTCAGGGCGGCGGAAGAATCCATATCCGTCACCTGGGCGAAATCCAGTGCCGCGTAGCCCAGTGGCGGCAGCTCCTTGTCTTCCAGGCGCTCCTCGATGCGCTTGACCAGCGCAGCGGCGGTGCCGAAAAACAAATACCCCTGCAGCTTCAGGATCAGCGTCTCCGCGCCGTGCTCGCGCAAGTACTTTTCCTCGCCGGTGTTGCGCTCCACGTTGCTCCTGCGCTCTTTGCCGGTGAGCGCGTAGCGCACTACATTGATGCGGCTGTAGTTGACCACGAACAGTAAAATGGCGCACAGCAGCCCTACCAGCACACCCTCCAGGAAGCCCACCGCGGCCACCACCAGCACAATCACTACAACGACCATGTATTCCAGCCGGGGCAACTGCTCCCGCGCCTCTACCAGCCAGCGCTCTACCAGTGAAAACCCCAGGAAGATCAGCAAACCTGCCAGCGCCGCCTTGGGAAACCAGGCAATCAGCGACATACCGTAAAACAGGGCCAGCGCACAAAACAGCGCCACCACCAGGCCCACCAGCCTGCTCTTGGGCGCGCCCACGGTCATGGAAAGCTCGGTGAGCGTCATGGAAGGCAGCGCCACCAGGCCACCACTGAGCCCGCTGACCGCATTGGCAAAGCCGGCCACGGTGAGCTCACGGTTGACGTCGAAACTGTCGCGCTGCAATACCGACAGACCGCTGACGGTGAGCATCAACGACACCGCGCTGAGCAGGATAATGGTGCCCACCGAGCTCAAGTGCTCGACTACCAGTGGCCACTCAATAACACGCGACTGCTGCAGCAACACCGGATTCACCAGGCTGGGCTCGGTCTCCGGGAACGGACCCACCAGCCAGCCGTCGGCCATGAGTTCATCGGGACTCAGGCCGGCAATGGCGGCCACCACAAAAAACAGCGCAATCACCAGGAACATGGCCGCGGGCATGGCCAGCGACTGGTGCCAATTGCGAATGGCCCAGCGTATCATCCAGGCAGCCACTATCGCCGGTACCCAGCGCCACAGGACTTCAGCGTCCAGCAGCTGCATGAAATCTGCCGCGGACACCAGCGGAAGATCACTCACCACTTTCAGGGCGCCCTGGATCAATAACAAACCCGCACCGGCAAAATAGCCACCCATCACCGAATACGGTAAATATCGCACCAGCGAACCCAGCTTGAAGGAACCCAGTGCCGCCAGTACCACGCCGGTTAAAAAGGCGGTAAAGGTGAGCGCACCGAAGGCGGTGACAAACAATACTTCCGCCGAGGTGCCTGCCGGGAAACTGCCCACTACCAGGGTGACCATCAAAGCCAGAATTGGCGCGGTGTCGTCGTCGGGCATGGCCACCACCGGACGGCAGGCGCTGAGCAAGCTGAACAGCGAGCCGGCTACCACCGCAGTGGCGATGAGTATGGTAATACCCTGGGCAATAAACGGCGTCAGCGGGCCACTGAACATCAGCGCAGCAAAGCTGATACTGGAAATCAGCGTGACGACACCGGCAATAGTGCCCGCCAGCAGGATGGATATCACGCGGTCGGCGTTCAATTCCTTCAGGGCAGTCACTGATTCGGTGATATAGCGCTGAATGTTACTTCTCCGCCAGTACGATAGTGGTAGACAAAATACCCTGCGCTAGCCTGTTGCAGTGCAGGTTAACCAGGGGATCATCGGGAAAATCTGCCTTAAGTGCAGTGAACAGCTCAACGGCATCGGCATCTTCACGCTCCAGGTGCGCAAAGGCTTCATTGTAGCGCACCATCAACGGTGAGGCCGCCTCCTCTTCGGTAAGTGGCTCGAAGGCGGTGATCGCCTCCGTCTTACCCTTGAGCACCAGCCCGCCGACTGGCCGGAAGATATGCTCCGGACACTGCTCGGCGGTGGGGCCCGAAATACAGATCAGGGTACCCAGGTGCTTGTTCACGCTTTCCAGGCGCGCCGCGGTGTTGATCGAGTCACCGTGGGCGGTGTAGTCGAAACGCTCACTGCCGCCGAAATTGCCGACGATAGCGACCCCACTGTTCACCCCCACCCGGGTATGCCCAAAGTGGTAACCACGCTCGTGCATCTTGCTCCTAAAGTCCTTGCTGATACGGTCCATCTCCAGCGCGCAGTTCACCCCGCGTATCGCATGATCCGGCTGATCCAGCGGTGCGTTGAAGATGCCCACCACCGCGTCACCCACGATCTTGTCGATGGTGCCACCATGCTCCATCACTGCGCGGCACATCACGTCCAGGTATTCGTTGAGGGTAGATACCAGCAGCTCCGGCGTGGCCTTTTCGGTAAAGGAGGTAAAGCCGGCAATATCGGAGAACAGGAAGGTCATCTCCCGGGTCTCACCCTTCAGGCTAAGGGAGTCCGGGTCATTGACCAG
>JAIBDN010000117.1 GCA_024686215.1 Gammaproteobacteria bacterium | reverse complement strand
TGTCCGTTTTTTACACCTCGGACACGCCGTGAACCCATCCATGGGGGCTCGGCTGCGACATCCATGTCGCAGACGGTCCGAGGTGTAAAAACCGAACCTACCGTGCAGATCGAGCGCTGTAGGTGGCTGTAATTCAGTTGATGGAAGGCAGTAGCCTGTATATCAGGCACGCTGGACCGTCTGCAGTCAGGGATAGCTCGTGCCGCGCGGATAGTGAGTCTGCCACGCAGAGCGAGTACTACCCAGCCAGGGTTCCCTGCGGTGGTAGCAGCTGCGAGAGGTGTAGGGCTCAACGGACCGTCTGCAGCATGGATGCTGCAGCCGAGCCCCCATGGATGGGTTCACGGCGTGTCCGCTGAGTGCTACACCTCTTGCAGGTGCGCAAAGCACAGATGAAATTAGATACGAAGGAAAGAGAAATGACAGGAACACTAGAAGGGCGAGTGGCAATTATTACTGGTGCCGGGGGTGGGCTGGGTGCTGCCCATGCGCGTGTGTTTGCCGCTGAAGGCTGCGCGGTGATTGTGAATGACATCAACACCGAGGCCGCCCAGGCAGTGGTGGATGAAATTACAGCGGCCGGCGGTAAGGCCGAGATAAACAGCTCTGACATTACCAACTACGATGACAGCCTGAATGCCGTGAAGCAGGCCATCGACAGCTTTGGCGACCTGCACATCGTGGTGAACAACGCCGGTGTGAATCGCGATCGCATGTTCGCCTCCATGACCGAGCAGGAGTGGGACACGATTATGGCGGTGCACCTGAAAGGCCACTTCTGCATTAGCTCGCATGCCGTGCACTACTGGCGTGGTCAGTCCAAGGAAGGCAAGCCGGTGGACGCGCGCATTATCAATACCACTTCCGGTGCCGGCCTGCAGGGTTCTATAGGCCAGTCCAATTACGCAGCCGCCAAAGCCGGAATTGCCGCGCTGACGTTGAATCAGGCGGCGGAACTGGGCCGTTACAATATTACCGCCAACGCAGTGGCACCCTCGGCGCGTACCGGTATGACCACTGCGGTGCCGGAAATGGCTGAGCGTATGGCGAAGCCTGAAGATGGCAGCTTCGACAAGTTTGCCCCGGAGAACGTATCCAATCTACTGGCCTGGCTGGCTTCGCCCGCAGCGGCGGATGTTAGTGGTCGGGTCTTTGAGTCCGAAGGTGGTCGAATTTGCATCTGCGACGGCTGGCGCACTACCGACGGTGTGGATCGCGACGCCCCCTGGGCGCCGGCGGACATCGGCGCGGCCATGGCCGAGTTGCTGGGTAAGGAAGTATCGGCACAAAAAGTCTGGGGGACCTGAGGCAACTCGTCCAAGGGAGTCATTATGGAATTTGCGTTTACTGACGAACAGGAAATGATCCGCGACACCGCGGCGGCATTCCTTGCCGAGGTGTCCGATAGCGAGGCGATTCGCCGTGCCATGGACACAGAACAGGGTTACGACAGCGAGCTGTGGTCGCGTATCTGCGGTGAAATGTACTGGCAGGCCATTCATATTCCCGAGGCCTACGGGGGTATGGGCTTGGGGTATGTAGAGGTGGTGGCGATGATGGAGCAGATGGGGCGCTATTTGTTGTGCGCGCCGTTCTTCTCCACCGTGTGCCTGGCGGCAAATGCCCTGTTGCTAGCCGGTAACGAGGAGCAGAAAACACAATGGCTGGGCCAGTTGTGCGCCGGCGAACTGACCGCCACCCTGGCTTTTAACGGCGGCAGCAGCGACTGGGATGCCGGGTCTGTTAGCGCTACCTGGCGACGTGAAGGCGATAGCTATGTGCTGAATGGCGACTACCGCTATGTGATCGATGGGCATACCGCCGATCTGTTGATTGTTGCGGCTAGAGAGGAGGGTACCAGCGGGGAACAGGGTATTAGTCTGTTCCTGTTGCCTGCCGACACAGCCGGAGTGAGCCGGCAATGGCTGCCCAGCATGGATCAGGCGCGCAAGCAGGCGGCGGTGCAACTCGATGGTGTAGTAATGCCTGGTGCTGCATTGATGGGCGAGGCGGGTCAGGCCTGGACTGCCTTAGCACAAGTGATTGACCTGGCCACCATCGCCCTGGCGGCAGAGCAGGTGGGTGGTTGTCAGCAGTTGCTGGATATGACGGTGGAGTACACCGGCGAGCGCGTGCAGTTCGGGCGCACTATCGCCAGCTTCCAGGCGGTAAAGCACAAAGCTGCAGACATGATGTTAAAAACAGAAGTGGCGCGCTCGGCAGTTTACTACGGCGCCTGTGTCGCCCAGGAAGCGCTGGAGGGTGGCCCTCTGGCGGGTGAATTAGCGGAGGCGGCCAGTGTGGCCAAGTCCTACTGTTCAGACGCTTATTTTTCTATCGCCGGGGATTCTATTCAGTTGTTCGGCGGCGTTGGTTTTACCTGGGAATACGATGTGCATCTGTACTTCAAACGCGCCAAATCTTCCGAGCACCTGCTGGGTAATGGCGCGCTGCATCGCGAACGCCTGGCCGCGCTGTTACTGGACGCATAGGGGAATACGATGAAACTGAGTTTTAGTGCCGAGGATGAAGAGTTTCGTGAAGAGATTGCTGCCTGGCTGCGAGATAATCTCACCGGAGAATTTGCGCAACTGAAATACCGCGGTGGCCCCGGCGATGAACATATGTATCCCGCAGAACGCCAGGTATGGGAACAGCAACTGGCCAAGGGTGGTTGGACCTGTGTTGGCTGGCCTGAGGAATACGGTGGGCGTGGCTGTTCGATTGAGCAGCAGGTGATTTTTTATGAGGAATACGCCCGCGCCGGTGCGCCGGGGCGCGTTGGGCATATCGGCGAGGGCTTGACCGGGCCAACCCTGATTGCTTTCGGTAACGAAGAGCAAAAAGCAAAGTATCTCCCGGGAATCGTAGCGGGAACTGAACTGTGGTGCCAGGGTTACTCTGAGCCCAGTGCGGGATCTGACCTGGCTAATGTGAAGACTAAGGCGCGCTTCGATCAGGCAAAAGGCAAGTGGCTGATTAACGGACAGAAGGTGTGGACCTCTTTGGCCCATGAGTCTGACTACTGTTTTGTGATTGCGCGTACTGACCCTGATTCTGTGGCCCACAAGGGACTGGGTTTTTTCCTGATAAAAATGGATCAGCCGGGTATCGAGGTACGCCCCATCACCCAGATTACCGGCACATCGGAATTCAACGAGGTGTTTTTCGATGACGCCGAGTGTGCAGCTGAGGATATTGTTGGCGCCCCGGGTGATGGCTGGAAGGTTGCTATGGGCCTGCTGGGCTTTGAGCGCGGCGTGTCCACGCTGGGTCAGCAGATGCAGTTCCAGAACGAGCTGGACGTGGTGGTGGACCTGGCGAAAAGCAACGATGCGGCAAAGGATCCGGTGATCCGCCAGCGCATTGCGGCGGCTCACGCAGAATTAAAAATCCTGCGCTATAACTCCATGCGCATGCTCTCCGGTCAGAGTGGCAGTG
>JAIBDN010000108.1 GCA_024686215.1 Gammaproteobacteria bacterium | reverse complement strand
GCCCAGCGCAAAGTCGAAGGGCGCAACTTTGATATCCGCAAACAGTTGCTGGAATACGACGATGTGGCCAATGACCAGCGCCAGATCATTTATCAGCAGCGCACTGAGCTGCTGACTGAGGCCGATATCTCCGACACTGTGACCGCTATTCGCCAGGATGTGGTGGGCGAGGCGATCGACAGTTATATCCCACCCATGAGTGTGGAAGAGCAGTGGGATGTGCCCGGCCTGGAGAAGCAGCTGGAAGGCGAGTTTGCCATTAGCCTGCCGCTGCAATCCTGGTTGGAAAGCGACGACAGCCTGCATGAGGAAGCCCTGCGGGAAAAAATCACTGCAGAAGTGCAGGCCGCCTACGATGCCAAGAGCGCAGACGTAGGCGCGGATATGCGCAAGATCGAGAAGCAGATCATGCTGCAGGTGCTGGACACCCTGTGGAAAGAGCATCTGGCGACCATGGATCACCTGCGCCAGGGTATTCACCTGCGCGCCTATGCGCAGAAAAACCCCAAGCAGGAGTACAAGCGCGAGTCCTTCGAATTGTTCGAGCAGCTGCTGACCAGCCTGAAATACGAGGTGGTGAAATTTCTTAGCCACGTGCAGATACAGCGCCAGGACGAGGCCGAACAGATAGAACAGCAGCGGCGTGCAGCAGCCGAGCGCGAGAAGCTGGCATTCCAGCACGCAGAGGCCTCGGGCATGGCCGGCGATCCGGGTGAACAGCCCGGCGCGGCAGAGCCGGCAACGCCGCAGACGTTTACCCGGGAAGCGCCCAAAGTTGGCCGCAATGACCCCTGCCCCTGTGGCAGTGGTAAAAAGTACAAGCAGTGCCACGGCAAGCTGTGATCAGTAGGTAATACGGTTATGGCAGTAGGACAAGACAAGCTTCCGCCACTTCAGGCGGTCTCCGGGGTGCGTCTGGGCACGGTGTCTGCCGGTATTAAAACACCCGGCCGCAAGGACCTGGTGTTGATTGAAGCCATTGCTGACACCCGCTGTGCCGCGGTGTATACGCGCAACGCATTTTGCGCGGCGCCGGTAATTGTGGCGCGCGAGCACCTGCAGGAAAATGGGCACAGGCCGCGCTATCTTCTGGTAAATACCGGTAATGCCAATGCGGGTACCGGCGCGCCGGGGATCGCGGCGGCCAGGGAATGTACCGCTGCTGTTGCAGCGCAGGTCGGCGTTGCCAGCACGGATGTATTGCCTTTTTCCACCGGAGTGATTGGTGAGCCATTGCCGGTGGATGTGCTCACCGCAGCGCTGCCCCAGGCGGTTGCAACCTTATCCGCTGAAGGCTGGGCCGCTGCCGCCGAGGGCATTCTGACCACCGACACCCGGCCCAAGGGTTTGTCTGTCACCTTTAGCGTTGCTGGAAAAGAATATGTGGTGACCGGCATTGCCAAGGGCGCCGGGATGATTCGCCCCAATATGGCTACCATGCTGGCCTACCTGGCCACCGATGCGGCGGTAGAACAATCCCTGTTGCAGCAACTGCTGGGCGAGCTGGTAGATACTTCCTTTAATCGCATCAGCATTGATGGCGATACCTCCACCAACGATGCCTGTGTGCTGTTGGCTACCGGCGCGGCGGGTAACGCGACCATCACTGACCGGGAAACCCCGCTGTACAAGGCCTTGCGTGATGCAGTGGAAGAGGTATGCGTTACCCTGGCCCAGGGCCTGGTGCGTGACGGCGAGGGTGCCAGTAAGTTTGTCAGCGTGCAGGTGAACGGCGGTCGCGACGAACAGGAGTGCCTGGAGGTGGCATTTACCATCGCCCATTCTCCCCTGGTGAAAACGGCCCTGTTTGCCAGTGACCCCAACTGGGGACGCCTGCTGGCGGCCATCGGCCGCGCCGGCCTTGAAGATCTGCAGGTTGAGCGGGTTGGTGTGTACCTGAACGAAGTGCTGATAGCAGAGAACGGTTGCCGCGCCGCCAGTTATACCGAGGAGCAGGGCGTGGCGGCGATGACCCCGGAAGACATTGTAATCCGCATTGAGCTGCAGCGTGGCGCCGCTGACGCGACCGTGTGGACCTCGGATTTCTCCTACGATTATGTGCGTATCAACGCCGAATACCGCACCTGAATGCAGCGGGTTCACGTGGCAGTGGGGGTGATTCTCGATCCTCAACAACGTATTTTGCTTACCCGGCGCGCGGTGGATTCCCACCAGGGCGGCCTGTGGGAATTTCCCGGCGGCAAGGTGGAAGCCGGAGAAGACCTGCTCAGTGCTTTAAGCCGTGAATTGCGGGAAGAGCTGGGTATAGAGGTTGGTCGCACCACAGCGCTGCTTGCAGTGCAGCACGATTACGCCGATAAAGCGGTATTGCTGGATGTGCACGTGGTGTGGGATTTTGTCGGCGAGGCGCAGGGTATGGAAGGGCAGCCCCTGGAGTGGGTGCGGGCGCAGGATCTGGCGCAACGGCAATTCCCCGCGGCCAATCAGCCCATCGTTAGCGCCGTGCTGGCCTTGTTATCCGCTTAAAGGGTTGCGCCTGCCCTTTTCAGTGAGCCGTCTCCGCCCGCAGCAGAAACTCCTTATGTAACTCTTCTACCACGGCGTCGAGCTCCTGCAGTGAACGAGAATTATCGATCACGATATCCGCGCGCGCCAGACGTTGGTCACGCTGCATCTGGGCGGCCATAATGCGTTTGACCTGGGCCGCATCGTTGTCATCGCGTTGCATGGTGCGTTGCAACTGTAGATCTTCTGGTACGTCCACCACTACCACGCAAGCGGTCAGGTCTTTCTGGCTGGTTTCCAGCAGCAGCGGTGAGCTCAGGATGGTGTAGGGCGACGTGGAGGCGGCCATCTGGTCGATAATTTCCTGCCCGATTAGCGGGTGGGTGAGTTGCTCCAGCCACAAACGCTCCTGGTCATTACTAAACACCCGCTGGCGCAGCGCCGCCCTGTCCAGGTTGCCATCCGCGAGGATGATATCTGCACCGAAATGCTCTGCGATCGCAGCCAGGGCGGGCCTGCCCGGCTCCACGATCACCCGGGCCGCCAGATCGGCATCGACCACGGTAATGCCCAGCCGCTCAAAGCGTTCGGTGACGGCTGATTTGCCGCTGCCTATGCCGCCGGTGATGCCCACGATAAAAGCCATCAGTTAAGTCCTGTTGCACCCATATAGCGCGCCAGCAATGCATCCCCCCAGAGCAGGGCAATCCAACCGGCCATGGCCAGGTAGGGGCCAAAGGGGATGGGGATTTCCTTGCCGCGGCGTTTGATGACCATCAGCGCAATGCCGCACACCGCGCCCACCAGGGAGGACAGCAGTATGATGAGGGGCAGCAACTGCCAGCCCATCCAGGCACCCAGCGCCGCCAGCAACTTGAAGTCACCGTAGCCCATGCCTTCTTTGCCAGTGGCCAGTTTGAACAGCCAGTAGATGCTCCACAGGATGAGATAGCCGGCCATGGCGCCGATAACCGCATCCTGCAGGCTGACATAGGTGCCGCCCAGGTTAAACAGGAGGCCCAGCCAAATCAGGGGCAGGGTGATGTCATCCGGCAGTAACTGATGATCCACATCGATCATGGTCAGGGCGATCAGCGCCCAGGTCAGCAATACGGCACCGACGAGTGCGGCAGAGGGTGCAAAATACCAGGCCAGAGACAGGGTCATCAATCCGGTGACCAGTTCTATGGCGGGGTAGCGCCAGGATATGGGCGCAGCGCAGTTGGCGCACTTGCCGCCCAGAGCCAGGTAGCTGATGACAGGGATATTCTGCCAGGGTTTGATCGCGGCTTTACAGTGCGGGCAGTGGGAATTGGGCGTGGCCAGGCCCAGCGGCGGCGCCGGGTTTTCCTGTTCCACTTCCAACAGTTCGCAGCAGTCGCTGCGCCAGCGCGTTTCCATCATCAGCGGCAGGCGATAAATCACCACATTGAGAAAACTGCCTACCAGCAGGCCAAGGCAGAGCAGGCACAGGGGCAGGAACCAGCTGACCTGGTCAAAGACTTGCAGCATGTGCTGGTTTCCTTTGGGCTGTCGTTCTAGATGACGGATCCCAGCATGAAGATGGGCAGGTACATGGCAATCATCAGGCCGCCAACCAGTACTCCCAGTATCGACATAATCAGAGGCTCGAGTAATG
>JAIBDN010000025.1 GCA_024686215.1 Gammaproteobacteria bacterium | reverse complement strand
GCATACCTGGCGATGAACTATGGACTTGCGTTGTCCAACGGCTCCGAACTGGATTTCGACTGGTCAATGACCTTCAACAGCGACGTAATCACCAAGGCCGGCGAGCGCGATAACGGTGAAGAGCTGTCGAGCTACGCCCTGCACAACGTGTCGACTACCTGGTTCAAGGACACCTGGCGGGTAACCCTCTACGCGGACAATGTCTTCGACAAGTACGCCAAAACCGGTGTCCGTGACGACTTCAGCCAGATTCGCCAGATAAACGGTTGGGACCTGCGGCGCTACTATCACAACGTGATACGCCCCAGGCAGATCGGCATGCGCTTCGTCTACAACTTCGACGGCTGATCCCGACAAGTGATGATCAAGGGCACCGCTGGTGCCCTTTTTTGTAGTTCTTCACACATTACCGGGGTTGCTGGTCAAATTATAGAAACAAGCTGTTTCTATATGTTTTCGCCAACGGGTCCGGACGCAAGCAGGTTTTTCAGTCGCTTGTACGATATTCGCTTGGTGAAAAACCTGCTTGCGCCCGGCCCCTTGAATCGTGAAGCTCCGAGACGGCGCGTAGGGAAATGCGGAACCGCAAAGAAGTTCTTTTCCAAACCCGCGATTGAACAGGACTGGCACATACCGAGGGCGCGGGCGGGAAAGTGTTTCTCACCAAGCGAATATCGTGGAGCGACTGAGAAACACTTTCCCGCCCGCGCCCGTTAGAACACCTCTGAACAATGCGGACTGTCAGATGAAACCAAACCAGGGATAAACCGAGATACGCATCGGTCAGCTTCCGCTCCAGACCACCACACTAATCTACGAAGAACCTTTTTGGTTTGCAGCAATCCTCCCTGCCCTTAGAATGGGGCCGCTATGACCGCCGATAAAAATATTCTCAGGAAACACCACCGGGCCGCGCAGTCTGCGATGAAACAGGGACAACTGCGCGAGGCCCATCAACACTGCCTGGCCATACTCAAGTTAGACCAGACTCATGCGGACGCCTGGTTTCTCTGCGCCGTTATCGCTGCGCATAATGGCCAGGTGAAAAAAGCCGTGGATATACTGGGCAAGGCCATTTCCCTCGATCCACAGCGCACTGAGTATCGCGCCGAACTGGGCAAACAACTCATAGCCCTGCAACAATCGCAAGAAGCACTCCAGGTCGCCAGAGAAGCAATCGCCCTAAGCCCCTCTGAGCTGCCGACCCTGAATACCCTCGGCACGGTGCTAAGCCATGCAGGGGAACATCAAGAAGCGGTACATTGTTTTCAGACTGCCGCAGACATCCTCCAGACACGAGCTGACGGTGAGAGCCGCCCCAACGCAAAGTGGCAGGCAGATTTATATTTCAATCTCGCCACATCACTTAACTTTGCCGGGCGCCCGACAGAAGCTGAGCAGTATTATGAGCGGGCCATCAGCCTGCAACCGCACTACTTCAAGGCACATTCCGCTTTGTCTCAGCTGCGCCCACAAAGCGCGGATAATAATCATCTACAGCGCCTCCAGGCGCTAAAGAAAGACGTAAGCGGCCCGCAGGAGCGATTGCATGTGGGCCATGCCATCGCCAAGGAACAGGAAGACCTGGGCCAGTACAGCGCTTCACTGGCCAGCCTGCAGTGGGCCAAGGCGGCACAGGCAAAAGCAGTCGACTACCGCATCCAGGATGATTACCTGCTGTTCGACACCCTGCAGAACCTGTTCGATAAACCCCTGTTTAACAGGGGTATAGAAGGCTGCAGCAACCCGGAGCCGATATTTATCGTGGGTATGCCACGCACCGGCACCACTTTGGTGGAGCAGATTCTGGCCAGTCATTCCGAAGTATTTGCCGCGGGCGAGTTGCAGAATCTTCCACTGCAGGTAAAGCGCATGACGGAAACGCCCTCTGCGGATGTGCTGGATAAGGACACCCTGGAGCGGTCGCTGCGACTGGATATGACGCAGCTGGGGGAGAACTATATTGCCAGCACCCGACCGCGCACCGGACACACCACCCATTTCATCGACAAGCTGCCGCTAAACTTCATGTACCTGGGCCTGATCCGCCTGGCACTGCCGCAAGCAAAGTTTATCTGCCTGCGCAGGGACCCCATGGACACTTGCCTGAGTAATTACCGCCAGCTATTTGCCGTGAACTACAAATACTATCACTACAACTATGACCTGCTGGATTGTGGGCGCTACTACCAACGTTACGCCAGGTTGATGCAACATTGGGGCGAGGTGATGCCCGGGGCGATACATGAATTGCACTATGAACAGCTGGTAGCTGACCCGGAAAGCGTGTCCCGTGAACTACTGGAATTCTGCAAGCTGACCTGGGAAACGCAGTGCCTGGATTTTCACCGCCGGGAAGCCAGCGTGGCGACTCCCAGCGCCGCCCAGGTGCGCCAACCCATCTACAAAAGCTCGATACACCGCTGGCAGCGTTACGGCGATACAATGCAGCCCCTGCACGATCTGCTCAGCGCGGCGGGTTGCTATCCATCCCCGTAACCACGTTGGTGTTCTCGCCCATATTTACACTCGCCAGGTAATCATCAACAGCGTGTAAAAACGTGTCCCTAAGTGCCTGGGACTCATTAGCCAGTTGATGCCCGGCACCGGCGAGATACTCCACCCGGCTTCCGGGAAACAACTTGACGATAACATTGATGTTGTAGCGCCACTCTACGGTGCCGTCGTTATCTCCCTGCACGACCAGCACGGAGCCCACACCAAGATCGCTCACCGGTAATGTCGCTAACCAGCGGCGCAGGGCGCCCAGCCAACGCAGTGACAGTTGCCTGGATTGCAGGGGGTCCTGCTGCACAAAAGCCAGAAATTGCGGGTCGGATGAATTCTGGTTGAAGCTGCGCTGCAACGAATCCTTGAATTTGTGCAACAGCGTATGCCCCAGCCGCACCCGGGTCCAGGACGTCGGGCGCACCAGCGGTGCCAGTAACACGGCGGCACTGAAAGGCCAGGGCTGGCTGCGCGCAAACTCTACCAGCGATGCGCATCCGGTACTCTGGGCCATTACCCACAGGGGTTGTTGCGGGGGTAACTCCACGGCAGCCAACACATCGGCTACAGCCTTGCCATAGGCGGCAAAGTCATCAATAACGGCAGTTTCACCAGTAGACAGACCGTGTCCGGGCAGATCGAAAATCAACACATTATAGCCGCGTGAAAGCCCGTACTCGATCATCTTGCCATACAGGCCACAATGGTCGAAATACCCGTGCAACAGCAACAAAGTGCCGCGCGCTGCGCTATTTTGCCAAAAATGCACCGCCAGTTGGAAGGGTCCGGAGGGCACCGTGCCCACGCTATGTTGCAAAGCGTCTTGCCCAGTAAAAGCATCCAGTGCGTAGTAATGGCAGAACTCTGGCATACCGGGTACTTCCCTTGCCGTCTGTGGGAAAGGCGGCAGGGTGCTGCGCAACTCAGTCAGTTGCAATGGGGTCAAGGTGCTGCGCTCAATTAACCTGAGGGTTCAGGTCTCCGGCATCATAGGCCGCCTGCATCACGCTCAGTGAACTCACCTTGATCTTGTCGGCATTACCGGCGGTACCAAACGCCTGGTAACGTTCTATACAGATATCACGCATCGCTTCAGTGGTCTTGGCCAGGTATTTGCGCGGATCAAACTCGGAGGGGTTTTCCGCCAGGAAACGGCGAATAGCGCCGGTGGAAGCCAGACGCAGGTCTGTATCGATATTCACCTTGCGCACCCCGTGACGAATACCTTCCTGGATCTGCTCCAGCGGCACCCCGTAGGTCTCGGGCATGTCACCGCCAAACTGGTTGATCACCGCCAACCAGTCCTGCGGCACTGAAGAGGAGCCGTGCATCACCAGGTGGGTATTGGGAATGCGCGCATTGATCTCTTTGATCCGGTCGATCGCCAGAATGTCTCCGGTAGGTGGGCGGGTAAATTTGTAAGCTCCGTGACTGGTACCGCAAGCGATAGCCAGCGCATCCACCTGTGTAGCCTTGACGAACTCAGCCGCCTCTTCAGGATCCGTGAGCATCTGCTCATGGGTAAGAATGCCGGCGGCACCTATGCCATCCTCTTCGCCAGCCTCGCCGGTTTCCAGGGAACCGAGACAACCCAGTTCGCCCTCCACAGAGACACCGCAGGCGTGGGAGATTTCTACCGCTGCGCGGGTAACCGCCACATTGTAGTCGAAGTCCATCGGCGTCTTGCCGTCCTCACCCAGGGAGCCGTCCATCATCACCGAACTGAAGCCCAGTTGGATAGAGCGCTGACACACGGCCATTGAAACGCCGTGATCCTGATGCACCACCACCGGAATATGCGGAAATTCTTGCATCGCCGCTTCCATCAGGGCACGCAGGAATGGCGCCCCGGCGTACTTGCGAGCACCGGCACTGGCCTGCATGATCACCGGCGAATTAGTGGCATCCGCCGCCTCCATAATGGCGCGGGTCTGCTCCAGGTTGTTCACGTTGAAGGCCGGCACGCCATAACCGTGTTCGGCGGCGTGGTCCAACAACTGTCGCATACTGATTAATGCCATGGGTGTATTCCTCTCATAGTGTTAAATTTGCTGTATCAATCTACTCTTCGTTGGCGCGCTGTTCCAGCACTGCCACGGCCGGCAAGGTCTTGCCTTCCACATATTCCAAAAAGGCGCCGCCACCGGTAGAGATGTAGGACACCTTATCGGCGATGGCATATTTGTCGATTGCCGCCAGGGTGTCGCCGCCACCGGCCAGGGAGAACGCCGCACTGCCGGCTATGGCCTCGGACAGTGCCTGCGTGCCGCCGGCAAACTGGTCAAACTCGAATACGCCCACCGGGCCATTCCACAAAATGGTCCCGGCGCCTTCCAGTATCGCTGCTATTTCCGCAGCAGCTTTGGGGCCAATGTCGAGAATCATGTCATCATCCAGTACATCTTCTGCGGCTTTAGTAGTGGCCGCTGCGCTCTCGGAAAATTCTTTGCCGGTGACCACATCCGCAGGTAGCGGGATACTGGTTTTTGCCATCAACGCCCGGGCAGCGGGCAACAGGTCGTGTTCACACAGGGAATTGCCTACCGGCAGGCCTGCCGCAGCGAGGAAGGTGTTGGCGATACCTCCACCGACCACCAGTTGATCGACTTTTTCCGACAGGGTTTCCAGCACCGTGAGCTTGGTGGATACTTTGGATCCACCCACGATAGCCACCATCGGCCGCGCGGGGTCGGACAGGGCCAGCTCCAGCGCATGTAATTCACCGGCCAGCAATGGACCAGCGCAGGCAATCGGTGCATATTTGGCCACCCCGTGGGTAGAGGCCTGCGCCCGGTGGGCAGTGCCAAAGGCGTCCATAACAAACACGTCACACAGCCCTGCATAGGCACGCGCCAGCGCTTCGTCATCCTTTTTCTCACCGGGATTGAAGCGCACGTTTTCCAGCAAGGCGACCTCACCCTCGTTGAGCTCGACACCCAGGCGCCATTCTTCTACCAGAGTAACCTTGCTACCCAACAGGCCCGCCAGGTGATCCGCCACCGGTGCCATAGAAAACTGCACATCAAACTCACCCTCAGTGGGCCGCCCCAGGTGAGACATCAATATGACTTTGGCGCCCGCATCGCGGGCCGCCTCAATAGTCGGTAAAGCAGCGCGAATGCGCGCATCAGAAGTGACCGCAGCGTCTTTCACCGGCACGTTCAGGTCCTCGCGTATCAGCACGCGCTTGCCTCTGAGGTCCAGGTCTTGCATCAGCTTTACGTTTAAGCCCATTCCATCACTCTCCTATAATCTCGCCCAGTAGCGCGCCACATCGAGCATGCGGTTAGCGTACGCCCACTCATTATCGAACCAGGTCAACACTTTGACCAGTCGCGTTCCGCTGACGCGTGTCTGGCTGGCGTCAACAATGCTGGAGCGAGCATCGTGATTAAAATCACAGGAAGCCAAGGGCTCTTCAGTATAGCCCAGCACACCCTCGAAAGCGGTTTGCGCTGCATCATTCAGAACGCGGTTTATCGTCTCTACATCCGTATCCAGCCGCGTTTGTATGGTCAGATCCAGGGCCGATACATTGAGCGTCGGTACGCGCAGCGCCTGGGCACTAAAACGACCGGCCATGGCCGGTAGAATACGTTCTACCCCAACCGCCAGGGCCGTATCAACCGGGATAATGGATTGTCCAGCGGCGCGGGTCTTGCGCAAATCGGTGTGGTGGTAGGCATCCAGTACCGGTTGGTCATTCATCGCCGAGTGGATAGTGGTAATGGTGCCGCTGTCGATACCCACCGCCGCATCCAGGGCCTGGATAACCGGCACAATGGCATTGGTGGTGCAGGACGCGCTGGACACTATGCGGTGCTCTGCCCGCAAGTCATGGTGGTTAACGCCATACACAACCGTCGCGTCCACGTCCGACTGCGCCGGCTGGGAGAACAGCACCTTGCCTGCTCCCTGCTGCAAATGCCGTTCAGCCGTCGCGCGATCGGAAAAGGCGCCGGTACACTCCAGCACGAGATCTACGCCCAGATCACCCCAGGGCAGCTTACCAATGTCGGCGTGGTTGAGTAGGGTAACGACATCGCCATCCACGCGCAGTGCATGCTCATCACCTTCCAGCGAGCCGGGAAAGCGCCCATGCGTGGTGTCGTAGCGGCTCAGGTGCAATACGGTACCGGCATCGGCCAGTTCGTTGACCGCCACCACCTGTAAATGATCTCTGAGCGGACTCTCATAAAGAGCCCGCAATACGCTGCGGCCTATTCTGCCGTAGCCATTGATCGCCATTCGCAACACGGGATTGTCGTCCTACACCAGTATTTCTTCCACCACTGCGACCACGTTATCCACGGTAAAGCCGAACAGTTTCATCAACTCGCCAGCCGGCGCGGATTCACCAAAGGTGGTCATGCCGACAACGCGACCATCCAGACCCACGTACTTGTACCAGAAGTCCGCGTGCAGTGCTTCTACCGCGACACGGGCCAGCACATTGCTGGGCAACACCGCCTCTCGATAAGCGGCTTCCTGACCTTCGAATATTTCAGCACAGGGCATGGATACCACCCGCACCTGCTTGCCAGAGTCCGCCAGCTGCTCTGCTGCGGCCATCGCCAGGTGCACTTCAGAGCCAGTGGCAATCAGAATGGCATCCGGGGTGCCGTTGGTGTCGCGCAGCACGTAGGCGCCGCGGGCAATGTCGGCCACCTGGGCGGCATCGCGATTCTGGTGGGGCAAGCCCTGGCGGGAAAAGACCAGCGCAGACGGTCCGTCGCGACGCTCGATTGCAGACTTCCAGGCAGATGCAGACTCAACGGTGTCGCAGGGGCGCCAGGTATGCATATTGGGGGTGGAGCGCAATGCGGTCAGTTGTTCCACCGGCTGGTGCGTAGGGCCATCTTCACCCAGACCTATAGAGTCATGGGTAAACACGTAGATGGCCTGCAGCTTCATCAGTGCCGCCATGCGCACGGCATTGCGCGCGTATTCCATGAAGATCAGGAAAGTGGCGCCGTAGTTGATGAAGCCGCCATGCAACGCAATACCGTTCATGATCGCCGCCATACCAAATTCACGCACGCCGTAGTATAGGTAGTTGCCGCTGGCATCGTCAGCGGTCACCCCGCGCGAGCCGCTCCACAGGGTCAGGTTGGAACCGGCCAGGTCGGCAGAGCCACCCAGCAGCTCAGGCAGTAATGGGCCATAGGCATTGAGGCAATTCTGCGAGGCCTTGCGCGAAGCCACGCTCTCGCCCTCCAGCTGACAGTTGGCGATATAGTCGTGCGCTTGCTCGGAAAATCCAGCAGGCAGTTCGCCGGCCAGACGGCGGCGCAATTCAGCCGCCAGCTGCGGGTGAGCCTCGGTGTAGGCGGCCATGCTCTCTTCCCAGGCCTGTTCCGCACTGGCACCTTTATCACCTGCATTCCAGCCGGCATAGATTTCAGCAGGAATTTCAAAGGGGCCGTATTCCCAGCCCAGCGCGGCGCGGGTTGCCGCAATTTCATCGCCACCCAGGGGTGCACCATGACAGGACTCGGACCCCTGCTTGTTCGGGGCACCTTTGCCGATGATGGTTTTGCAGCAGATCAGGGTGGGCTTGCTTGTTTCATGACGCGCCGCCTCAATCGCCGCTTTCACTTCCGATGGGCTATGGCCGTTGACGTCGTTAATCACCTGCCAGCCGTACGCGATAAAGCGGGCCGGTGTGTCATCAGTAAACCAGCCCTCCACGTCACCATCGATGGAAATACCATTGTCATCGTAAAAAGCTATCAGTTTGCCCAGGCCAAGAGTGCCCGCCAGGGAGCTGGTCTCGTGGGAAATCCCTTCCATCAGGCAGCCATCGCCAAGAAAGGTATAGGTGTAGTGATCGACCACCTTGTGTCCTGGTTGGTTGAACTGGTCAGCCAGGATTTTTTCCGCCAGCGCCATACCCACTGCATTACTGAGACCCTGCCCCAGTGGCCCCGTGGTAGTTTCCACCCCCGGGGTATAGCCGTATTCGGGATGGCCCGGAGTTTTGCTGTGCAGCTGGCGGAAGTTCTTTAACTCCTCAATGGGCAGGTCGTAGCCTGTGAGGTGCAGCAGGGAGTAAATCAGCATGGAGCCATGGCCGTTGGACAGCACGAAGCGATCGCGGTTGGGCCACTGGGGATTTTCCGGGTTGTGCCTGAGATAATCGTTCCACAGCACTTCCGCAATATCGGCCATGCCCATGGGCGCGCCGGGGTGGCCACTATTCGCCTTCTGTACAGCGTCCATACTCAGGGCGCGGATGGCGTTCGCAAGTTCTGTGCGGGGTGAAGACATCGGGTTCTCCAGGCTGGGGGTGATGGGCAAAAGCCCACAGTATAAAAAGGGTCGCCATTTTCGCGTAAGCGGGCCCTAACGGCAAACAAATCGACAGGAAATTTGTCGAAGTCGCTCACGAACGGGGCTCGGGCACAAAAATCTATATCAATATATTTTGATATAGATCGCGGAGCCTGCTAGACTCGCTCGCCATGACCGCCTCAACCTCAATCACAAAGCTGCCAAATGTGCTCCCGGAAACTGCCGTGGAGCAGCAACTGGCCGCCCTGGCAGCGCTGTGTAAAGCCAGCTCAGACCCGCTGCGGCTGCAGGTGTTGCGCGTATTGCGCAAGGATTCGTTTGGCGTTTCTGAGCTGTGCGCAATTTTCAACATCCGCCAGCCCGCTCTCAGCCACCACCTGAAGGTACTTGCCAGTGCCGGTCTGGTGGCCACCCGGCGCGAGGGCAACTCCATTTTCTATCGCCGCAGCGAGCGGGGCCAAAAGGCCGAGCTGGGAGCTCTGCAGAGCAGTATTTTCGAGACGGTTGATGGCATAGAGCTGCCTGCGACTATCGAGGTGGCACTGGAGAAGCTCTGTGGCCAACGCGAGGAGAACTCCCGGCACTTCTTCCGCGACAATGCGCACAAGTTCCGCCAGCAACAAGACCTGATTGCCAGCTACGAACAATACGCGGATACCGTAGCCGGGGTGCTGGCAGATGCACCGCTAGCAGGTTTTGCTACCGCACTGGAAATTGGCCCGGGCGATGGCGCTTTCCTCAGCCAGCTAAGCCCCCGGTTCCAGCGGGTAGTAGCGCTGGATAATGCAGCCTCCATGTTGCAGCAAGCACGCGAGCAGGCAGCAGCTGCGGGACTGGACAACGTCGAGTTCATCCACGGCGATACCACCGCCCCGGAGCTACAGGGACTGCAGGCGGATTGCGTGGTCATCAACATGGTACTGCACCACACCCCGTCTCCGGGGCAAGTACTCAAAGAACTATCCGCCCACCTGGCACCCGGTGCCGTGGTCCTGGTCACTGACCTGTGTAGCCACGACCAGGGCTGGGCACGGGAAAACTGTGGCGACCTGTGGCTGGGTTTCGACCCCAGGGAGCTGGGTCAGTGGGCCGCAGACGCTGGATTAACAGACATCGCGAGCGTCTACCTGGCGCAACGCAACGGATTTCAAGTACAGGTGCGCCTGTTTGGCCACCGCATCGCAAACCAAGGAAGTAACCTATGAGCGAATATTCAATTTTCACCTCGGAGTCTGTCTCCGAGGGCCACCCGGACAAAATGGCTGACCAGATATCCGACGCCATCCTCGATGCCATTATCAAGGATGATCGTGATGCCAGAGTCGCGGTGGAAACCATGGTTAAGACTGGCATGGCAGTGATCGCCGGCGAGGTAACCACCTCCACCTACGTGGACCTCGAAGACGTGGTACGCAACGTCATCCTGGACATTGGCTACAACAGCTCCGATGTGGGCTTTGACGGCGCCTCCTGTGCAGTACTCAACGCCATCGGCAAACAGTCGCCGGACATCGCCATGGGTGTAAATGAAAGTGAGCAGCATGAACAGGGCGCCGGCGACCAGGGCCTGATGTTCGGCTACGCCACCAATGAGACCTCGGTACTGATGCCCGCCCCCATCTACTATGCTCACCGCCTGGTAGAGCGTCAGGCAGAATTGCGCAAGCACGGCACCCTGCCCTGGTTGCGCCCGGACGCCAAGAGCCAGGTCACCCTGCGCTACGATAATGGCAAGCCCGTGGCGATCGATGCGGTGGTACTGTCCACCCAGCACGATGAAGACATCAGCCAAAGCGACATCCAGGATGCGGTCATGGACCTGATCATCAAGGAAGTTCTGCCGCAGGAGTGGCTGCACGCGGATACCAAATACCACATAAACCCCACCGGGCAGTTCATTATTGGCGGACCGGTAGGCGACTGTGGCCTTACCGGGCGCAAGATCATTGTCGATACCTACGGTGGCATGGCGCGTCACGGCGGCGGCGCCTTCTCTGGCAAGGACCCCTCCAAGGTGGATCGCTCGGCGGCCTATGCTGGCCGTTATGTGGCCAAGAATATCGTCGCTGCGGGTCTTGCGGATCGCTGTGAAATACAGATCTCCTACGCTATCGGTGTAGCCGAGCCGACCTCGATCGCTATCGACAGTTTCGGCACCGGCAGGCTTGCAGATGAGCGTATTGCTGACCTGGTACGCGAGCACTTCGACCTGCGCCCCAAGGGCCTGGTGGACATGCTCGATCTGAAACGCCCGATCTACCGTAAGACGGCTGCTTATGGCCACTTCGGTCGCGAAGATGCGGATTTCACCTGGGAGAACACGGATAAGGCTGAGGCGCTGAAAGCGGCTTTATAACATTAATCAAAATGCCCCACAGCGCCTACATCGAACTTAAACGAACTATTACAACCCTGATGGTTGAGAGGAAAGACAAATGAGCACAGCAGAAAAGATCGCCACAGTCGAAGACTACAAAGTCGCAGATATCAACCTGGCCGCATGGGGTCGCCGTGAGCTGGATATCGCCGAAGGCGAAATGCCAGCACTGATGGCAATGCGCGCCAAGTACCGCGACAGCAAGCCGCTGGCGGGCGCCAGGATCCTGGGCTGCATCCACATGACCATCCAGACCGGTGTTCTCATCGAAACACTGTTGGAACTGGGCGCCGAAGTGCGCTGGTCCTCCTGTAACATTTTCTCCACCCAGGATCACGCCGCCGCGGCGATTGCCGCTGCCGGCATCCCCGTATTCGCCTGGAAAGGTGAGACCGAGGAAGAATATGACTGGTGCCTGGAACAAACCATCCTCAAAGACGGCCAGCCCTGGAATGCCAACATGGTATTGGACGATGGCGGTGACCTGACTGCCATGCTGCACGACACGTACGCCACGATGCTGGACAGCATCCACGGTATCACTGAAGAGACCACCACCGGCGTGCACCGCCTGCAGGAAATGCTGGAACAGGGCAGCCTGAAAGTGCCTGCGGTAAACGTAAATGACTCAGTGACCAAGTCCAAGAACGACAACAAATACGGCTGTCGCCACAGCCTGAATGACGCCATCAAGCGTGGCACCGACCACCTGCTGGCTGGCAAGAAAGCGCTGGTTATTGGCTACGGTGATGTGGGCAAGGGTTCTGCCCAGTCTCTGCGTCAGGAAGGTATGATCGTACGGATTTCTGAAATTGACCCGATTTGTGCCATGCAAGCCTGTATGGATGGCTATGAGGTTGCATCACCGTTTGTTAACGGCGTGAATGACGGCTCTGAGCAGTCCATCAACACGGATCTGCTGGGCAGCACCGACCTGGTCGTCACTACCACCGGTAACTACAACGTGTGCGACGAAAATATGCTCAAGGCATTAAAGAATGGTGCCGTGGTGTGCAACATTGGTCACTTCGACAACGAGATTGACACCGCTTTCATGCGCCGTAACTGGGAATGGGAAGAGATCAAGCCGCAGGTCCACAAGGTTTACCGTGACCAGGCCACTAATAACCACCTGATCCTGCTGTCGGAAGGCCGTCTGGTCAACCTGGGCAACGCCACTGGCCATCCGTCGCGTATCATGGACGGTTCCTTCGCCAACCAGGTGCTGGCTCAGATTTATTTGTACGAGCGCAAGTTCGCCAATCTCGAACCCGAGATGAAGCCCGCTGCACTGTCCGTTGAAGTACTGCCCAAGAAGCTGGATGAAGAAGTGGCTGCACACATGATTGGCGGTTTCGATGCTGTACTGACCCGGCTCACCACGGAGCAGGCTGAGTACATCAAGGTCAACCAGGACGGCCCCTACAAGCCTGACAGCTACAAGTACTAGGGAGTCTTGATGTCCAGGCAGCGACCCAGAATCAGCTTTGAATATTTTCCGCCCAAGACCGACCAGGGCAAGGAAAGGCTGATCAATGAGACCACGCCAGCTCTGAACGAGCTGGCGCCTGAGTTTTTCTCGGTCACCTACGGTGCCGGCGGTAGCACTCGGGACACCACCCTGGGGGTAGTGTCTTCGATACGCGAGACGGGTATCGATGTGGCCCCTCATCTGAGCTTTGGCGGAGACGACGAAACCGCGGTGGCGAAGCTTCTGGATACCTACAAGGAACGCGGCATCAACAGATTGGTAGCACTGCGCGGTGACATGCCCTCGGGCATGGGTGCCGCCATGCAGCTGGTGTATGCCAATGAACTGGTGGCTTTTGTCAGAGAGCACAGCGGGGATCACTTCAATATCGAAGTGGCCTCCTATCCGGAGACCCACCCGGAAGCAGCCAGCTACGACAGCGATCTGCTATACCTGAAAGGTAAGCTGGATGCTGGCGCCAACAGCGCCATCACCCAGTATTTCTTCAATGTAGAGAGCTATTTCTATTTTCTGGACCAGTGTGCGGCTATCGGTATCGACAAACCGATATACGCCGGCATTATGCCTATCACCAACTATACCAACCTGGCGCGCTTTTCGGGGAATTGTGGTGCGGAAATTCCGCGCTGGATCGCCAAGAAGATGGAAGGCTACGGCAACGACACGGATAGCGTGCGCAAATTCGGTATCGAAGTGGTCAGCCAGTTATGCCAGACTCTGCTGGACAGCGGCGCTCCTGGAATTCATTTCTACACTATGAACCAGGTAGAGCCGACACGGGAGATCTACAACAACCTGGGCCTGTAGAGCCATGCGTATACCTCGCTTTTTCACCACGCAAGCGCTGGCCTGCGGAGACACTGTTGCCCTGGAAGCCGGCCCCAGCCAGCACATCGCGCGCGCCCTGCGCATGCAAGCCGGCGCTGAGCTACTGTTATTCAACGGCCAGGGAGGCCAGTACCCCGCGGTACTGGTGGAGGTGGACAAAAAGAGGGTCGTGGCGACACTGGGTGATCAGTTGTTAGAGGAGCTGGAATCTCCACTGCAGGTGCATCTTGGTATCGCCGTATCTCGCGGTGAGCGCATGGACTGGGTGATACAAAAAGCCACCGAACTGGGCGTCAGCAGCGTGACACCCTTATTCACCGAGCGCACCGAGGTCAAACTGCGCGGTGAACGCGCAGCAAAGAAAACCCGCCACTGGCAAAACATAGCCGTGAGCGCCTGCGAACAATGCGGCCGCAACCGACTACCTAACATCGCCGGGCTGTCAGAGCTCAGCGCTTGGCTGGGCAATACTGCGGCAGATCACAAACTGGTATTACACCATCGGGCTGGCCAGAATGACTCCAGCGCCGCGTCCCCAACCAGTATCGCGCTGTTAATCGGACCTGAGGGAGGCCTCAGCGAGGCAGAGGTAGACGCCGCGGAACTCGCCGGCTACCAGTCTTTGCGACTGGGGCCACGGATTTTACGCACCGAGACCGCACCGTTGGCGGCACTGGCCATCCTGCAGGCGAAATGGGGCGATATGTCAGGGGACTAGCCGGTCATGCTGCGCCCTGTTCCTTTAGCCACTGGGCATGGCTCCACTCCAGAAAATGCCCCACCGCATGCACCGTATGATCTGTGCGCACCGAATGGAATATCTCGAAAGCGTGCTGCGCCCCAGGCAACTCGCCATAGGCAACCGGTTGTTCTGATACCGCCTGCAGGGCCGAGACAAAGGCGCGTGCCTCTTCCACCCACACCAACGAATCGTGCGTGCCCTGGATGACAAACATAGGCGGAGCAGCGGCGTTGACATGGCTCAGCGGCGAGCCGTTATCCCACAACTCGTAATTCTCCTCCTTGGTACACTGCATAACGCGCTTTGCAATCATCTCCTCCATGGACATTCCAGGGCGGATATCATGGCGATCGAGAAAGTCGTATACACCATAGAAGGGGACAGCTGCTTGCAATGTGGTGTCTGTGTCCTCAAAACCGGGCTGCCACTCTGCCCGGTTCGGGGTCAGGGCGGCCAGCGAACTCAGGTGCCCTCCTGCAGAGCCACCGGTAATGGCAATAAAGTCGGGATTGCCGCCGTATTCGGCAATGTTTTCGCGAATCCAGGCGATCGCCTTCTTCACGTCAATAATATGGGCGGGAAAGGCCGCATGCGGGCTCAGCCGATAGTTAATGGCCACACACAGCCAACCGCGCTCCGCCATGTGATACATCAGTGGTTTGGCCTGCTGCTCTTTTTCGCCGATCATCCAGGCGCCGCCGTGGACTTGTAACAGCACCGGAAAACCGCCCTCACGGGGCTCGTGGGGGTGGTAAATATCCAGCAAATTACGCTTGCCTGCGTCCGCATAACTGATATGGCTGTGCAAGCGCACACCGGGGCGCTTGAAGTCAAAGGGCTTGAGCCAGTGGGCAGAAACAATGTCGTCACACAATACATGCTGGCGCTCGACCGGTATGTCACCCCGATAATTTTGGCCCAGGGCACGGTACAGTGCTGGCCGCAGGTAGCGTGGCGTATCCATGGCCTGGCAGTGCAGATAAAACAAGCCCAGCCAGGACAGCGCAAACAGACCCAGTCCGGTCTGCGCTAGCGGGTCGGCCAACACCCCGGAAAAGGCCAGCAGGGCCGTCAAAGCCACCTGCCACGCAATATGTATCAAGGCCAGTTCACCACACAGCCACGCGCTGAAGAAATACACCGGCACAAACCAGTACAGGCGTCTTGCCTGAAAGATAGCAGTGACTGAACAATAAAGGGCCAAAAGGGCCAGTGAAAAATATAATCCCGCCATGGTTAGGCTACGCTCCTGAGCAATTGGAAAAATCGCAACTATTCTACGGGATTTTTACCGCCAGCAGGCAGTGCTGCGTGCTTGCACCGTGCATAAGCATTGCGTAAGTTAACCAACCTATACTCCGGTGAGGCACCCGCATGACCATCAAGCTAGGCGTGGTAATGGATCCCATTGCCGCCATCAACTACAAAAAAGACACCACCCTGGCCATGCTGTGGGCAGCGCAGGCGCGAGACTGGCAGCTGTATTACATGGAGCAGTCCGACCTGTACCTCGAACAAGGCGTGGCGCGCGCGCGAATGTCGCACCTAAGCGTGTTTCACGACCCGGACAGCTGGTTCAATCTGGCCCCTGCCGAAGAGCGCGATCTGGCTGACCTGGACGTCGTATTGATGTGTAAGGACCCGCCCTTTGACAACGAATACATTTATACAACCTATATCCTTGAGGAAGCAGAGCGCCGTGGCACGCTGATCGTGAATCGCTGCCAGAGCTTGCGTGACTGCAACGAAAAGGTATTCGCGACGCAGTTTCCCCAGTGTTGCCCCCCGGTTCTGGTCAGTGCCGACATGCAGCGCTTGAAGGGCTTCCACCGGCAATACGAAGACGCCATTTACAAACCGTTGGACGGCATGGGTGGCGACGCCATTTTCCGGGTAAAACCGGGTGACCCTAATCTCAGCGTAATTCTGGAAATGCTGACTAATCACGGCCGGCAAACCATTATGGCGCAGCAGTTCATTCCCGAGATAAGTAATGGCGATAAGCGCATTCTGATGATCGACGGAGAAGTTGTACCCTATTGCCTGGCCCGGGTACCGCTGGTGGGCGAGACCCGCGGCAATCTAGCCGCAGGTGGCACGGGGGTGCCACAACCCCTTACCGAGAGAGATCACTGGATCGCGCAGCAGGTGGGTCCAAGCCTCAAGGAAAAAGGCCTGTTGTTCGTAGGTCTGGACGTCATCGGCGACTATCTTACCGAGATCAATGTCACCAGTCCGACCTGCATACGCGAGCTCGACGCCGGCTACGACCTGGACATCGGCGGCCAACTGATGGATTGTATTTCCCAGGAATTGAAAACCAGGGGGCGGGCCTAGTACCAGATGTACTACCTGGAGACGGGATACGGTAAACACAATCGCCTGCGCAATGCCGTGCTGCTGGCGCTGGCAGCGCATGCCGCGCTGGTACTGGCCGTGTCCTTCGACAGTGGCAAGGAGCGCTATAAGGCACCGCAAATTGCCGTGACATTATCCACACAGCCCAGCCAGGATGCCCCGGACGATGCCCGCCACATGGCGCAGACCAATCAGGTGGGAAGCGGGGAGCAGGCAGATGTCAGCGCCGTCACCAGCCGCAACAGCCAGTTGCCAAGCATGAGCCAGGCGCTACAGCAGAACCTGCCACCAAAGCGGGATGAACAGGCAGCATCGCGGCACAAAACGCTTACCACCACCGCCAGCAGCCTGCAGACAACCATAAGCCAACAGCGTGAGTCAGATGCGCAGGCAAGTGAACTCAAGGGTATCAGCCCCGAGGTTGATCGCCTGAGTGCTGAACTCGCCAGCCTGCAGGCAGAACTGGATGACCAGACCCGCAGCTATGCAAATAAACCCCGGGTTCGGCGCCTTACCGCGGCATCGGCAAAACGGGCTGTTGATGCGGCTTACCTGCTGGACTGGCGCCAGCGCCTGGAGGCGGTGGGCAATAAATATTATCCCGAGGCGTCTGTGCGCTACGGTATCTACGGTGACCTGCGTCTACTGGTTATTATTCGTCAGGACGGTAGTCTGGAAGATATCCGCGTATTGTCATCATCAGGCTACGCAGTGCTGGATGAGGCGGCAATCAAGATCGTGCGCATGGCCGCCCCCTTTGCGCCTTTCCCCCCGGAGCTTAGCGCCACCACCGACAAGCTCGAAATCATCCGCACATGGCAATTTCAGGAAAACCAGCTAAGCTCAGATTAGTGTGTTCTGCGCCAAGCGCGGATCAACATATGCCAACAAAACGCTACGCATCAAGAGATTTCAACCATGCCCGGAAGAATTTCCGCTAGCAGCGACTGCCTCAGGGATCATTTTCTGCTGGCAATGCCGGGGCTGAGCGAGGGGCTTTTTTCCCATAGCATCACCTACATTTGCGAGCACGGTGAAAGCGGAGCAATGGGCATAGTAATCAACCAACCCCTGGACCTGTCAGTGGCGGAGATTTTTGAACATCTGCAGATCACTGCCAATAATGATTTCTCTGAGATACCGGTAATGGCCGGTGGACCGGTTCAGATAGACCATGGGTTCGTACTGCACCGGGACAAAAGTATCGACTGGGAGGCCAGCCTGAAGGTAACCGAGGAAATCACCCTGACCACTTCCCGTGACATTTTGCGCGCCATAGCCAAAGACAAGGGTCCCAGTGAGCACCTGATTGCGCTGGGCTACGCGGGCTGGTCCGCTGGCCAACTGGAGCACGAATTAGCGGAAAACAGCTGGCTTACACTGCCGGCCAATAGCGATGTCATTTTTTCCACCCCTGCAGACCAGCGCCTGGGTGCCGCTGCTGCCCTGCTGGGTATCGATATGAACCTGATTTCCGCTAATGCAGGGCACGCCTGACAGCGAGGCACCCGCCGTGACATACTCTGCGGGTGAAAGACTCCCCCAACACCGTCCTGGCATTTGATTTTGGCCTGCGCCAGATTGGCACAGCAATTGGCAACTGCTTGCTGGGCACCACACAACCACTGCCCATATTCAGGGCTAAAGACGGCATCCCGGACTGGGCTGCAATAGAAGCGTTGATTGCGGAATGGGCACCCGATCTGCTGGTGGTGGGCGACCCGCTGAATATGGACGGCAGTGACAGCGAGTTGTGCGCCAGAGCGCGTAAGTTTGCGCGCCGCCTGCACGGGCGCACCGGACGGCCAGTGGTGATGTGCGACGAGCGCCTCAGCAGCTTTGAAGCCAAGCAAAATAGCCGGGACCAGGGGCACCGCGGCGATTTCAAACAACAGCCTATAGACAGTTACGCGGCCGAGTTAATCCTGCAGACCTGGCTGTCTGAAAACCGCGCCTAGCGCCCGAAAAAGCTGCCTGTATCTTCCGGTTCATCCACGGCAAAACCGAGGCCATCTTCGGTACCAAACTGGCCTTTTTCGAACATCTTGATTTTCAGCCGTACATCGTTGGCTGAATCGGCAAAACGCAGAGCGTCTTCCTTGCTGATGTCCCCATCCTTGTAGGCCTGCACCAGGGACTGGTCGAGGGTCTGCATGCCCAGCTCCGTAGACTTGGCCATCACTTCCTTGATCAGATGCACCTCTCCCTTACGAATGTAATCCGCAATAAGGGGTGAATTAAGCAATACTTCGACCACCGGGACGCGGCCCTTGCCATCTTTACGCGGCAACAGTTGCTGCGCCACCATGGACTTGAGGTTAAGCGATAGATCCATCCACACCTGGTGATGCATATCCGCCGGAAAGAAGCTTTGAATACGATCCAGCGCCTGGTTGGCGTTATTGGCGTGCAGGGTACACAGGCACAGGTGACCGGTTTCGGCGAAAGTCAGCGCCTGCTGCATGGTTTTCGCCTCACGTACCTCACCAATCAGAATGACATCCGGCGCCTGGCGCAGGGTGTTTTTCAAGGCCACATCGAACGACTCCGTATCCATACCCACTTCCCGCTGGGTCACAATACAACCCGCGTGCTCGTGGATAAATTCAATAGGGTCCTCAATAGTGATGATATGACCACGGCTGTTTTCGTTGCGATAGCCCACCATTGCCGCAAGGGAGGTAGACTTACCGGTACCGGTGGCCCCCACGAAGATGACCAGGCCACGCTTGGTCATCGCCAGCTCTTTAATAATGGGCGGCAGGCCTAGCTCATCGACCGTTGGAATCTCGTCCTGAATACGACGCACCACCAGACCGCACATGCCACGCTGCACATACGCACTGGCACGAAAGCGCCCAAGCTCTTCAGTACCCAGGGCATAATTTAATTCGTTATGCTCCAAAAACTCCGTCTTCTGCTCGTCGCGCATGGTAGAAAGCACCAGCTCACGAGTCTCTTCTTCACTGAGTAGATGTTCGCTGATCGGATAAATCTGACCATCCACTTTGATACTGGCTGCGGCCTGGGCGGCGATAAATCCGTCCGATGCCCCTTCTTTGACTACCCGCTCCAGTAAATCATTGATCTTCATAACGACTGTCCCCTATGCAACTACAATACCAAGGCATCCTGCCCGCCCCTAGAAGTTCTCCGGCATGCGCGCTTTCTCCCGGGCCACTTCCCGGGTGATGACACGCTTCTCTACCATGTCTTCAAGACACTGATCCATGGTCTGCATCCCCAGCGCCGCGCCGGTCTGAATAGCCGAGTACATTTGTGCCACCTTGTCTTCGCGAATAAGGTTACGTATCGCCGAGGTGCCACGCATAATTTCGTGGGCCGCGACACGGCCGCCAGTCGCACGTTTTAGCAGGGTCTGGGAAACCACCGCCTGCATTGACTCCGACAACATAGAGCGCACCATGGCTTTTTCCGCCGCTGGAAATACGTCAATGATCCTGTCCACGGTCTTGGCTGCCGAGGTTGTGTGCAGCGTACCGAATACCAGGTGCCCGGTTTCCGCCGCCGTTAGTGCCAGACGGATAGTCTCCAGATCACGCAATTCGCCCACCAGAATGATATCGGGGTCTTCGCGTAAGGCCGAGCGCAAAGCCTCGGAGAAGCCCAGGGTGTCGCGATGCACTTCGCGCTGGTTAACCAGGCACTTCTTGCTCTCGTGCACGAATTCGATGGGGTCTTCGATGGTAAGTATGTGTTCGTATTTATTGTCGTTGATGTAATCAATCATCGCCGCAAGGGTGGTGGACTTGCCCGAGCCGGTGGGCCCGGTCACCAGAACCAGGCCGCGCGGCATCATGGAAATATCACGAAATACCTGGCCCATGCCCAGGTCGTCCATGGTTAGGACCTTGGATGGAATGGTACGAAATACACCGCCGGCGCCTCGGTTGTGGTTGAACGCATTAACACGAAAACGAGCAACACCGGGCACCTCGAAAGAGAAGTCGGTCTCCAGGAACTCCTCGTAATCCTTGCGTTGTTTGTCATTCATGATGTCGTAGATCAGTTCATGAACCTGCTTATGCTCCATAGGAGGCAGGTTAATGCGGCGAATATCGCCATCCACGCGGATCATTGGCGGCAAGCCAGAAGACAGGTGTAGGTCAGACGCACCCTGTTTGGCGCTGAACGCCAGAAGTTCTGTTATATCCATACGGTCCCCTCCGCTGTCGGTTATTTTCACCGACTTATCCCTGGCGAATTATCGCCACACGACAACGCTCCCTGTCGCGTAATTTTATTCTGTAGTCGCCTCGCCTGTACTGAATCGGCTACCATTCACGGCATGAATATGCAGCCGCTTGGCGACAATATAGCAAAGCTCCGGGAAAGAGTACGACTCAGCGCAGAAAAAAGCCAGCGCTGCGCAGATGACATATTACTGCTCGCGGTAAGTAAAACACGCCCGGCAGACGATATTCGCGCGGCCCACAGCTACGGTTTAAGCGAGTTTGGCGAGAGTTACCTGCAGGAGGCGCTGGAAAAGATCGATGACCTGCATGACCTGGATCTTGTCTGGCACTTCATCGGCCCGATCCAGTCCAATAAAACCCGAGCCATCGCCAGCCATTTTCACTGGGTGCACAGCGTAGACCGGGTAAAGATTGCACGCCGACTCAATGAACAGCGCCCCGTGCAACTCCCGCCGTTGCAGGTATGCCTGCAGGTGAACATCTCCGGGGAGACCAGCAAATCCGGCGTCACACCACAACAGTTGCCGCAATTGGCCCAGGAGGTCAGCCAGTTACCGCATTTACAGTTGCGCGGGCTGATGGCTATCCCCAGTGCCAGCCCCGACAAGGAACACCAGCGAGATGCTTTTGCGCAGCTGCACACAGCGTTTACCCAACTGCGCAGCCAGATTCCGCAGCTGGACACACTGTCCATGGGCATGTCCGGTGATATGGAGGCCGCCATTGCAGAGGGCTCTACCATTGTGCGCATAGGCACCGCCCTGTTCGGCCCGCGCAACAGATGATTTTGCCTCGGCACGCCGTGTATACTGCGCGATTGAATTCCAGCAACCAACAATGAGTCAGTCTTTGAACACACCACATATCGCATTCGTAGGCGCAGGCAATATGGCCAGCAGTATCATCGGTGGCCTGCTGGAAAGTGGACACCCGGCCAGTCTTATCAGCGCCGCCGACCCGTTCCCCGACAGCCTGCAGCGGCTGCAGGAGATGGCCCCGATCACAGTTTGTGCCGACAACGCCACAGCGGTTGCTCACGCCGACGTTATTATTATGGCCGTAAAGCCACAGGTGATGGCTGAGGCCACTGCCAGTATCGCCCCTGCTGTAGCCGCCAACGGCGCGCTGGTCATCTCGATCGCTGCCGGTGTCACCATCGCTGCCATGACTGTGCGGCTTGGAGCAGATGCCGCCATCGTGCGCTGTATGCCCAACACGCCTGCCCTGCTGGGGTGCGGCGCCAGCGGTCTGTACGGCAACAGCAATGTCAGCGCGGAGCAACGCGGGCATGCCCAGGCCATTCTGGATGCCGTGGGTATTACCTGCTGGGTAGATTCAGAACAGGCACTGGATGCCATTACCGCCCTGTCAGGCAGCGGGCCGGCCTACTTTTTCCTGTTCATGGAGGCCATGATAGACGCCGGTTGCGATTTGGGGCTTGATCGCGATACCGCCTCTACGCTGGCTATGCAAACCGGCCTGGGGGCTGCGCGCATGGCACTGGAAAACGATGTCGATCTGGTGGAGTTACGCCGCAGGGTCACCAGCCCGGGTGGCACCACAGAGCGTGCGGTACAACAATTCGAGACAGATGGCCTGCGCCAGCTGGTAAATAATGCTATGGATGCCGCGGCACAACGCGCGGCTGAAATGGCGCAAGAAATGGGTTAGCGGAGACCGATAAAGCCATGGGCGCCCTCAACGAAATTTTAGGTTACCTGATTCAAACACTGCTCACTGTGTACCTGGTTGCGATGCTGCTACGCTTCCTGCTGCAGGTAGTACGCGCAGATTTTTACAACCCGATCAGCCAGTTCCTGGTGAAGATTACCAATCCTCTGGTATTGCCGCTAAGAAGGGTAGTACCCGGTTTCGCGGGTATCGACATGGCGTCTTTGCTACTCGCCCTGCTACTGCAGCTGGGGGCCATTGTGGCCTTGTTGCTGATCAACGGCCTGGGTATGCCCAATATCCTGTTACTGCTGGTGTGGTCGGCGCTTGGGGTGATTGGTCTGCTGGTGAATATCTACTTCTTCGCCCTGCTGGGGATGATTATTCTCAGTTGGGTGGCACCCGGCAGTAACCAGCCCGCTATTTACCTGCTGCACCAGATCACCGAGCCGGTAATGGCGCCTTTCCGCAAGGCGCTGCCCGCCATGGGCGGTATGGATTTCTCTCCCATACTGCTGTTCATACTGATCAATATCATCCAGATCGCCCTGCGCCACATGGCCGCGGGCGTAGGCCTGCACCCGGCACTGGTTATTGGTTTGTGATTGGGTAGCTGTGAATACATCCACTGACAGCCAATCGGTAGGCATTGTTACGCCGCAGATAGCCCGCTTTGACCAGCCACTGCTGTTGGCCTGCGGTCGCAGCCTGCCCGGCTATGAGCTGGTATACGAAACTTACGGTGAGCTGAATGCCCAGTGTTCCAACGCCGTACTGGTGTGTCACGCCCTCAGCGGCCACCATCATGCCGCCGGCTACCACGCCGGCGATGACAAGCGACCCGGTTGGTGGGATGAATGTATTGGCCCCGGCAAGCCCATCGATACACTGCGCTTTTTTGTGGTCAGCCTGAACAACCTGGGCGGCTGCCATGGTTCCACCGGGCCCAGCTCTACCAACCCCGAAACCGGGAAGCCCTGGGGTCCTGATTTCCCTGCACTGCGGGCACGCGACTGGGTGCACAGCCAGGCACTTCTGGCAGATCGCCTGGGTATCGATTGCTGGGCCGCGGTAATCGGCGGCAGTCTGGGGGGCATGCAAGCCATGCGCTGGGCCCTGGAATACCCCGACCGGGTAAAGCACTGCGTGGTCATTGCCGCGGCAATGAAGCTCAGCGCACAGAACCTGGCTTTCAACGAAGTTGCACGCCAGGCCATCGTCTCCGACCCCGCGTTTTCTGAGGGCTACTACCAGGAACGAGGCACCCTACCGGCCCAGGGCCTGGCCCTGGCCCGCATGGTTGGGCATATCACCTACTTGTCCGATGATGCCATGGCCAACAAGTTTGGCCGTGCACTGCGCTCGGGTACCCTGGACCAGGGCAGCGACGGAGACGTGGAATTCCAGGTACAAAGTTACCTGCGCTACCAGGGCAATCAGTTTTCAGGTAGCTTTGACGCCAATACCTATATATTGATGACCCGCGCTCTGGATTACTTTGATTTGGCCCGCGAATACGGACACGACCCTGTGGCCGCCTTTAGCCAGGCCACGTGCAGCTTCCTGGTGATGTCTTTTTCCACCGACTGGCGGTTTTCTCCGGCGCGCTCGCGCGAAATTGTCGACGCCTTGATCGCCGCTGACAAGCCTGTCAGTTATTTCGATATCGATGCAGACGGGGGTCACGACGCGTTTTTGATGCCCATACCACGCTATCTCACTGCATTCAGCGCCTACATGCAGCGCGTGGGAGATGAAGCCTGATGCGTCTTGACCTGGCACACATCCTGCGGTGGATAGACCCTGGCTCCAGGGTTCTCGATCTGGGCTGTGGCGATGGGGAATTTCTCCAGTTGCTACGTGACCAGCGGCAGGTGCGCGGTACCGGACTGGAGATAGATGACGACATGATTACCGCGGCAGTTTCGCGCGGGCTCAATATTGTCGAACAAAATATGGATGAGGGCCTGTCCAATTTTCCGGACCAGAGTTTCGATACAGTGGTAATGGCCCACGCCCTGCAGGCCGTGCACTACCCTGACAAGGTCCTGGATGAAATGCTGCGTATAGGGCGGCAGTGCATCGTCACCTTCCCCAACTTCGGCCATTGGCGCTGCCGTCTCTATCTCGGTACGCGCGGGCGTATGCCGGTTTCGCGATTTATGCCGTATCATTGGTATGACACCCCCAATATTCATTTCTGTACGGTGCGCGATTTTGAGGCCCTGTGCTACAACAAGGGTATTCATATACTGGCCAGAGATGTGGTGGGCAACACCCAGCGCCAGCCAGTGCTGGCCGGCACCTGGCCCAACTTGTTCGCCACCACGGCGATCTATCACATTACCCGGTGAAGATGACTATGCGCAGTAACAAGACCTTGTTATCGCTGACACTGCTGGTGCTGTTTGCATCTGCCGCCAGCGCCCAGCAATCTGAAATGTTCGGCCCCTATGAACTGCATTACAGTGTGGTTAACAGCACATTTCTGCAGCCTGAGGTAGCCGCCTCTTACGGTATTACCCGCGGTAAGAAAAGCGCTATTCTCAATCTTGCGGTGCGTGAGAAACTCGAGGACGGCACTGACGTGGCCAGGAATATGCTACTCAAGGGGCGCACCTGGGACCTGATCCAGAACCAGTTTCTGGAATTTCAGGAAATCAGCGAGGGGACCGCGATTTACTACATCGCAGAATTCAAATTCATCAATGAAGAGTGGCGCTTCTTCGAAGTGGATTTCCGCCCGCAAGGCGCTGACCAGACCTATACCTTCAAACTCAAGCACCAGCTGTATATCAACTGATGACAGATTTCCGAACAGTCGTCCTGGCCAGTGGTAATGCCGGGAAATTACGCGAGTTGGGTAAAGTGCTCACCCCACTGGGAGTGGAACTAAAATTCCAGGCTGAATTTGCAGTCCCGGAGGTCGACGAAAATGGTCTCAGCTTTGTAGAAAATGCCATTATCAAGGCCCGGGCTGCAGCCCAACACAGCGGCCTGCCTGCCATTGCCGATGACTCCGGCCTGGAAGTTGATTATCTGCAAGGTGCCCCTGGTATTTACTCGGCGCGTTATTCAGGTCAAGGCGACGCGGGTAATAATCGTAAACTGCTGGAGGCATTGAGCGGCGTACCCGAGCAGCAACGCGGGGCGCGCTTTCAGTGCGTGCTGGTCTACATGCGCCACGGCGCAGATCCCACCCCCCTGGTATGCCAGGCAAGCTGGGAAGGAAGTATCCTGCTGGAACCCCGGGGGGAGCAGGGCTTTGGCTACGACCCACTATTTTACGTTCCCGACCAGCAGTGCAGTTCTGCCGAATTACCCTCCGACGTTAAGAATCGTATCAGCCATCGGGCCAGGGCCAGTGCTCTCTTGCTCGAGGCCCTGCGCGAGCGCTGATGGAATTACCCCCCCTGGGGCTGTATATCCACCTGCCCTGGTGTGAACGCAAGTGTCCCTACTGCGACTTCAATTCACACGAAACCCGGGATCTACCCGAAGCGCAATACATTGATGCCCTGCTCCAGGACCTGGACGCTGATATTCCACAGTTGCACCAGCGCGAAGTGGCAACCCTGTTTATCGGCGGCGGCACGCCCAGCCTGTTTTCAGCACCAGGCATCGCTAGACTGCTCAAGGAGCTTGGCAATCGCATAGCCCTGTCACCGACTCTGGAAGCCACTATGGAAGCCAACCCCGGCAGCGCCGAGGCAGATAAATTCGCTGCCTTCCGCGCCGCCGGTATCAACCGCCTGTCGCTGGGAATACAGAGCTTTCAGGACGAGCAACTACAGGCCCTGGGCCGGGTACATAACAGTGAGCAGGCCCACGCCGCTATCGACTTCGCCCGCGCCGCAGGCTTCGACAGTTTCAACATCGACCTGATGCACGGCCTGCCAGGCCAGGGTATCGAATCAGCTGACGCCGACCTGCGCACCGCCCTGTCCTACCAGCCTGCGCATCTGTCCTGGTACCAGCTCACCATAGAGCCCAATACGGTATTCCACAAACGACCACCGAGCCTGCCCGTAGAAGATATGCTCGCTGATATACAAGATGAAGGTGAGCACTTACTTATCTCTAACGGCCAGCAGCAGTATGAGGTGTCCGCCTATAGCCAGCCGGGATTCGAGTGTCGGCACAATCGCAACTACTGGTCTTTCGGTGACTACCTGGGTATCGGCGCGGGAGCACACGGCAAGATTACTGCCCCGGATGGCAGCATCCAGCGCACCGCCAAACGGCGTCAACCGGGGGACTATATGTCCTCCGCTGCCGGCGCGTTTACCGCCAGTACCCGGGTACTGACGCGGGATGAGATTCCCGGTGAGTTTATGCTCAACGCGCTGCGCCTGAACCAGGGCTTCACTATTTCTCTGTTTGAGAGCCGCACTGGATTGCCTATCTCGAGCATACAAACACAGCTGGAACAGCTCATTGATCGCGGCTTACTAGAGCAGGTCGAAAGTACTATTCGAACCACTGCCCTTGGGCGTCGTTTTTTGGATTCTGTTGTAGCCGAGTTCTTTTAACCTAGCGCGCTACAGACCCTGGCTTTTTGCGAGCAATCGAATCCAGGATAGCTGGGAGTGCGGTTAAGTCCGTTAGTCGGTTGCGGACTGTGCGAGGCAGGACGTCGGGGGCGGCCCTCCGCAGCCCAAGCCCCCATGGATGGGTTCACGGCGTGTCCGCAATCGGCTAACGGCCTTAACGGCGCGGGTCGCAGATGATCCGACCTAAACCTCTATCGACGCACGAAGATCAAATCCCAAACACCATGCCCCAGTCGCTCACCACGCAGTTCGAACTTGGTCAGTGGGCGGTGCTCCGGCCGGGGTGCATATTGCTTGGCAGGCTGGGTATTGGCGAGGGTTGCCGTGGCGCTGAGGACTTCCATCATCTGCTCGGCATAGTTTTCCCAGTCAGTAGCAAGATGCAGGGTGCCACCGGGTTTCAATTTGCTCACCAGGTGTTCCACGAAGGGCGGCTTGATCAGGCGGCGCTTGTTGTGACGTTTTTTGTGCCAGGGGTCCGGAAAGAAAATTTGTACCGTATCCAGGGAGCCATCGGGGATACAATCACGCAGTATTTCTACCGCGTCGTGACAATAAACACGGATATTGTCTACTTTGCGTTCTTCCATGGCGTGCAGCAACCTGCCTACACCAGGCCTGTGTACTTCAATGCCAATAAAATTAGTGTCTGCGGCCGCAGCGGCCATCTCTACCAGAGACTGACCCATACCAAAGCCGATCTCCAGTACCAACGGGCCGGCACGTCCAAAGGCCGCGGCAAAGTCCAGCGGTTGAGGACTGTACGCTAAACCACAACGCTGCCAGTTCTGCTCATAGGCACGTTGCTGCCCCGGGGTCATGCGCCCCCTGCGCAGCACGTAGCTGCGAATACGCCGCTTATCGATGTCGGTCATAGCGGGATCAGACAAGCAGTTTCCAGCCGGTAGCGGCCAGACAGGCCCAGCCCGCAATCAGTGCCAGGCCACCCAGGGGAGTAATCGCTCCCAACCAACGCAGGCCAGTAAAGCTGAGGGTATATAGGCTGCCGGAAAATATCAGGATACCGATGAAAAACAACCAGCCGCTGCTTTTGAGCATTACCGTTTGCGGTTGAGAAATCGCCAGTACACCGACTGCCAATAGCGCCAGGCTATGGTAGAACTGGTATTGCACTGCTGTTTCGAACACGCCCTGGGCGTAGTCGTCCAATTTGCCACGCAAAGCGTGGGCACCAAAAGCGCCCAGCATTACCGCGAGCATGCCGCTCAGAGAGGCCAGTGTAATAAATAGTTTTGCCATGGGGAGATTGTAATACACAACGGGGCGGTTGTTACCGCCCCTGGGGAAGAATCAGGCCGCTATTGCGGTCCGCAGTTTTTTCATCGCGTTCTGCTCAAGCTGGCGGATACGCTCGGCCGAAACCTCATACTGTGCCGCCAGCTGATGCAGGGTGGATTTTTCTTCGGAAAGCCAACGCTGTGCCAGAATGTCGCGGCTGCGCTCATCCAGTCCAGCCAGAGCCTCATGCAGCTGCGCTTCGCTGTTTTGCTGCCAGTCGCTGGACTCCACCATCTGCGCCGGGTCGGCACTGTGATCTTGCAGGAAAGCCTGCGGTGCTTGCCAGGCGTCGTCATCATCTGCATCGCTGGGCATATCATAGGCCAGGTCACGGCTGCTCAGCCGGCCCTCCATACGCTGCACTTCCTTAACATCCACACCCAGATCATCAGCTACCGCCTGGGCTTCCTCGGCACTCAGCCACGCCAGGGTCTTCTTGGCACCGCGCAGGTTGAAAAATAATTTGCGCTGGGCCTTGGTGGTCGCCACCTTAACAATCCGCCAGTTGCGCAGGATGTATTCGTGCATTTCTGCCTTAATCCAGTGCACGGCAAAAGACACCAGTCGTACGCCCTTTTCAGGGTTGTAGCGCTTTACAGCCTTCATCAGGCCGACATTACCTTCCTGGATCAGGTCGGCTTCTGCCAGACCGTAGCCCGAATAACTGCGCGCGATATGCACCACGAAACGCAGATGGGACATCACCAGCTCCCGCGCTGCCTGCAGGTTGTCATTAAAGTAAAGATCTTCTGCCAGCTCTCGCTCCCGCTCCACACTCAGGATCGGAATGCTACCCACTGCCTGTACATAGGCGGGGAGATTGGCTCCGGGAACCATCTGGTCCACAGGCTGCAGACTCTTACTCATACACTGTTCTCCATAATTGACGGCGCCGATTTTAGCACTCTTTGTATTAGAGTGCTAATCGTGTATAAGTTCCCGAATAGGCTAAGAAAAATATCTATTACTGTTGTTTTTCAGTGAGTTACGGGGAATCTAATATTCCCGTGTTCAATGCGGCTCAATCGCTGCCAGGTGACGCGTAACGGCCAGCCAAGCCCCGGCAAGGCCCAACATACCCCCGAGTATCACCAGGTTAAGCGCGCCCATCACCCCCAGGCCACTGAGCTGGAAACTGCTCTGATACAGCGCCGCCAGCTGGCCCACGGGCTCAGCGAGAAACCACAGGGATACTGCCACCAGGGAGGCGGCGAAAACGCCACCACCCACGCCATACCAAAGCCCCGTGTAAAGAAAAGGCCGGCGCACAAAGGCATTGCTGCCCCCCACAAGTTTTACGATAACGATTTCATCCCGCCGGCTCTCGATCGCCAGCCGAATGGTGTTTCCAAGAATCAGCACGACACCCAGTACCAGCAACCCACCCACCGCCAGCACCAGACGCCGCGTGAGGTCCATCAGGCTGTTGAGGCGCTGCAACCATGCCATATCCAAAACGGCCTGTGCTACTTCAGGAAGCGCTTCAAGTTCCTTCCGCAGCACCGCTACGTCAGTGTTCTGATCGTCGGTATGCGGGGAAACCAGGATCAGGTTGGGCAGTGGGTTCTCCTCCAGGCTGGCCAGCACATCGGCAAACCCGGACAGGGCACTGAACTCCTCCAGGGCCTCCTCTCTGGAGACAAATCGGGTTTCCGCCACATCGTCACGCTGCGCTAACGTTGCCTGAAGTTCTCTGGCCTTGGTGGATGACATGCCATCCCTCAGAAACAGCGAAATTTGTGCCGGGCTGTCCCAATTGGTACTTAGGTGGCCAACGTTATCCAAAGCCACGTTCAAGCCTACTGGCAAAGCCAGTGCGATACCGATAACCAGCCAGGTCATGGCGCTGGACAGCGGATTGTCCAACACGCGAAACAGGCTATCGGCGGCGGAAAGTCGGTGGTGGCGCAGCCAGGCGTTATACAGATCCCGAAAACCGGCGCGACTTTGGCTGGCGCCTTCACGCCGGGCTGATACTGCTCGCCGCGTATTCACACGCTGCTCCCGGTTACCAGGCGGCCTTCGCGCAGCGTAATAATACGGTGACGCAACCTGGAGATCAGCGCCAGGTCGTGACTGGCGATCAACACCGTGACACCCACCTGGTTGAACTCCTCGAACAGCTGCATGATCTCGGCAGATAGCGCCGGATCCAGGTTGCCCGTGGGCTCATCTGCCAGCAAGATTTTAGGCTTCCCGACCACAGCGCGGGCGATGCCCACGCGCTGCTGTTCGCCTCCGGACAAGGTAACCGGCATGGCTCGCTCGCGCTCCAATAATCCTACCTTGTCCAGCGCGGCGCGCACCCTGCGGCCCACTTCGCGGTGATCGTAACCCGCTATCATCAGAGGTAGAGCCACGTTGTCGAATACTGGCCTGTCGAACAATAGTTGATGGTTTTGGAATACCACCCCAATATCACGGCGATGCGCAGGCACCCCGCGGGCACCAATCGCTGCCAGATTGCGGCCGTCTATGCTCACCTGGCCACGCGTAGGCCGGTCCATCAACATAATCAAGCGCAGCATACTGCTCTTGCCAGCACCGGAATGCCCAGTGAGAAAAACCAGCTCATCCCGGTTTATGTCTACGCTGACTTCACGCAGGGCATCGTGCCCTTCCGCGTAGCGTTTGCTGACCCGCTCAAAACTGATCATGCAGTGCCATCGTCTCCGGCAAACAGAGCATCGATAAATTGTTCCGCCTGGAAGGGTCGCAGGTCTTCCGCTCCTTCGCCCACACCGATATAGCGAATCGGCAGCCCCAGCTTGCGGGCTATCGCGAAAATCACCCCGCCCTTGGCGGTGCCATCCAGCTTGGTCAAGCTGATACCCGTGACGCCTACCCATTGCTGGAAATGTGCCGCCTGTGCCAACGCGTTCTGGCCGGTACCTGCATCCAGTACCAACATCACCTCATGCGGTGCCGCGTCGTCGAGCTTACCCATAACACGCACGACTTTTTTCAACTCCTCCATGAGATTGTCCTTGTTGTGCAGGCGTCCGGCTGTATCGGCAATCAAAACATCGACATTCCTGCTCTGGGCGGCCTTCAGGGCATCAAAAATCACCGAGGCGCTGTCGGCACCGGTGTGCTGTGCCACCACCGGTACGTCATTGCGCTCGCCCCAAACCTGCAACTGCTCCACCGCCGCAGCACGAAAAGTATCCCCGGCAGCCAGCATTACCGAGCGGCCCTCGGCCATATAACGTCGCGCCAATTTCCCAATGGTAGTTGTCTTGCCCACCCCGTTTACACCCACCATCAATATCACGTAGGGTTTGCCGCCACTCACATCCAGGGGCTTTTCGCAGGGTTGCAGCAACGCCAGCAGTTCTTGTTGCAACGCGGCCTGCAGGGCCTCCGGACTGGTCAGCTCATTACGCGCGACCCGCCCGGTGAGGTGACTGATAATTTCTACTGTGGCATCCACGCCTACATCGGCCAGCAGCAGGCGCGACTCGAGCTCTTCTAAAAGCTCATCGTCAATTTCCTTGCGGCCCAGAAAAAGCGTGCCCACCCCGTGCACCAGCGTATTGCTGGTTCGACCCAGGCCGCGCCGCAAGCGGCCAAAAAATCCTGCGCTTTCTGCGCTATCCGGCGGTGCAGCAGGCGCCACATCGGGTTCAACTGCAGGTGCCGGTTGCGCGGATGGCTGCGGGGCATTCGCCACGGACTCGACGAGCTCGGGCTGCTCAGGGTTGTGGATTGGCGCGCCGGTCTTGGACACTGCTGCATCGGCTATGGCGACCTGCTCTTGTTGCTGTGCAGGATCCTCTGTGCTGACTACCGCTGGCTCATCCGCCGTTTTTTTACGCTTGAAAAATTTCATAGTTGTCGTGC
>JAIBDN010000127.1 GCA_024686215.1 Gammaproteobacteria bacterium | reverse complement strand
TGACCAGCCACCCCGGTGTAACTGTCATGGAAAACTGCGGTGCCATAGAACTGTGCACGAGCAATCCTGGCTGGAATGCAATGGGCGATGGCAAAGTGCTGGCGCAGGCTTCCTGCGCGGTAATAGCTACCGGGACATCGGTAACCCACATGAGTGGCCTGGACTGGCTACCAGTGCAGCTTATTCGCGGACAAACCACGCAACTGCCGCAAAGCGCGCCCTTGCGAGAATTACGCGCGGCGTTGTGTCACGAGGGTTATATCGCCCCGGCCAGCGCCGGGCAGCACTGTATAGGGGCCACCTTCGTACTGCATGACGAAGACTCAGCCCTGCGCGACGACGAGCATACCTACAACCTGTCCCGGCTCGCCGCCGCCGTACCCGCCCTGCGTGAAACCCTGGCAAACCTGGATGTATCACAATTGCAGGGCCGGGTTGGCTACCGCTGTGCCAGCCCCGATTACCTGCCGCTGGCAGGCAGGGTTCCCGACAGAGATGCCTTCTTGCACAACTATGCGCAGCTGCGTAAAAATGCTCGGCAGGTTATTGATTGCAAAGGCGAGTTTAAGTCCGGCCTGTATCTCAGCAGCGGGCACGGTTCCCGCGGTCTGACCTCCACACCGCTGGCGGCGGAGGTACTGGCCAGCCAGATATGTGGCGAACCGATCCCGCTTAGCAGGGAATTACAACGCGCCCTGGCGCCCGCGCGTTTTTTACTCAGAGATCTCGCCCGCAACCGGATATGAAGTGAAAATACTGCAGCGCCTTACTTTGCTTCTACTTCTGCTGCCCAATCTGGCAGTAGCCGTGCAGCAATACACGTACCGGGTAGGCGAACGCTTGCCCCAGTCCCGGGAGAACTTCGTCCAGGGACTGCAGATCATTGACGATTCACTGTATGTCAGCACCGGCAACTACGGCCAGTCGCACTTGTTACGCTACAGTTTTCCCCAGGGGGAATTACTGCAATCACGTAAACTGCATGCGCGTATTTTTGCCGAGGGTGTCACTGTGCTGGGTAACAGCATTTACCAACTCACCTGGAAGAACCGCAAGCTGCTGGTCTATGCGAGAGAGCAGATGCAGCCGCATCACAGTTTCCCCCTCCCCGGCGAGGGCTGGGGTATGACCACCGACGGCGAACTACTGATCTACGGCGACGGTAGCGACAAACTGCACTTCCTGTCACCGGAAACAGGGAAAGTCCAGCGCAGTATCGCGATAACAGAGCGTGGGCAGGCACTGCGCCAGCTTAATGAGCTGGAGTGGGTGGACGGCCGCATCTGGGCCAATGTCTGGCGCACTAATCGGATCGTGATTATCGACCCGGTAAATGGTGAGGTGCTGGGCAACATCGACTTGAGCGGGTTATTGCCAGACCACGAGCGCCGCCGCGGGACTGATGTGCTCAATGGCATTGCCCGCAACCCCACGGACGGCAGCATCTGGGTGACCGGCAAACGCTGGCCGTGGCTGTATCGCATAGAAATACTGCCCAAAGAGACAGACTTGCCCTAGAATGAGCCCCCTGCATATTCCCGCCCCAACCAGAGACTGTTCATGAGCAATAACACTGCCACCTTGCCGCAAGCCCACCCGGCCTTCACCGCCCTGCGCCAACAGACCATAGAATCCCTGAACATTCAGGTACAGCAGTTTGAGCACACCGCAACAGGTGCCATGCACTACCACCTGGCTTCCAGCACCAGCGAAAACGTGTTCCTGGTGGCTTTGCGCACGGTACCTGGGGACTCCACCGGCGTCGCCCACATTCTTGAGCACACCGCCCTGTGCGGCAGCGAACGCTACCCCGTCCGCGATCCGTTTTTTATGATGCTGCGGCGCTCTCTGAATACCTTTATGAATGCATTTACCAGCTCTGACTGGACGGCCTATCCATTTGCCAGCCAGAATCGCAAGGACTTCGACAACCTGCTGCAGGTGTACCTGGATGCCGTGTTCTTTTCACGCCTGGATCCACTGGACTTTGCCCAGGAAGGCCACAGGGTGGAATTCGCCGAAGCGGACAACCCCGATAGCGAGCTGGTGTTTAAAGGGGTGGTGTTCAACGAGATGAAGGGCGCCATGAGCTCGGTAAGCAGCACCCTGTGGAGCAAGCTGTGCGAGCAGTTATTTCCCAGCAGTACTTACCATTACAACAGTGGCGGCGATCCGGAACACATTCCAGATTTAAGTTACGAAGAATTACTGCAGTTCTATCGCAGCCACTACCACCCCAGTAACGCTATT